>NZ_JBEXRT010000042.1:0-57039 GCF_040613235.1 Streptomyces sp. NPDC006296 | reverse complement strand
CGGCCCGGATCCTCGGGGAGTGCCTCGGCACCGAGAACGCCCAACTCCGTTCCGCCGGAGGCTTCGACCACTGCTGGGTCCGTGCGGCCGGGACCTCCGCGACCCGCCTCAGTGCGGCAGGTGCGGGAAGCGCAGCTCGGTGCGGCTGCGTGCGGTGCCGCCGGGGCGGAGCACGGTGCTGGGCCAGTCCGGCCGGTTGGGTGAGTCGGGCAGGTGCTGGGTCTCCAGGCAGAGGGAGCCGTGCCGTCCGTGGCGGCGGCCGGCGCCGTCGGTGAAGGAGCCGTCGAGCTGGTTGCCGGTGTAGACCTGGATGCCGGGCTCCGTCGTCCACACCTCCATGATCCGGGCCTCGTCCGGGGCGGTGAGGCGTGCGGCGCGGTGCAGGGCGTCGCCGGAGCGGCGCAGGACCCAGCAGTGGTCGAAGCCTCCGGCGGAACGGAGTTGGGCGTTCTCGGTGCCGAGGCACTCCCCGAGGATCCGGGCCGCGGTGAGGTCGAACGGGGTTCCGCCGACCTCGGCCGGGGGGCCGAGGGGGATGCCGTCGTCGTCCACCGGGAGGTAGGCGTCGGCGTCGACCTCCAGGCGGTGGCCGAGGACGTCGTCGTGGCCGGCCAGGTCGAAGTAGGCGTGGTTGGTCAGGTTCACGACGGTGGGGCGGTCGGTGACCGAGGCGTAGTCGACGGCCAGGGTGCCCGCCGTGTCCAGGGTGTACGTGACCGTGGTGTCCAGCGCTCCGGGGAAGCCCATGTCCCCGTCGGGGCTGTGGAGGGTGAGCCGGACGGACACGCTGTCGCCGGTGCGGTCCGGGGCGGCCGCCCAGACCCTGGTGTGGAAGCCGTCCGGTCCCCCGTGCAGGGCGTGGCCCCGGTCGTTGGCGGGGACGTGGTGCTCGGTCCCGTCGAGGACGAATCTGCCGTGGGCGATCCGGTTGGCGTAGCGGCCGACGACGGCCCCGAAGTAGGGGTGTGTGGCCGTGTAGTCGTCGAGGGTCGCGAGCGACCGGACGACGGAGGCGGCGGCTCCCGCGGTGTCGGGGACGGTGAGGCGGTGCAGGGACGCGCCGTAGGTCAGTACCTCGGCACGGACGCCCGTACCGCTGTCGAGGGTCCACAGGTCGGTCCGGGTGCCCTGGACGGAGCCGAAGGGGGTGCGGTGCACGGTGGGGCGCGGCATCAGAGGTCCTCGGTGTGGCCGGAGTCGGGGCCGGGTGTGGTGGATTCGCGGACGACGAGGCGGTAGCCGGGGCGCGGCCTGCGCGGTTCGGCGACGGGTGCGCCCGAGAGCTGCTCGACGAGGCTGTCGACGGCGAGGCGGGCGATGGCCTCCTTGTCGGGGGCGATGGTGGTGAGCGTGGTGGTGGTGTAGCGGCTCTCCTCGATGTCGTCGAAGCCGACGACGGCGACGTCGTCGGGGATGCGCAGGCCCCGTTCGGTGAGGGTCCGCATGGCGCCGATGGCGATCAGGTCGTTGTAGGCGAAGACGGCGTCGGGGCGGTCCCCCCGGTCCAGGAGCTGCGCCATGGCGGCGGCGCCGTCCTCCCGGCCGTAGCCGTCGGTGACGACGACGAGGGATTCGTCGGGGGTGATGCCGGAGGCGGTGAGTTCCTCGCGCCAGCCCCGCAGGCGCAGGTGCGCGGGCTGGCGTTCCTGGCCGGTGCGCGAACCGAGGAAGGCGATCCGCCGGTTGCCCTGGGCGACGAGGTGGCGGACCGCCGCGCGGGCCGCCGCCACGTTGTCGATGGCGATGTGCTCGTACGGTGCCTCGTACTCGCGCTCGCCCAGCAGGACCAGCGGCGCGGTCTCGGTGCGCGCCATGAGGTCCTCGGGCTCCAGGTGGATGGGGCTGAGGATCAGTCCGTCGATCACATGGGACCGGAATCCCTGGCTGACCAGCAGCTCCTTCTCCCGGAGTCCGGCGGTGTGGTCGACCAGGACGGTGTAGTCGTGCCGGGCGGCGGCGTCGATGACCGCTCCGGCGAGTTCCGCGAAGTACGGGTTGCCGAATTCGGGGACGGCGAGGGCGATGATGCCGGTGCGGCCCTTGCGCAGGTGACGGGCCGTGAGGTTCGGCCGGTAGCCGAGCTCGTCGATCGCCTTCTGCACCTTGGCGCGCATGGCTGGTGTGACGTGCTGGTAGTGGTTCACCACGTTCGACACGGTCTTGATGGACACGCCCGCCCGTTGCGCAACGTCCTTGAGGCTGACGCCCACGGCACTCCTTGGTTCGGCTCGGCTCGGCTTGGCTCTGTGGCCGGCCCGGGCGGGCCGGCTCGTCGTCAGGTGCTTCTGCGACTGCGCGCGAGATAGCGCTGGGCCACCACGACAACGATAAGGAAGCCGCCGCTGACCACCGACTGGTAGGAGGAGTTGAGCGAGCCGATCTGGTTGATCAGGTTCTGGATGACGGCCAGCAGGAGGACGCCCCAGAGGGTTCCGCTGATGGAGCCGGCGCCGCCGACGAGGAGGGTGCCTCCGATGACGACGGCGGAGATCGCGTCGAGTTCCATGCCCACGCCGACGATGGTGACGCCGGAGGACAGCCGGGCCGCGTTGAGGGCGCCGGCGAGTCCGGCGAGCAGGCCGCTGAGCGTGTAGACGAGGATCTTCGTCCGGGCGACCGGCAGGCCCATCAGGGTGGCCGCGTCGCTGCTGCCGCCCACGGCGAAGAGGGTCTGCCCGAACGAGGTGCGCTGCAGGACGAGCCCGCCGGCCCCGAACAGCACCAGGGCGATGACGATCGGGTAGCCGAAGCCCCAGACGCTGCCCTGGCCGAGTTCCCCGAAGGCGGAGTCCTTGGGCACCAGGTAGGTGGTGGCGCCCTCGTCGGTGAGGGTGAGCAGCAGGCCGCGGGCGCCCAGCAGGGTGGCGAGGGTGACGATGAAGGGCGCCATGTTCCCGCGCGCGATCAGGACCCCGTTGAGCAGGCCGATCCCGCCGCACACCACGAGGGGCAGCAGCAGTGCGGCGAGGAATCCGTACTGCGAGGCCCAGGCGGCGAGCACGCCGCCGAGGGCGAAGACCGATCCGACGGACAGGTCGATGCCGCCGGTGATGATGACCAGCGTCATGCCGAGGGCGACCACGGCGAGGAAGGACGCCTGGATGGTGACGCCGCGGGCGTTGTCCAGGGAGGCGAACGTCGGATAGATGAACGACGCGGCGACCACGACGGTCAGCAGGACCGCGAGGACGCCCTGGCGCTGGAGGAGTTCGGCGGCACGCAGGCGGCCGGTCCGCCCGGGCGCGGCGGGGCGGGACGCGGACGCCTGGGTCGGCACCGGGGCCTGGGGGGCGGTGGCGGGCTTGGTTTCGTTCATCGGGACCGACGCTCCCGGGCGACGTAGACGGCGGCGATGATGATGGCCGCCTGGGCGATCTGTGCGGTGGAGTCGGGCAGGTCGTGCTTGACGAGCGTGGCGCGGAGGAGCTGCATGAGCAGGGCGCCCGCGACGGTGCCCAGGACGCGTACGGAGCCCCCGTTGAGGGGGGTGCCGCCCACGACGACCGCCGTGATGGCGGAGAGTTCCATGAGGGTGCCGAGCGAGGACGGGTCGCTCGCGGTGAGCCTGGCGGTGGCGAGGATGCCGGCGAGCGCGGCGAGCACGCCGCAGAGCACGTACACACCGATGAGGACCCGCTTGACGGGCAGTCCGGCGAGCGCGGCGGCGGAGCGGTTGCCTCCGACGGCGACGATCTGCCGGCCGAAGGTGGTGCGCTGCACCAGGAAGGCCACGGCGACCGCGAGGATCCCGGCGATCCAGACGACGAGCGGCACCCCGAGGAAGGAGCCGGTGCCCAGCGACAGCAGGTCGGGGTTGACGATCTGCTTGAGCTGGCCGTCGGCCATGACGAGGGCGAGTCCGCGGCCTCCGACGAAGAGCGCGAGGGTGGCCACGATCGGCTGGAGGCCGACGAGGGAGACGAGGCTGCCGTTGACGGCTCCGACCACGGCGCCCGCCAGGAGGGACACGACGAGGGCGGGGACGAGCCCGTACCCGAGGTAGAGCGGGAGGAAGGCGGCGGCGAGCGCCATGGTCGAGCCGACGGACAGGTCGACGCCCTCGGTGCCGATGACCAGGGCCATGCCCAGGGCGACGATCACGATGGGGGCGACCTGGACGAGCTGGGTGCGGAAGTTGTCCGCGGTCATGAAGTGTTCGGTGAACAGCGCGTTGAAGAGCAGCACGACCGCCACGGCGACGTAGACGCCGTAGCGCTGGTACCAGGCGGGGTCGCGCAGCCGGGCCGGCACGCCCGTGGGCCCGGGGGGCTTGTCGCTCTTCGCGGACGGGGCGACGGCGGTTCGGGTCATCGGGGGTCCTCCTGGGCGGCCGGTGCCCGGTCCGCCGTCTGCGGTGCGTGGTCGGCGAGCACTTCGAGCAGCCGGTCCTCGGCCACGTCGTCGCCCGACAGCTCGCCCGCGACGGCGCCGCCGCGCAGGACGACGATCCGGTCGGCGCCCTCGATGAGTTCCTCGATGTCGGAGGAGATGAGCAGGACGGCGAGGCCCTCGCCGGCGAGGTCGTCGATGAGGCTCTGCACCTCGGCCTTGGCTCCGACGTCGATGCCCCGGGTGGGTTCGTCGAGCAGGAGGACCTTGGGTTCCAGGCAGAGCCAGCGGGCGAGCAGCACCTTCTGCTGGTTGCCGCCGGAGAGCTCCCCGACCTTCTGCTCCGGGCTGGACGCCTTGATCCGCAGACGCTTCATGAAGATGTCGACGATCCGGTCCTGCCGGGCGCGCGAGACGACACCGGCCCGGGAGAGCCGGGGCATGGCGGCCAGCACGATGTTCTCCCGGACGGAGAGTCCGGGCACGATGCCCTCGGCCTTGCGGTCCTCGGGGAGCAGGCTGATGCCGGCCCGGATCGCGGCGGCCGGGGTGTGCCGCTTCAGGGGGGTGCCGTCGACGGTGAGTTCGCCGGCGTCCAGGTGCAGCGCGCCGGAAAGCGCCTTGGCGGTCTCGCTGCGGCCGGATCCGAGGAGTCCTCCGAGACCGAGGACCTCGCCCCCGTACAGCGACAGGGATATGTCGTGGAGCTGGAGGCGGCTGGAGAGGCCGGTGGCGGTGAGCACGGGCGTACGGGCGGCCTCGTGGCCCTCCGCGGCGAAGCTGGTCACGCCGGAGCGCCGCACCTCGGAGAGGTCGCGGCCGAGCATCATCGAGACGAGCTGCATCCGGTCGAGGTCGGCGAGGTCGCCGGTGTGGATGTGGCGTCCGTCGCGCAGCACGGTGACCCGGTCGCAGATCCGGTAGAGCTCGTCCATGCGGTGGCTGACGTAGAGCACGGCGATGCCCTGGTCGCGGAGGTTGCCGATGACCCGGAAGAGGGTCTCGACCTCGCGCGGTTCCAGCGAGGAGGTGGGCTCGTCCATGATGACGACCTGGGCGTTGACGGACACGGCACGGGCGAGCGCGACCATCTGCTGGGTGCCGACACCGAGGGTGTGCAGGGGGCGCCGGGGGTCGGCGTGCACGCCGAACCCGTCGAGCAGTTCGCCCGTCTCCCGGTGCATGCGGGCGAAGTCGATGAGCCCGAAGCGGTTCCTGGGCTCGCGGCCCAGGAAGATGTTCCTCGCCACGCTCATCAGGGGGACGAGGTTGACCTCCTGGTAGATCGTGGAGATCCCGGCCTGCTGCGCCTCGAACGGCCGGGCGAACCTGACCGGTTCACCCGCCATCCGGAGCTCGCCGCCGTCCGGCCGGTACACACCGGTCAGCACCTTGATGAGGGTCGACTTGCCCGCACCGTTCTCCCCGACCAGTGCGTGGGTCTCCCCCGCACGCAGGGAGAAGCCGACGTCGTCGAGGGCGACGACGCCCGGGAACCGTTTGCTCACCGAGCGGGCTTCGAGCACGGCGGAGGCCGTGTCCCCGGCGGCCTCCGGTGCCTGGGGTACTGCTTCGGGTGGTGCCATGGGTCGTTCAGGCCTTCCGCTGTCCGAGGGGTGAGGGCCCGGGGGCCGCCGTGGCCCGGTGCGGGTGCCACGGCGGCCGGGGCCGTTGGTGCCGGGAGCGGATCAGTACGCCCCGCCGAGCGATTCCTTGGCGTTGGTCTCGTCGTAGGCGCGGTCGGTGATGATGACGTTCTCGGGGATCTCCTCGCCACCGTAGAACTTCTGGGCGGTCGCGAAGGCGAGCGGCCCGAAGCGCGGGTTGGACTCGATGACGGCGTTGTAGTCGCCGTCGGCGAGGGCCTGGACGGCGTTGCGGGTGCCGTCGACCGAGACGATCTTGACGTCCTTGCCGGGCTTCTTGCCCGCGGCCTTCAGGGCGGTGACGGCGCCGAGGCCCATCTCGTCGTTCTCCGCGTAGACGGCGGTGATGTCCGGCTTGGACTGGATGAGCTGCTCCATGACCTGCTGGCCCTTGTCCCGGGCGAACTCGCCGGTCTGCTGGGCGACGATCTCGATGCCGGGCGCCTCGGCCTTGATCTGGTCGACGAAGCCCTTGGTCCGGTCGGTGGTGACGTTGTTGCCGGAGGCGCCGAGGAGGATCGCCACCTTGCCCTTGCCGTCGGTCGCCTTGATCATGGCGTCGGCGGCCCGCTTGCCCTGCTCGACGAAGTCGGAGCCGAGGAAGGCCACGTAGTCCTTGCAGGCCGTGGAGTTGACCTTGCGGTCGACGGTGAGGACGGGCACCTTCTTGGCCGCCGCGGCCTTGAGCGCCGGCTCCAGGCCGTCCGAGTTCAGCGGGGCGATGATGAGGAACTGGGCGCCCTGGGACAGCATGTCCTGGATATCGCTGATCTGCTTGGACAGCTGCGACTGCGCGTTCGTGGTGAGCAGCTTCTTGACCCCGACCTTGGCCGCCTCGTCCTTGATCGACTGGGTCTCGGCGATACGGAACGGGTTGGCCTCCTTCTCCGACTGGGAGAAGCCGACCACCGCGTCCTTCAGGTCGATCTTGGGCGCACCGTAGGTCTGCAGCGAGCAGCCGGGACCCGAGGCGGCCTCGGGGGACTTGGCCTCCTGCGCTCCCTGGCTGCTGTCACCGCCGGCGTCGTTCGTGGTCTCCGACTTCGAGCAGCCGGACACGGCCAGCGTGGCGGTGGCGGCGATCAGGCAGGCCGCGGCGAGGGTTCGGGATCGACGCTGGATCATCATGCGCGGGACGCTCCTTGGCGGGGTGACGGCACGCTGTTCGGCGTGCGTCGGGCATGGCGGGACGGTGCGTCAGCCGCTGGGCGGCAGATGACGCGGTATCCCTCACGACCCCGCTACGAGCTGCGGAAACTGCGGTCGTGAGGGCCTGTGAGGCCTCTCGGCGGCTCGGTTTACAACGTTATATAGGCGTAGTGCGGCAGGCGGCAAGAGAGTTGTCGATGCGTTTCCAAAATGTGTCGCCCCGGGGGCCCGCTCCCCCGAGAGCCGCCGCCGGAGCCCGTTCGCACCAGGTGCTGCGCCACCCCTGGACACCGGCTTGACCGCGTGCTGTCATACCGCCGACATCACTTTCCAACGTTGCAAGCACCTGGTCGTGTTCGCGCGCCCCGGACACGGCAGCCTCCTTCGCCGTGCGCCGGCCCGGTCCGGGCCGGTCCCCCCTGTCCGGCAGAGCAGAAGCGGAGTCCCCACACGATGCCCCTGAACCGCAGGCAACTCATGACCGGCGCCCTGGCCACCGTCGCCGCGACCACTGCGGGCGGCCGCTGGGCCGGCACCGCGACCGCGGCCGAGGGGGTGATGGCGGCGGCGCGGGGCGGCCACTACTCCCCCAACGCCGCGCCGTTGCACCCCACCGCCTTCCTGAAGCTGCCTCCCGGGCGGGTCACCGCCCGGGGCTGGCTCGCCGGACAGCTCAGGCTCCAGCTGGACGGACTGTGCGGCCGCTACGAGGAGATCTCGCACTTCCTCGACTTCGAGGCCTCCGGCTGGGTCCGCCCCGACCGGGACGGCTGGGAGGAAGTCCCCTACTGGCTGCGCGGGTACACGGACCTGGCCATCGTCACCGGTGACGCGTCGGCGCTGGCCGGTGCCCGCCGCTGGATCGACGCGATCCTCGCCACCCAGCAGGCGGACGGCTTCTTCGGGCCGAAGTCCCTGCGGACCTCGCTGAACGGCGGCCCGGACTTCTGGCCCTTCCTGCCGCTCGTCCAGGCGCTGCGCTCCTGGCAGGAGTACGACGGCGACACCCGCATCATCCCGTTCCTCAGCAGGTTCTTCCGGTACATGAACGCACAGGGCCCCGGCGCCTTCGACACCAGCTGGATCGCCCTGCGCTGGGGCGACGGACTGGACAGCGTCTACTGGCTGTTCAACCGCACGGGCGACCCCTTCCTGCTCGACCTCGCCGACACGATCCACCGGTACGGCGCCGACTGGGGGGACAACCTGATCGACCCCCACAACGTCAACATCGCGCAGGGCTTCCGCGAGCCCGCCCAGTACGCCCTGCGCAGCGGCTCGCCGCAGGACACCCGGAACACCTACGGGACGTACGCCAGGGCCATGGAGCAGTACGGCCCGTTCCCGGGCGGGGGCTTCGCCGGCGACGAGAACGCCCGGCCCGGGCACAAGGACCCCCGGCAGGGCTTCGAGACCTGCGGGATCGTCGAGTTCATGGCGAGCCACCAGCTGCTCACCCGCATCACGGGCGACCCGCTCTGGGCGGACCGCTGCGAGGAGCTGGCCTTCAACTCGCTGCCCGCCTCGCTCGACCCGTCCGGCCGGGCGGTCCACTACATCACCAGCGCCAACAGCGTCGACCTGGACGACGTGCCGAAGCGGGACCGGCAGTTCCAGAACGGCTTCGCCATGCAGGCGTACCTGCCCGGCGTCGACCAGTACCGCTGCTGCCCGCACAACTACGGCATGGGCTGGCCCTACTTCACCGAGGAGCTCTGGCTCGCCACCCCGGACGGCGGGCTGGCGGCCGCGATGTACGCGCCCAGCGAGGTCACCGCGAAGGTCGCCGACGGCACCGAGGTCACCTTCACCGAGGAGACCGGCTACCCGTTCACGGACACCGTCACGCTCACCCTCGCGTCCCCGGAGCCGCTGGCCTTCCCGCTGGTGCTGCGCGTCCCCGCCTGGTGCTCCGAGCCGGACGTACGCGTCAACGGCACCCGGGTCGCCGCACCGGCCGGCCCGGCCTTCACCCGGATCGAACGGACCTGGGCCGACGGCGACCGGGTCACCCTGCGCCTGCCCCAGCGGACCAGCGTACGGACCTGGACGGACAACCACGGCTCGGTGAGCGTGGACCACGGCCCGCTGACCTACTCGCTGCGCATCGGGGAGTCGTACGAGCGCATCGGCGGCAGCGAGCAGTTCCCGGAGTACGCCGTCCACGCGACCACGCCGTGGAACTACGGCCTCGTCCTGGACGGGGCACGGCCGGCGTACGCGCTGCGCCGGCGGTCCACCGGACGCGCCCCCGGCGACAACCCGTTCACCCTGGAGGGCACCCCGCTCGTGATGACCGCCCGGGCCCGCCGGATCCCCGAGTGGAGCGCCGACGACGAGCACGTGGTGGCGCCGCTGCGGACGAGTCCCGCCCGGAGCACCGAGCCGGTGGAGGAGGTCACCCTCGTCCCGATGGGCGCGGCACGGCTGCGGATCACGTCCTTCCCGACCGCGAGCCCGGACGGGACGCCCTGGCAGGCCGACCGCTGGTACCGGATCGGCAACCGCCATGCGGACAAGGTGCTGGGGGTGGACGGCATGTCCACCGCGAACAGCGCCCACGTCGTCCAGTTCGGCGACACCGGGACCGCCGACCACCTGTGGCGGCTCGTGGCCAACGGCGACGGCTGGTACCGCATCCGCAACCGCCACTCCGGCAAGGTGCTCGGCGTGGACGGCATGTCCACCGCCGACAGCGCGCACGTGGTCCAGTTCGACGACAACGACACCGCGGACCACCTGTGGCAGCTGGTGCCGGACGGCGACGGCTGGTACCGCATCCGCAACCGCCACTCCGGCAAGGTGCTCGGAGTGGACCTGATGTCCACCGTAGACAGCGCGCACGTCGTGCAGTACGCCGACAACGGGACCGCCGACCACCTCTGGCGGCTGCTCTGAGGAGCAGCGGCTTCCGGTACCACTCCCCGCACCGCTCCGGTGCGGGGAGTCCGTCCCTCCACCGAGGAGATCCGGGAATGACGTCAGCACCCGCACCACGCCGTCGCACCTTATGGAGACGGCTGACCGCCGGCACCGGCCTGCTGGCCCTGCTCGCCACCGCACTGGTGGGGGCGGGCACCGCTCCGGCGGCGGCCGCACCCGCGGCCTGGGCACCGAAACCGGCCCCCATGACGACGCCCTGGACGAACCAGGTGCCGGTCGACAACCCCCTGCCCGAGTACCCGCGCCCCCAGCTCACGCGCCCCGACTGGGCCAACCTCAACGGCATCTGGGACTTCGCGGTGACCGGCCGCGACGCCGGACAGCCGGCGTCGTTCTCCGAGCAGATCAGGGTGCCGTTCGTCGCGGAGTCCTCGCTCTCGGGCATCAAGCGCACGATCAGGGAGAGCGACAAGCTCTGGTACAAGCGCACGTTCACCGTGCCGTCGAACTGGAACGGCCGCCGGGTCGTGCTCAACTTCGGGGCGTCCGACTGGCAGAGCACCGTCTGGGTCAACGGCACCCAGGTCGGCGCCCACAAGGGCGGCTTCGACTCGTTCGCGTACGACATCACGCCCCGGCTCAACGGCGGGACGAACACGGTCGTCGTCTCCGTGTACGACCCGACGCAGACCGGCGGCCAGGCCGTCGGCAAGCAGCGCATCAACGACGTCGACCCTCATCCCGGCGGCGGCATCTTCTACACCGCGGCCTCGGGGATCTGGCAGACGGTCTGGCTGGAGCCCGTCGCGGCCTCGCACGTCACACGGCTGGACATGACCCCGAACCTCGGTGACAGCACGCTGCGGGTGAAGGTGCAGGCGGCGGCCGGCGGCGGCCGGACCGCCCGGGTCACCGTCTCCAGCGGCGGCACCGTGGTGGGGACGGCCACCGGGGCACCCGGCGGTGAGATCTCCGTGCCCGTGCCGAACCCCCGGCTCTGGAGCCCCGACGACCCGTTCCTGTACGACGTCCGCGCCGAGCTGCTCGACGGGACGTCCGTGGTGGACACGGTGGGGAGCTACGCGGGCATGCGGTCCATCGCCGTGGCGAAGGTCGACAACATCCTGCGTCCCGTGCTCAACGGGAAGTTCGTCTTCCAGACCGGCACGCTCGACCAGGGCTACTGGCCCGACGGCATCTACACGGCCCCCACCGACGCCGCGCTGAAGTCCGATCTCCAGGCCCACAAGGACCTCGGGTTCAACATGGTCCGCAAGCACATCAAGGTCGAACCGCAGCGCTGGTTCTACTGGGCGGACAAGCTGGGCCTCCTCGTCTGGCAGGACATGCCCGCCATGGACACCGGCAAGACGCCGGACAGCGCGGCGCGGACCCAGTGGGAGGCGGAGTACCACGCGGTCATCGACCAGCACCGCAGCTCTCCCTCGCTCGTCATGTGGGTGAACCAGAACGAGGGCTGGGGGCAGTACGACCAGGCCAGGATCGCCGACGAGGTCAAGGCGTACGACCCGTCCCGGCTGGTGAACAACATGAGCGGGGTGAACTGCTGCGGCTCGGTGGACGGCGGCAACGGGGACGTGGTGGACAACCACATCTACGTCGGTCCCGGCAACACGGCGCCGACCGCCACCCGGGCCGCGGTGCTCGGTGAGTTCGGCGGGCTGGGCTACAAGGTCCCGGGCCACGAGTGGTTCCCGGGCGGCGGTTTCAGCTACGAGGACCAGGCGAGCGTCTCCGCGCTGAACAACCGGTTCGTCGGGCTCATCGACGCCATCAGGACCGGCCAGCTGCCGGCCGGACTGTCCGCCTCGGTCTACACGGAGATCACCGACGTGGAGAACGAGGCGAACGGGCTCCTCAGCTACGACCGGCAGGTCGTCAAGGTCGACACCGCGCGGGTGAAGGCCGCCAACCAGGCGCTCGTCCAGGCCTCGAAGACCCCGGCACCGCCGGTCAGCCTGCCCACCGGGCAGTACAGGTCGCTCCGGGTCACCACCCCGGGGCACACGAACAAGTACCTGCGCCACTCCGAGGGCCTCGCGTACACCGCGGTCGTCGACGGCGCGAGCAGTGCGCTGCTGAAGAGCGACGCGACCTGGAAGGTCGTCACGGGCCTCGCGAACGGCAACTGCTACTCGTTCGAGTCCCGGAACTACCCCGGCGAGTACCTGCGGCACCGGGAGTTCCGGGTCCGCAGGGACGCGAGCGACGGCTCGGCGCTCTTCAAGGCCGACGCCACCTGGTGCGCGGTCGCGGGTCAGGGCGGAGTGCGGCTGTCCAGCGCCAATCTGCCCGGGAGCTATCTGCGCCACATCGGCTCGGAGGTGTGGCTGGCCACACCGGGCGGCACACACGCCTGGGACAACGCGGCCACCTTCACCGAGGACACCACCTGGGCCGTGGACGGGCCCTGGGCACCCTGAGGTGAGCGTCCGGGCCCGGCGGCCGGCGCCGGGCCCGTGCACGTCACGGCCGGCCGTGAACCCCGCGACGGGGCGCGCGGCCGGCCGTTCCGCTGCCCGTCCCGTCACCGACCGCGGCCGCTCCGGTCCGGCAGCGGGGCGGGGCCGGGCCTCACGCGGGCCCGGCCCCCGGGGCGACGGCCTCCAGGTCGGCGGGTGAGCCCGCCATGATGGTGCGCACGTGCCGGGTGATGTGCTCCAGGGGCCAGTCCCACCAGGCGGTCGGCAGCAGCCGCGCGATGTCCTCCTCGCTGTGGCGGCGGCGGATCAGACGGGCCGGGTTGCCGCCCACGACGCCGTACTCGGGGACGTCGTCCACGACCACGGCACCGGAGGCGATGACCGCGCCGTGGCCGATCCGGACGCCGGGCATGACCGTCGACCGGTATCCGAACCACACGTCGTGGCCGACGACGGTGTCACCGCGGCCGGGCAGTCCGGTGATGAGGTCGACGTGCTCGGCCCACGATCCCCCCATGATCGGGAAGGGGAAGGTCGAGGCGCCGTCCATACGGTGGTTGGCGCCGTTCATGAGGAACCGCACCCCCTCGCCCAGGGCGCAGAACCTGCCGATGACCAGCTTCTCCGGCCCGTAGTGGTAGAGCACGTTCCGGGTCTCGAACGCGGTCGGGTCGTCGGGGTCGTCGTAGTAGGAGAACTCCCCCACCTCGATGAGGGGGGAGGTGACGAGCGGCTTGAGCAGGACGACCCGCGGCTGCTCGGGCATGGGGTGCAGCACGTGGGGATCGGCGGGTACCAGGGGCATCGCTGGGTGCTTCCTTCCTCGAAGTCTGTCGGCTTCAGGATGCCGGACCGCCGGACCCCGGGACGCCGGACCCCTGAGACCTTCGGGGCTCGGGGTCTCCGGGTCTCCCGGCTCCCGGGTCTCCGGGGTCCCGCACCTCCGGGCGCCTCCGGGAGGCCCGGCTCCGGGAGAGCGGGGTGCGGCGGGGCGCCGTCCCCGCGGAACGGTGCCGGCCGCGCCCGTCCATCCCGGTGGGGCCGGGCGGGTGTGCCGCTCCCGTCCGCTCGCCCGCGGCGGTTCCCGCTCAAGGGCAGGCCCCGGACAGCAGGAACTCCCGGCGGCGCGGTCCTGTGCGCGCGTCGCCGGGAGCGGTCCTGCGGGTCTGCTCCTTACGGCTGTTCGCCGTCGTGGAGCGCGGTCACCTCCTGGGCGGTGAGCGCCTTGTCGTAGACCTTCACCTGGTCCACCGAGCCGTTCCAGAAGTCGGTGTTGCCACCCGACCACTTGGCTCGGCCGACGGCGAGCGCACCGGAGCTGACGTCGGCGGTGCCGGCGGCGGCCGTGGAGGCGAGCTTGCCGTCGACGTACAGCTTGATCTCGTCACCGCTGCGGACGCCGACCAGGTGGTACCAGTGGCCGAGCTCGGGCTCGATCTCCATCCGGGCGCGGTGGGCGCCCGGGGTGGAGAAGGCGAACGCGCCCTGGCCGTACTGCAGGTAGAACGGGTTCTCCTGGCGCCGGCCGTCCTGGCTGACGACGGTGGCGTAGTTGCCCGGCAGCGCGTCCAGCGACGCCCAGGCCGCGACGGTGTAGTCGCCGGTGGTGTCGACGACCGGGCCGGACGTCTCCGCGTACTGGCCGTCGCCGTCGAACTTCAGCGCCGAGCCCTTCACGCCGGGCGCCCAGGACGTGCCCTCGGAGAGGGTGAGGTCCTTGTGGTTCGGGCCGCTGTCGGCGGCCTTGGCGCCCTTGTTCTCGTCGAGGGACCAGGCCCCGCCGCCCTTGACCGTGTCCCGCTCGCCCGCGGCGGCACCGGCGGCGATGACCTCCTGGTTGATCTTCCGCACCTTGGCGGGGTCGACCTTGATCTCCCGGCGGTCGTACGTCCAGAGGCCGTTGAGCTCGTTCTCCAGGTCGGTCACCTGGGTGTAGATGGAGCCGGAGAGTTCGGCGCGGGCCGCGTCCAGGTAGTACGTGCGGGTGTTCTCGACGTACTTCGCGGTCAGGGCGTCCTTGTCCGCGACACCGCTGTAGATCGCGGTGGGGGCACCCGGCCACATCCTGCCGGGGATCCGCAGGGTGAAGCCGCCGTGCTCCCCGTCCATCGCGGCGCGCGTCTCGTCCGGGAAGGCCGGGTCGGTGTTGTTGTAGTCGTGGTGGTCGATGATGTCGCCCTTGCCCGAGTCACCCTTCGAGTTGCAGCAGTTGACACCGCTGTGGGCACTGACGACGCGCGAGGGGTCGGCGGCCTGGACCTTCTCGGTGATCCGTCCGGTCTCGGTGCGGTCCCACTCGCCCCAGCCCTCGTTGAAGACGATCCAGGCGCCGATCGACGGGTAGTTGTGCATCTGCTCCATCATCTCGGCCCCCTGGTCGAGGAAGGCCTTCTGGCCCTTCTCGCCGGTGAGGTTGCCGGAGACGAAGTCCTGCCACACGAGGAGGCCCAGCTGGTCGGCGTGGTAGTACCAGCGGGCCGGCTCGACCTTGATGTGCTTGCGGACGGAGTTGAAGCCGAGCTGCTTCTGCGCCTTCAGGTCGAAGACCAGGGCGTCGTCGCTCGGCGCCGTGTTCAGGCCGTCGGGGTAGAAGCCCTGGTCGAGCTGGGCGAGGGAGAAGAACGGCTTCCCGTTGAGCACGAGCTTCTGGTAGCCGCCGACCTTCGCGACGGCGAAGGAGCGCATGCCGAAGTAGCTGTCGACGGTGTCCTTGGAACGGCCGTCCTTGAGCGTGACCTCCAGGTCGTAGAGGTACGGGTCGTCCGGCGTCCAGAGGTGCTGCTTGGCGACCGGCAGGCTCAGCTCGGCGTTGGCCGGACCGGTGACGGTGCCGACGGCCTTGCCCTTCCTGTCCCGTGCGACGGCGGTGACCCGGGCGGACTTCGAGGCGTTCTCGGAGTTCACCGTCAGGGCCAGCCGGCCCTTGTCGATGTCCGGGGTGGTCTTCAGGGAGTCGACGGCGGCGGGCGCGACCGGCTCCATCCAGACGGTCTGCCAGATGCCGGAGGACGCGGTGTAGAAGATGCCGCTCGGGTTCGCGGACTGCTTGCCCGTCGGCTGGTCGGCGCCGGTGGTGTCGGTGACCGCGACGACGATCTCCTGCGGGCCGCTGCCCTTGACCGCGTCGGTGATGTCGGCGCTGAAGGCGGTGTAGCCGCCGGTGTGCTCGGCGACCTGCTTGCCGTTGACCCAGACCCGCGCCTGGTAGTCGACGGCGCCGAAGTTCAGCTTCAGGCGGTCGTCGCCGCTCCGCTTGCCGACCGACCAGCTCTTGGGCACGGTGACCAGCTTGCGGTAGAACATGTGGTCCTCGTGGCGCTCCAGACCGGAGAGCTGGGACTCGACGGGGTACGGCACGGTGATGCGCTCGTCGAGCCGCTTGCCGAAGACCGGCTTCTCACCCGCCTCGGCACCCGCGAACTCCCAGGGGCCGTTGAGGTTCTTCCAGTCGTCGCGGACCTGCTGCGGCCGGGGGTACTCGGGCAGCGGGTTCTTGCGGTCGACCTTGTCGCCCCAGGGGGTGGTCAGCCGGTGCGTGGAGAGGTTCTTCGCCCTGCGGCTGATCTCCGGGACCGTCTCGTCGCCGTTCTTCAGGCCGCCCCGGCCGTCGTACGCGATCCGGACCTGCTGGCCCTTCTGCACGGCCGCGCCCAGCGTGACGACGAGCGCCCTGCGGTCGTCCGAGGCCCTGGCGACCGACTTCACCGGCATCGGCGTGGTGTCCGCCTCGACGACGAGGTGGTCCTTCACGTCCTTGATGCCGCTGAGCTCGTGCTCGAAGGTCGCCTGCACCTTGAGGCCGTTCTCGGCGACGCTCAGCGCCACCGGGTAGACCTCGAAGTCGGCGGGCGGGGTGAAGGCGGACTCGGGCACGATCTGCTTGGCGAGCTTCGCGCTCGACCAGCGCAGGAACATGTTCGCGCCGCCGGTGTCCTGGAACATCTCCAGCCGGAAGGTGTGCTGCTCCCCGGCCTTCAGGGAGACCGGAGCGCTGTTCTGCTCCTTGTCCCAGTCCGGCTCCCAGTGGTCGATGACCGCCTTGTCGTCGATGAAGAGCCGGAAGCCGTTGTCACCGATCGCGGAGAAGGTGTAGTCACCGGTCTCCGGGGCCTCGATCTGCCCGGTCCAGCGGGCGGTCGTGTGCTCCGTCCTGCCGGTGGCCGCCTCGAACGCCCCCGTGAGTCCCGGGAAGTTGATGTCCGGGTCCAGCGAGGTCGCGCCCAGTTCGGCGAAGTCACGGGCGCCCGGCGCCGACATGGCGAAGTACTCGCCCTTGAGGCCGTGCACCTCGGTGGACGGATCGTCCTTCACGAACGCCGTTGCGGCGGGGGCCGCTTCGGCGGCCACGGCGGCGGGGGCGGCGGCCGCGGCGGCCGGGACCAGGGTGGCCCCGACGGGCAGCAGCAGTGCCGCCGTACAGGCGAGCGTTCTGAGAAGCGTGCGGGGGCGGGCTGGTTGTCGTATCAAGGCGTCGTCCTCGTCGAAGAAGCCGAAGTGCTCCGAACCGCGAAGCACTGCACATAGTCGAACATTGAGCCACAGCCTCAAACACCTGACAACGGTCGTGCACGCAGATTTTTCAACGATAGAAAAACGAGACCCCTCCGGCACCCCGCTCCGGACGCACGGGGCCCGGTGGCCGGCGTCGCACCGGCCACCGGGTCGTACCCCGGGGGACGCGGACCCCCTAACGCGGAAGACCCGCAGGTCCGGTCGCCCAGGAGGTGTTCGGCACGGCAGCGAGCCGGTAGGTCAGCGACCCTCCGCGGGTGACCAGTCCGGCGTCCACCCACGACCGGTCGTGGACCCGGCCGTCCGCCCTCACCGCGTCGATGTACGGATGTGTCGCATCGGCCCCCGGTGCGCTGATCCGGATGTCACGGCCCCGGGGGCGCTCCAGCACGGCGGTCGGGAAGAGCGGCGCTCCGAGCAGCAGGGCGGCGCTGCCCGGGGTCTGCGGGTAGAGGCCGAGGGCCGAGAAGACGTACCAGGCCGACATCGTGCCGAGGTCGTCGTTGCCGGGGAGGCCGCGCGGTCCGGTCCCGTAGACCGTGTCGACGATCTGACGCACGGTCTCCTGGGTCTTCCAGGGCCGGCCGAGCGCGTTGTAGAGCCAGGGGGCGTGGATGCCCGGCTCGTTGGTGGGGTCGTACCGCAGCGCGTCCCCGCCCTTGACCGACCAGGAGCCGTCCGGCGTGTGGAAGAAGGCGTCCAGCCGTTCCGCCGCCGCCTCGCGGCCGCCCATGGCCTCGGCCAGCCCCTGCACGTCCTGCGGGACCATCCAGGTGTAGGTGGCGCTGGTGCCCTGCGCGAAGCCGCGGTCGCTGCCGGGGCTGAAGGGGGTCACCCAGGAGCCGTCGAGGTCGCGCGCCTGGACGTACCCGGTGGTCCCGGCCCCGTCGCCGGCCTCCGGGTTGAAGACGTTGCGCCACCAGCGGCCGCGGGCGTCGAAGGCGTCCGCCTCCTCGTCGCGCCCGAGCAGCCGGGCCCAGCGGCCGAGCGCCGCGTCGGCGACCGCGTCCTCCAGGGTCTCGGCGGCACCGCCCCAGCAGTGGCAGACGTCCTGGGCCGCGTAGTGGGAGCTCAGGTACTGGGCGAGGTTGGGCCGCTGGCCGGTGCACTGGCCCGGGCACCCCGCGTCGGAGAGGCCGTCCGGGTGGGGCACCGTGGCCTGGCGTGCCAGCGACTCGAAGGCGCCCTCGGCGTCGAAGTTGCGCACTCCCATCGCGTAGAACGTGGCGAGGGTGGCGGCGGTGGGGTCGCCCGTCATCACGTGCGTGGCGCCGTTGACGTGCACCCAGCGGTCCCAGACGCCGCCGTTCTGCCGGGCGAAGTTGTACAGCGACTGGGCGAAGTCCCCGGCGACCTCCGGCCTGAGGAGGGCGAGCAGCTGGATCTGGGCGCGGTACTGGTCCCATCCGGAGAAGTTGCTGTACTGCGCCCTCTGACCGCCCGTCACGCGGTGCGGCCGCCCGTCCATGCCGGGGTAGCGGCCGTCGGTGTCGCTGATCAGGTTCGGCTGCATGAGGGAGTGGTACAGCGCGGTGTAGAAGGAGGTGCGCTGCGCCTCACCGCCGCCGCCGACGCGGACGGAGGAGAGCTCGCGGTCCCAGGCGGCGGAGCCGGCCCGGGCCACGTCGTCGACGCCCGCCCCCGGCGCGATCTCCTCGCGGAGGTTGGCCTCGGCTCCGGCCAGGCTCACGTACGAGATCCCGATGCGCATCCGGACGTCGTGGTCCTCGGCGGTGTCGAAGCCGACCCATCCTCCGGACCCCCGGCCGGCCCGGTCCGCCCCGGTGGCGTAGCCCTCGCCGCCGCTGCCGCTGGTGGAGCCTGGTGTGAGGGTGCCGTCGCGCCAGGTGCCCGTGGTGGCGAAGTCGCGGTCGAAGGAGGCGCTGAAGTAGAGCCGGTAGTAGCTCTTGCGGTTGTTGGTGCCGCCGTTGGCGCGCCGGCCGCAGAACGCGCCGGTCAGCACCGAACCGGTCACCTTGCGGTGCGCGGTGTCGATGTCGATCTCGGCGTCCTCGCTCCCGTTGAGGGAGTTGGACACCCGGAAGAGCAGGCTGGCGGGCCGGCCGGCCGGGAAGCCGAAGTCGGCCACCCCTGCGCGCTCGCTCACGGCCAGGTCGGCGCTGGCGCCCGAGTCCAGGCCGACGGTGTAGCGGCCGGGTACGGCGCGCTCGTTCTCGTGCGAGAAGCCGGACGCGTAGACCGCGTCCTCGGTGTCGGCGGACGGCGAGGAGGTGACGTCGCCGACGAACGGCATGACGGGCACGTCACCCGCGGCACCGGGGTTGCACCCGGCCCCGTTGACGTGGGTGAGGCTGAGTCCGCGCATCCGGGTCACGCCGTACTCGTAGCCGTTGGCCGCCCCGGTGCTCGTCTGGTCGCCCGTGGTGCTGGTGGGCGACCAGGCGATCATCCCGTACGGGCGGATCGCCCCGGGGAAGGTGTTGCCGCCGTTGGCCGTACCGATCATCGGGTCCACGTGGGCGGTGGGACGGGTGACGAGCGCCTCGGCCTGGGCGGCCGGCGGCAGGGCGGCGCCCGCGAGGGTGCCGGTGAGGACGATCGCTGCGGCCTGCGCGGCGAGGCGCCGGACCGCGGACGGTCGGGAGGACATGGTCTCGGATACCTCCGGCAGAGGGGGACAACGTTGTCAGCCCGTGGATCACGGCGCGGACGGCGTCGATCGGTGCGGCCGAGCGTAGGTCGCCCCGGCCGCCGGGGGAATGCCCGGGACCGATCCGGCCGGTGAACGGGCCGTGAACGGACTCCCGGGGCCGGCTCACGGCGCGCCACGGGCCGGCTCACGGCGCGTCACGGCCGGCCGATCCGCACGGGACCGCTGCCGAGCCCGGCCGGGACGTCGCCGGTCGGCGGTTCTCCCCGGACACTCCCCAGGGGTCCCCGGATGCGGGAACGGCGGCTGCGGACGTTCTTCCCGCAGCCGCCGTTCCCGAGGAGTGAGGACCCGCGGTTCCGCGGCTACGGCGTCGTGATGACCGGGCGGGGCGCGGTCGCCATCCCGCTGCCGATGGCGAAGCTGGGGTGCGGCGGCTGGTTGTACGCGGTGTTCTGCCAGGCCAGCGCGGTGCGGTACATGGTGTCGTGGAGCAGCGTGGTGATCTTCGTGCCGGTCTCGATCGGTGTCGAGTAGATCCGCAGCGCCTTGTTGTCGGTGGTCGGCCAGACGACCTCCTCGCGCCAGTCGCCGAGGAGGTCGCCGGAGAGCGAGGGCGTGGCCTTGGTCCCGTTGTTGGAGTGCACCGAGGCCCCGGTCAGCAGCCGGGTGTCCGCGGAGGTGCCGTACGCGTCGATGTGGGTGCCGTCGAGGAGCTCGCGGGTGGTGTCGCCGTCCCACCAGGACAGGAAGTTGGAGCTGGAGGGTTTGCGGGCGGCGACCACGTCGCCCTTCGGGCCGCGCAGTCCGGACACCGCCGAGGACCAGGACTCGGCCCCGGGGCTGCCGGCCCAGATGTCACCGGAGACACCGCGCCCGTTGTCGCCGTTCGCCGGTGTGGACCAGAGGATCTGTCCGGTCCTGGCGTCCGCCGTCCAGGAGGACGGCTTCGAGCCGTCCTCGTCGACCTTGAACACCTCCAGCCCGGCCCTGGAGGGGTCGAGGTCGCCCACGTGCAGGGCGTCGCCGTGGCCGTTCCGGGTGGTCCACAGCCCGGTGCCGTTGTCGTCGACGGCCATCGCGCCGTAGACGATCTCGTCCTTGCCGTCCCCGTCGACGTCGGCCACGGACAGCTGGTGGTTGCCCTGGCCGTCGTAGCCCTTGCCGGAGTTCGTCGAGCTGTTCGTGTCGAAGGTCCAGCGCCGGGTGAAGGCACCGCCCCGCCAGTCCCAGGCGGCGACGACGCTGCGCGTGTAGTAGCCGCGCGCCATGATCAGGGACGGCCGGGAGCCGTCCAGGTAGGCGGTGCCGGCGAGGAAGCGGTCGACCCGGTTGCCGTAGGAGTCGCCCCACGAGGACACGGTGCCACGCGCGGGGACGTAGTCGACGGTGCCCAGCGCCGCACCGGTCCTGCCGTCGAACATCGTCAGGAACTCGGGTCCCGACAGGACGTATCCGGAGGAGTTGCGGTGGTCGGCGGAGGAACTGCCGATCACCTTCCCGGTGCCGTCGGTACTGCCGTCGGCGGTCTTCATGGCCACCTCGGCCCGGCCGTCGCCGTCGTAGTCGTACACCTGGAACTGGGTGTAGTGGGCGCCGGAGCGGATGTTGCGCCCGAGGTCGACGCGCCAGAGCCGGGTGCCGTCGAGCCTGATCCCGTCGACGACGGTGTTGCCGGTGTAGCCGGACTGGGAGTTGTCCTTGGCGTTGGTGGGCTGCCACTTGAGCACGAAGTCGAGGGCGCCGTCGCCGTCGAGGTCGCCGACGGACGCGTCGTTGGCCTCGTAGGTGTAGGCCACCCCGTCGGGGGTCGTTCCGCCCGCCGGAGGGCTGAGCGGGACGTCCTTGTACCCGGCGCGGAACTGCACCGCGTGCACGGAGTCGCCCTGCTCCGCTCCGCCGACCACCGCGCGGACCGTGTAGTCGGCGGTGGCGGGCGCACCGGGGTGGAAGTAGTTCGTCGAGGCCGTGACCGGCGCGGTGTTGACCTTGGTGCCGGCCCGGTAGACGTTGAAGGACACGCCGTCGGGGTCCGTGCCCAGCCAGCGCCAGCTCACGAGGTTGCCGCTGTCGGTGTGGACGCTCACGACACCGCGGTCGAGCGCCTCGGCCTGCCGCGCCGTCGCGGCGGCCCGGGAGTCCGGGCCGAGCGCGAGGAGTCCGCCCACGGCGAGCAGCCCCGCCGCCAGCGCGCCGGCCGACGCGCGGATGCGGGCGGCACGGCGTCCGCGGCGGCGGGGGCGGGGCTCGGGGCGGGGAAGCAGAGGCTCCACGGGAGGCACCTTCCGGCGGGGGGCGGCTTACGCCCCCTCAGTTGCTCCCGGTCGCCGAAAGGTTGCCGCCGGACTCCGTCCCCTTCGCGGCCGCGCGTCCCCGGCCCGCGCCGGCCGTGTGCGCCGCGGCGTGCAGCGAGCGCAGGGCGAGCAGCAGGAAGCCGATGTCGTCGAGGTAGACGGGGTCCGGCAGGAGGTCGACGGGGGACACCGTGTAGATCACGGCCGCCCACACGAGGGCCTTGTTCTGCAGCGGGATGCCCGCGTCGACGAGGAGTTTCCTGGCCCGGATCACCCGGACCAGCAGCACGGCCGCGGCCCCCGCCATGAGCAGGGCCGCGAGCGCGCCGAGCACGAGCCAGACCGAGATGTCCACGGCTCACCGTCTCTCTGCGGGGCGGGCGGCGCCGGACGGCGTCATCCGTGGATCCTGGCCTGCTGCCGGGCGCGGCGGCGCTTCAGGGCGCGGCGCTCGTTCTCGTCCAGGCCTCCCCACACACCGGCGTCCTGTCCGTTCTCCAGGGCCCACTCCAGGCACTGTTCCCGCACCGTACAGGCCCCGCAGACGGCCTTGGCCTCCTCGGCCTGCACGAGGGCGGGGCCGGTGCTGCCGATGGGGAAGAACAGGTCGGGGTCCTCCTCGCGGCACGCCGCGTGCGTGCGCCAGTTGTCCATGACTGCTACTCCTTCGCACTGGGAACGGTCCGTCGGTCCTCGCCCGGTCGCCCCTGGGGGAGGCCGGGCTGCCCACTGTGCCGCGTCACCGCCATCCGGCGTTCGAAACCACCGGGGGCCGGGTCTTCGGAGGTTTTCAGTTCTCCGTCAGCTCTCCGGCAGCGGCGAACCGGGGCCCGGGGCGGCCGCGCACGCGGCGTCGAGCCTCATGCGGTAGTCCGCGACGGCGACGGGCTCGGCGATGACGTCCACCCGGGCGCCGGGGGTCTCCAGGACCGCGCGGTCGCCGATCTCCGGTTCCGGGACACGCAGCAGGTGCAGGGGCGGGACCCCGGTCAGGGGGTGCGGCGGGAAGTCGAGGGGCACCACCTGGACGGTGAGGTGCGGGCGGTGGGCGGCCTCCTCCAGCGCCTTCCGCTGCCCGGCCATCACCGCGGGGCCCCCGACCGTCGTGTGCAGGGCGGCGGCCGGCAGCAGCGCCCAGAGGGCCGCGCCGCGCTCCCCCAGCCGCCGCTGCCGCTCCGCGAGCAGCTCGATGTGCCGGTCGAGCGCCGGCACGGGAGCGGCCGCCAGGGTCCGGCGCAGGGCCGCCTCGTAGGCGGGGGTGCGCAGCATCTCGGGGACCAGTGCGGGGTGCCAGGTCCGCACGAGCGCGGCGGACGACTCGATGCCGATGACCTCCTGCTGCCAGGGCTCCATCGCGTCCCGCCACCGGTGCCACCAGCCGGGCAGGTTCGCGGCGGCGAGACCCGTCATGATCGGCTCGGCCTCCGCGGCGGGCACCGCGTAGCACTCCAGCAGGACGCGGACCTGGTGGGCGTCGAGCCCCGTCTCGGCGCGCTCGATGCGCCGGACGGTCGCGGGATGGGCGTCCAGTGCGGCGGCGGCCGCCTGGAGACTGACGCCCGCGCGTTCCCGCAGGGTCCGCAGGCGCGCCGCCAGGACGCGGTGCTCGACGGTGGGACCGGAGCGTGGCCTCATCCGTGCCCCTTCGGGTGCTCGGGTGCGTGCGATTTCCGGAGCTGTGCGCTCCGGTCATGGAGCATCCTGACATTCTGCCGCTTGCAAAGTATGCATTTTGCACGGACAGTACCTACATGTCGGAAATAGTGATGTGCACCCGTCCGGCCTCGTCGGGCCCGGGCGGACGCAGCGCACAGAGCTGGTGGATCCCCCGTCTTCCCCGGGGCGTCCCCGTCGCGCGGCACCGGGTGCAGGAAGCGATGCGGAGCTGGGGAGAGCCCGACGAGCGGGTCGAGACCGCGGCCCTGGTCGTGACCGAGCTGGTCGCGAACGCGGTGGAGCACACCGCGGGCCGCCGGATCAGGTGCCGCCTCCTGAGGACCTCGGGCGGGGTGCGGATCTGCGTGTGGAACCGCGGCAGGCGGCACGTGCCCGACCTGCCCGGGCCGCGGAGCCCCGAACGGTGCGGCGCGGCCGGCGGTGCGGCGGACGGGCCGGACGGCGGCCGGGATGTCGGCACGGCGGCCGTCGCCGACGCGGAGGAGGCCGGTGACGGCTTCCCGCTCGCGTCGGTGGCCGAGGACGGGCGGGGCCTGATGCTCGTGGACGCGCTGGCCCGGCGGTGGGGCACCCGCAGCAGCGTCTCCGGACGCCTCGTCTGGGCCGACGTCTGACCGCACCGGGACCGCTCAGGCAGGGGCCGTCCGGCACTCCGGGTGACCCCAGCCGTTCGGGTTCTTGGCGATCATGTCCTTGGCGGCGTACGGCTTCCCGCAGTGGCACCGGCCCGCGAACTTGGCGCGGATCGTGCCGCTCCCGGACCTCTTCGCGGCCGTGGAGCCACCCGTCGAACCGCTTCCGGCCGCACCCCTGCCCGGCGAGCGCCCCTTGGTCGAACGGGCCGGCGCGGGCACCGGCAGGTCCACGGCGCCGTACGCGGTCCCGGCGGCCTGCTGGGAGACGGCCACCTCGCTGGCCGCCTGGTCGGCGAGGGCGTTGAGCGGGTCGCCGTCCACCTGGTGCGCCGGGACGTAGCGGAAGGTGACGGGGCGGCCGCTCAGCAGCTCGTCGATGCCGACCACCAGCTCACGGTTGGCGACCGGCTTGCCGCCCGAGGTCTTCCAGCCGTTCCGCTTCCACCCCGGCAGCCACTTGGTCACCGCGTTCATGGCGTACTGCGAGTCCATGCGCACCTCGACGGGCACGGCCGGGTCGGTCGACCTCAGCAGTTCCCGCAGGGCCGTGAGCTCCGCGACGTTGTTGGTGGCGGTGCCCAGCGGGCCCGCTTCCCACCGCTGGGGGTTCCCCTGCCCGTCGGCCACGACCCAGGCCCAGGCCGCGGGTCCCGGATTGCCCTTGCATGCCCCGTCACACGCGGCGATGATGCGCTCGTCCATGCCCTTGATCATGCCAGCCCGCGGGGCCGGGCCACGATCGAGCCGGTGCACACCGCCCCTCCGGCGGCCGGGAGGCCTTACGGCAGGCACGGCACGGGGCTCCCCGCCGGCGGGAACCGGCCGGGAGCCCCGTCGGGTGCGTCAGAGGACGCCGGAGCCGGAGACGGCGATCTGCGCCTTGGTCTTGCCGGTCGGGGAGCCGTAGGTCTCGATCTTGCGGACCAGCGCCATGCTGTCCTCGTCGGCGACCTCGCCGAACACGACGTGCTTGCCGTCCAGCCACGGGGTGAGGACGGTGGTGATGAAGAACTGCGATCCGTTGGTGTTCGGACCGGCGTTGGCCATCGAGAGCAGACCCGGCTTGTCGTGCTTCAGGGTGAAGTTCTCGTCGGCGAACTTCTCGCCGTAGATGCTCTTGCCGCCGGTGCCGTTGCCCCGGGTGAAGTCACCGCCCTGGAGCATGAACTCGGGGATGACACGGTGGAACGGCGAGCCGGCGTAGCCGTAGCCGTGCTCACCGGTGGCCAGCGCACGGAAGTTCTCCGCGGTCTTGGGGGCGACGTCGTCGAAAAGGTTGAACACGATCCGGCCCGCGGGCTGGTCGTCGATGGTGATGTCGAAATACGCCTTGATGGTCATGGGTCCATCCTGACATCACCCGCCGCCCTCCGGTGCACAGCCCCCGCCCCCGGAGGGCCGCGGCCCGCACGGACACGGCGCACCGCGGGACGAGCCCGTGGTGCGCCGTGCGGGTCAGGGAGAACGCCGCGTCCCCACGCCGGTCCTCCGTCGTCGCGGGTCAGCGGTTGCCGCGGTGCCCCCCGCCACGCGGCCCGCCGTCACGCTGGCCGCCGTCGCGGTGGTGCCGGCCCCAGGACTTGGAGTCGACCGTGCGCCCGCGGCTGTCGCGGAGCGTGGCGGTGTCCCGGCTGTCCCACACGTAGTGGCGACGGTCCTGGTACACGTCGTGCCGGGTGTCGCGGCCGACCCCGGTGTGCACACGGACGGAGGAGCGGCCGGCGAGCCGCAGGTCGAAGGTGTACGTACGGCGGCTCTCGTCGCTGAGCGTCCAGCCGCGGAGGTTGACGGCGTGCCGGCCGGTGTTGGTGACGGTGACCCACTCGGCGTTGAGGCTGCGGTTCGAGCCGTTGTCGCGGCCGGGGCTGTCGTACTGGATCTTGCCCAGGACGACGGCCGAGCGCGGCGACGGCCGGTGGTGGCCGTGGTCCCGGCCATCGGCGCTCGCCGGCAGGGCCGCGGCGGCGAGCAGGGCGCCTGAGGCGAGGACGGCGGCGGTGATCCGTCGTGCGGAACGGGACATGGAAACCCCTCATCGTGCGGGCCCGGGACGGGGTCCCGGGCGTTTTCCGACCCCGGCGTCGTGCCGGGAACGCAAACTTTGTCCCGACTTCCGGGCCGGCCGGAAGGCGTCCCGGGCCGTGTGACGAAGTACGGACATTCCCGTCACACACGACTGCATCCGGCACCGATCAGCACGGTCGTAGACCTGTCAACCGTTGATCGCTGCACCGACCCTTTCGGGGCCACGTTCACGGATTCCCCACACCCCGTTCACTCCGCCCCCACTCCCCCGGGCGCCCCCGCCCGGGCCGCCCGGGTCCGTGTAACAGGGGCGGCGGCCGCCCTCCGGACGGACGTTCCCTCACCGGCGGGAGAGGAGTTCGCGCGTTCGAGCCGTGAGCACCCACCGCGAAGGGGCGAGACGGGCCCGCTGGCCCCCGCTGGTGACCAGCGCGCTCACGGGCGACATCGGGTCCAGCGCCGTCGTCCTGGCCAGCAGGACACCGACGGCCAGCGGGAGGAGGCTCACGGCCAGTGCGGTACCGACACCGGTCAGGGTCTGGATGCGGGGGCGCGTGGGCGCGTCGGGGAGCATGGCTCCCATTCCACCGGCGGGGGCCGGTGCCGGAATCGGGTCACGTACTCAGAGGCTCCGCTCCGCGGTACTCATTCCGGCGCGCGGCCCCGGCCGCGGCTCATCCCTCGGAGGGCGGGCCCCAGTGGGAGAACCGGGGCAGCCACTTCACCCGGTAGTCGGGGTGCCCGGCGTGCTCGGCCGCCATCTGGCGCACCTCGAATCCCAGCCCGACGGCGCGCCCCGAGGTGAAGTCCTGGGCCGGGCGGTCGGTGTCCAGGGCCGCGATCTCCTCGTACTCGTCCAGGAGGACCCTGGTGGTCTCGATGCGGCGCAGGGTGCGCGCCGGGTCCTGGAGGGCGATGTGCCGGTCGTAGCCCCGCCCGCGTACGACGAAGGCGATGCCGCCGGCGCGGTCGTGCACCTCGCCGGGCGCATCGGCCGGTGTCCGCCAGCCGTCACCGCCCGCCTCCCGCGCGGTCTCCTCCTCCTCGGCGAGCCGTGCCCGCACGAACGCCAACAGATCCGTGTTCTCTGCCATCTGGTTCCGCATCCTTCTCCGTCACAGACCGCGGCGGCCGAGCCACTCACCGCCACGGGCCCGTTCTGCCCGACCAGCAGAGGATGCCTCACCCGCGCACCGTCCCGCAGTCCGCACCTGGCGCGGCCCGCGGGACGACGTCCCGGACGGTCAGCGGCTGCGGGGATCCGCGGGCCGCACGGCCGGGACGCGCACCCGTGTGCGGTGCGCGTCCCGGTCCCTGCCGGATCCGTCAGGCGCCGGCGGGCACGGACGGTTCCGTGCCGGCCCGGGCGCAGACCGAGGCGGCGGTCTCGGAGGCGGTGGACAGCATGTCGCGCACCTCCTCCGGGGACGGCGCGGCGGTGAAGGAGCCGCGGGCGCCCAGGCGGCTCAGCAGACCGGCGGCGAACGCGTCGCCCGCGCCGATCGTGTTGACCACCTCGACCGGTGTGGCCGCGACGGACACGGGCGGTGCGGTGGCCGTGTACGCCGTGCTGCCGCGCGCTCCCCGGGTGAGGACGACGAGCCGTCCGCCGGCCGCCAGCTCCCGGCAGGTCTCCTCCGGGGCGGCGCCCGGCCACAGGCGCTCCAGGTCCTCGTCGCTGGCCTTCACGACGTGCGCGAGTGCGCAGAGTTCGCGCAGCGCGGCGGCGCCGTGGTCGGGGCCGAGGGTGCGGTCCCGGCGGACGTTGGGGTCCACAACGAGCAGCGAGTGCTCGGCGGCCGCGCGGGCGGTGGCCAGGACCGCGGAGGCGGCGGGCTCCACGACGGCCGCGAGTCCGCCGACGTACACGGCCCCGAACCCGCTCACCCGGCCGGACAGGTCGGGCAGCCGGAAGGTCGCCGTGTCCTGGAGGTGGAAGTGGTAGCCCGTGCCCCCGGAGTCCGGCTCGGCGACGGCCAGCGCGGTGGGCAGCCCGGAGTGCGTGCACAGGGTGAGGTCGGCACCGGCCGCCCGCAGCCGCTCGCCGATCATCCGGGCGAAGCCGTCGCCGCCCAGTCCCCCGGCGAACGAGACGGGGGTGCCGAGCCTGGCCAGCCCGACGGCCACGTTGGCCGGGGCGCCGCCGAACTGCGCGGTCCGCACGCCGCCGTCCCCGTCCACGGGGACGAGGTCGACGAGCGCCTCGCCGACGACGAGGACGGAGCCGGGCCCTCCCGTCACGGCTCGACCACGATCTTGCGGCCGACGCCGGCCTTGAAGCGGTCGATGGCCTGCGGGTACTGCTCCAGCGGCAGCCGGTCGCTGATGAAGACCGCGGGGTCGAGGACCCCGGTCGCGAAGAGGGCCGCGGCGCGTTCGTAGCTGTGCAGGACCGCCATCGAACCGGTGATGGTGATCTCCTGGTTGTAGATCCGGTACGGCTCGATGACCGCCGTCGTCGCGTAGTCCGCGACCCCGAACTGGAGGAAGGTGCCGCCCTTGGCGACGCGTCCCAGGCCGTCCTGGATCGCGGCCGCGTTGCCGGTCGCGTCGATGACGACGTCCCAGCCGCCGGGACGGTCCAGCTCGTCGGCGCCGGCCGCGGAGCGGGAGCAGCCGAGCAGGCCGGCCGTGGCGAGGCGCTCCGGGTTGACGTCCAGGACGTCCACGCCCGCCGCACCGGTGCGCTTGGCGAGCTCCAGCATCATCAGGCCCATGGTCCCGGAGCCGTAGATCAGCACCTCGGCGCCGAGGGTGCTGCTCAGGACGTCGTAGCCGCGGACCGCGCAGGAGAGCGGCTCGATCAGCGCGGCGTCCTTGACGTCGATGTGCTCGGGGAGCCGGACGCAGTTGGCGACGGGGGCCACCGCGTACTCGGCGGCGCCGCCGGAGACGGTGACGCCGATGGCGGCCCAGCGCTCGCAGAGGTTGCCCCGTCCGCTGCGGCAGTAGCGGCACTCGTGGCAGTGCAGGGAGGGGTCGACGGCGACCCGGTCGCCGACGGCCAGTTCGGTGACCTCGCGTCCGATGCCGACGACCTCGCCGGCGAACTCGTGGCCGGGGACGAGGGGCAGGGAGGGGGCGAACTCGCCCTGCAGGATGTGCAGATCGGTGCCGCACAGTCCGCACGAGGCGACGGACACGACGACATCCCGCGGGCCGGGGGTGGGGTCGGGGACGGTGGTGACGGAGACCTTGCCGGGGGCTTCGACGATCGCTGCCCGCATTATTTCACTGCTCCAAGAGAGAGGCCCTGGACGAGTTTGTCCTGGGCGGCGTAGCCGGCGGCGAGCACCGGCAGGGACACGACGACGGACGCGGCACACAGCTGGGCCAGGAAGAGGCCCTGGCTGGTGACGAATCCGGTGAGGAAGACGGGTGCGGTCTGCGCGACGACGCCGGTGAGCACCCGGGCGAAGAGCAGTTCGTTCCAGCTGAAGATGAAGCAGATCAGGGCGGTGGCGGCGATGCCGGGCGCGGCCATCGGCGCGACGACCCGGGCCAGGACGGTCGGCAGCCGGGCGCCGTCCACCTGGGCCGCCTCGATGACCGACACCGGGATGTCCGCGAGGAAGGACTGCATCATCCAGACCGCGATCGGCAGGTTCATCGAGGTGTAGAGCAGGACGAGGAGCCAGATGTTGTCCAGCAGCCCGGCGTTCTTGGCGAACAGGTAGACGGGGAGGAGCCCGGCGACGACGGGGAGCATCTTCGTGGAGAGGAAGAAGAACATCACGTCCGTCCACTTCCGGACGCGCCGGATGGACAGGGCGTACGCGGCGGGGAGTGCCAGCAGGAGCACCAGGACCGTGGAGAAGAAGGAGGCGCCCAGGGAGTTCAGCAGCGGCGGCCAGGGCGTGACCCCGGTGTCCGCGCCGAAGAAGTTCCGGTAGCCGTCGAGGGTGAGGGGCGCGAAGAGCGACGGCGGGTTGGTCGCGGCGTCGGACTCGGCGTGCAGCGAGGTCAGCAGCATCCACAGGGCGGGGAGGCAGAAGGCGAGTCCTGCCGCCCAGGCCAGCAGGCCGAGCGCGGCGGAGCGCCGCCTGGCCTTGCTCTGGGCGCGTCGCGCGGACGGGGTGGGCGCGGGGACGGTGGCGGTGGTCATGCGCGGTTCGCCTCCTCACTGAAGAGGGACGAGACGGTCCGGAGCGCGAAGGTGGCGATGATGATCGTGCCGATCACCACGACGACTCCGGCGGCGGACGCCAGTCCGTATTCGTGGGCCTGGTAGAAGGTCTGGTAGATCGTGTACGGGAGGTTGGCCGTGCCGAGTCCGCCCGCGGTGATCGTGAACACCGCGTCGAAGTTCTGCACGATGTAGACGGCACCGAGCAGGACGCCGAGTTCGAGGTACCGGCGCAGGTGCGGCAGCGTCAGGTAGCGGAAGGTCTGCCAGGCGCTCGCCCCGTCGAGGCGTGCGGCCTCGACGACCTCGGCGGGCCGGCTCTGGAGCCCGGCGAGCAGGATCAGCATCATGAACGGCGTCCACTGCCAGACCAGCGCCGTGATGACGGCGAGGAGCGGCATGTCGGCGATCCAGTCGGGCTGGCTCGGGGACGTGTCGCCGAAGAGCTCACCGATCCAGCTCAGCGCGCCGTTGAGGAGCCCGTACTCCGGGTTGTACAGCGCGTGCTTCCAGAGCAGCGCGGCGGAGACGGGCACGATCAGGAACGGCGTGATGAGCAGGGTGCGGACCATGCCGCGGCCGAAGAACGTCCGGTCCAGGAGCAGCGCGAGGGCCAGTCCGACGACCACGGTGGTGATGACGACGCCGGTGGTCAGCAGGACGGTGGTGAGGACCGAGTCGCGGAGGGCGGCGTCGGTGAAGACGGAGGCGTAGTTGTCCAGCCCGTTGAAGGCCCGCTTGTCGGGATTGAGGCTGTTCCAGTCGAAGAGCGAGATCACCAGGGTGGCCACGAAGGGCAGCTGGGTGACGGCGATCAGGAAGATCAGGGCGGGCAGGAGCGGGGCCCTGGTCGCCCAGGCCCGCGGACCGGACTTCTTGGCGGGGGCGGGTCCGGCCGGCCGGGGTGGTGACTGCGGCGTGGTGCCGACTGCTGTGGTCATCGGTACTCCTTGGCGACCTGCTCGGCCAGCTCCTGGGAGGTGGCCAGCGCCTTGTCGACGGACTGGCGGCCGGCTATGGCCGCGCTGATCTCCTGGGCGACCCGGGTACCGAGATCGGTGAACTCGGGGATGCCGACGAACTGGATGCCGGGTACGGGGCGCGGCTGGGTGCCCGGGTTCTTCGGGTCGGCGCCGGAGATGGCCTGCTCGGTGACGTCGGCGAACGCCCCGGCCTCCTCCCGGTACGCGGGGTTGTCGTAGGTGGAGGCGCGTTTGCCGGCCGGGACGTTGGACCAGCCGCTGGTCTCGCCGACGAGCTGCTCGTACTCCTTGCTGGAGGCCCAGGAGACGAACTTCCAGGCGTCGTCGGACTTCTTGGACGCCTTCTGGATGCCCCAGGCCCAGGTGTACAGCCAGCCCGAGCTCTTGGTCCGCTCGACCGGCGCCGGGACGTAGCCGATCTTCCCCTTCACCGGGGACTTGGCCGCCTCCAGCGAGCCGGCGCCCGCCGTGGCGTCGTACCACATGGCGGTCTTGCCCTGGGTCATGTTGTTGAGGCACTCGGCGTACCCGGACTGGGAGGCGCCGCGCTCCCCGTGCTTGCGCACCAGGTCGACGTAGAAGCGGGTGGCTTCCTTGAACTCCGGTGAGGTGAGCTGGGGTTTCCAGTCCTCGGTGAACCAGGTGCCGCCCATGGTGTTGACGACGGTGGTGAGCGGGGCGACGAGCTCGCCCCAGCCGGGCAGGCCGCGCAGGCAGATGCCCTTCATGCCGGGCTCGGTGCCGTCCGCCTGCGCCGCGAGGTCGGCCACCTGCTTCCAGGTGGGGTGCGGGGGCATCGTCAGCCCCTTCGCCTCGAAGACGTCCTTGCGGTACATCAGGAAGGACGACTCCCCGTAGAAGGGTTCGGCGTAGAGCTTGCCCTCGGCGGTGAGCGACTCCCTCAGGGGTTCGAGGATGTCGTCCTGGTCGAACCCGGTGTCCTGCTCGGCGTACGCGTCCAGCGGGTGCAGCCAGTCGTTCTTCGCGAAGAAGGGCACCTCGAAGTTGCTGATGGTGCCGACGTCGTACTGGCCGGCCTGGTTGGAGAAGTCCTGGCTGATCTTGTCGCGGACGTCGTTCTCCGGGAGCACGGTGAAGTGCACCTTGATGCCGGTCTCCGCGGTGAAGTGCTTGGCCGTGAGCTTCTGCAGCTCGACCATCTGGGGGTTGTTCACCATCAGCACGTTCAGCGCGTCACCCCCTCCGAAGGCGGTTCCGCCCGCGCCGGCGCACCCGGCGCCGAGAAGGGCCATGGCTGCCGTGCCCGCGACCGCACGCACGCGGATCCCGCGGCGGCGTTGCTGGTGGGGCATAAATTCTCCTGATCGGTCGTAGCGGCTCGTGGATCGGTGCCCGTGGTCGTCGTTCCTCCCGGCCGCGGGCACGGCGGTGCCGTCCCCCGGGCCCGGGGCCGGGACGGGGTGGTGGCGGGGCGGGTCCGGGCGGGGATCAGACCCGGATCACGTTGGGGCCCAGCAAGGAGTAGCGCTGTGCCTCGGCGGAGGGCAGCCCGGTGTCGGTGACCACGGCCTCGAAGTCGCCGACCCCCGCGAAGCGGCAGAAGCTCACCGCGCCGAACTTCGAGTGGACCCCGGCGAAGACGCGGCGGCGGGCGCTGCGCATGGCCTGCGCCTTGACCTCGCCGACCGCCGGGTCAGGCGTGGTCAGCCCGTACTGGCGGGAGATGCCGTTCGCTCCGACGTAGGCCAGGTCGATGACGAAGTCGGCGAGCATCCGGGTGGCCCAGTGGTCGACGGTCGCCATGGTGCTGCCGCGCAGGCGTCCGCCGAGCAGGAGCACGGCGGTCTTCTCCGCGTCCGCGAGGACGGTGGCGACGGCCAGGGAGGCCGTGACCACCGTCAGCGGCCGGTCCTTGGGCAGGGCCTCGGCGATGAGCTGCGGGGTGAAGCCCTCGTCGACGAAGACCGTCTCGGCGTCGCCGAGCAGGTCGGCGGCCGCCTTGGCGATCCGGGACTTCTGCGGGACGTGGTGCGTGGTGCGCATCGCCAGGGTCGTCTCGAACCCGGCGCTCTCGACCGGGTACGCGCCCCCGTGCGTACGCCGCACGAGACCGTGCTCCTCCAGGGTGTGCAGGTCGCGCCTGATGGTCTCCTTGGCCACCTCGAAGTGCTCGGCCAGCCGGTTCACGTCGACCGACCCGTCCTGTCGGGCCGTCTCGAGAATTCCCCGCCGGCGTTCCTCGGTGCCCACGACACATCCCTGCACTAGTACGGATCCGGTGCGGGTCCGGCGTCCGTTCGGGCCCACGCCTCGTTTGTACAAGCAGGGACGGCAGTACGACCAGCACCTTCGCGCCACGGGCTGTGCCCGTTCATGCCCGTTCGCTCACAGGATTTCGTAGCGGTGGCCTGGGAGTCGGTGAGTTCGGGCACGCCGCAGGCGCCTGTTTGACCGGCAGGGGCGCCCGTTCGGCGCCCGTTCGTGGTCGCCGAGGGCCGGCGCAGATAGCACGACCGCGTGCGGCGCGCAGGAGGAACGTCTCGAAAATGCCTGATTCCACACTGCACAACATGATTTCGGCCGAGAATGTGCGTCTGCGGGGCCTCGGGGACCCTCTCGGCTCGTGTCCGCCCTTCCGGGCAGCGGCGATTCAGGCGCCTCCCGGGACCGACGCGCGTGCCCCCGCAGGGCCCTCCTCGGCGCCTCCGGCGCCCGTTCGGTCCGCGGGGTCCGCGGGGCGCCCGGAGGGGCCCTGGGGGCCGTCGCGGTCCGCCGGGGACGCTTGCGGGGCCGCGACGCCGTGGTACCGCGGGGCCGTGGCCTCACGACGCCACGGCGGGCCGGGTCAGGACGGCCTGTCCGCTCCGGGCTGCAGGTCCTGTTCCGTCCAGATGACCTTGCCGCCGTCGTCGGTGTAGCGCGTGCCCCAGCGTTCGGCCATCTGGGCGACGAGGAACAGTCCCCTGCCCCCCTCGTCCATGCTGGCCGCCTGGCGCAGATGCGGAGAGGTGCTGCTGCGGTCCGACACCTCGCAGATGAGGGTCCTGTCCCGGATCAGGCGGACGCGGATGGGTCCGGTGGCGTAGCGGATGGAGTTGGTGACGAGCTCGCTGAGGATCAGTTCGGTCGTGAAGGCCTCCTCGGCGAGGCCCCACTCCGCGAGTCTGCGGGACACGTCGGAGCGGACCCGGCCCACCGCCGAGGGGTCGGAGGGGACGTCCCACTCGGCCACGTTCTCCGCGTCCAGGCGGCGGGTGCGGCCGACGAGCAGCGCGATGTCGTCACGGGCGCGGGCCGGTACGAGGCCGCGCAGGACGGCCTCGCAGGTCTCCTCCGGTGTCCGGTCGGGGTGCCCGGACAGGGTCCCGCGCAGCAGTTCGAGCCCCTCGTCGATGTCCCGGCGCCGGTCCTCGACCAGCCCGTCGGTGTACAGCACCAGCCGGCTGTCCTGCGGGAGCTGTACGTCGAGGGTCTCGAAGGGCATGCCGCCGAGGCCCAGCGGCGGGCCGCCGGGCACGTCCGCGAACACCGCCTCGCCCTCGGGGCTGACGATCACGGGCTGGAGGTGGCCGGCCCGCGCCATCGTGCAGCGGCCCGAGGCCGGGTCGTAGATCGCGTAGAGGCAGGTGGCCCCGGTGACCCCGGCCCCGTCGGAGCCGTTGGCCGACTCGTCCAGGTCGATGCGGGTCACCAGTTCGTCGAGGTGCCACAGCAGCTCGTCGGGGGGCAGGTCCAGGCTGGAGAAGTTGTGCACCGCCGTACGGAGGCGTCCCATGGTGGCGGCGGCGTGGAGTCCGTGTCCGACCACGTCTCCGACGACGAGGGCGACCCGGGCGCCGGGCAGCGGGATGATGTCGAACCAGTCGCCGCCGACCCCGCCGAGGCCGCCCAGCCCGGCCTGGGCCGGGAGGTAGCGGTAGGCGGCGTCGATGGCGCTCTGGTCCGGGAGCCCCTGCGGCAGCAGGCTGCGCTGCAGGGTGACCGCCACGTTGTGCTCGCGTGCGTAGCGGCGCGCGTTGTCCATGCTCACGGCGGCGCGGGCGACGATCTCCTCCGCGACGGACAGGTCCTCGTCCTCGAACGGCTCGGGCCGCTGAGCGCGCCAGAACATGGCCACGCCGAGGACGACGCCCCTGGCGCGTATGGGGACGGCGATCAGCGAGTGGAAGCCGCACTCGATGATGCGTTCGGCCCGCTCCGGGTTCTGCTGCTGCCAGCCGGCGCGCCGGGTGAGGTCGGGGTCGAGCACCGACCGGCCCCTGAGCAGGCCGGCCCCGACCTCCGTGTCCGGCAGGTAGCGGATGACGGAGCCCAGGGGGTGGAGGCCCGTGTCGTCGCGGGCGCCGCTGAACGCCGAGCGGCGCAGGCCGTCGGTGGTGGCCCGGACGGCGGTGGGCTCCTCCCCGCGGAGCACGCCCTCGGCCAGGTCCACGGTCGCGTAGTCGGCGAACCTGCCGGTGGCGAACTCCGCCAGTTCCTCGCAGGTGCGGACGACGTCGAGCGCGGTGCCGATCTCCGTTCCGGCGTCGTAGAGGAGCGTGAGCCGGCCGCGCGCCGTGGCGGCCTTGCCGCTGAGGGCCTGGAGCTCCGTGGTGTCCCGCAGGGTCGTGACGTTGCCGGGCGGGCCGCCGTCCTGGTCGGTGGCCCGCTGGCTGACGGCGAGCAGGCGGTCTCCGACGGAGTGCACCTCGTCGGTGGCGATGCGCCCGGAGGTCAGCAGGGTGCTGATCACCGGGTCGAGACCGAGCGCGGACACGGGTACGCCCTCGACCTGCGGGCCGAGGCCGAGGAGGCGGCGCGCCTCGTCGTTGGCGAGCAGCAGCCGGCGGTCGCCGCCGACGATGACCACGCCCTCCCGCACGGCGTGCAGGACGGCGTCGTGGTGCTCGTACATCCGGGTCATCTCGGTCGGGTCGAGCCCGTGCGTCTGGCGTTGCAGACGCCGGGTGACCAGCGCCGTGCCCGCCATGGCGAGCAGCAGTATCCCGGCGGCCGAGCCGAAGAGGAGCGGGAACTGGTCCTCGGCGACCCCGCTGACCTTGCTGATGGTGATGCCGGCGGACACCAGCCCCACGACGCGGCCGTTCGCGCCGAACACCGGCACCACGGCCTGGACGAGCGGGCCGATGGTGCCGTTGATCTTCTCCGTCACGACGCGGCCGCCGAGGGCGGGTCCCACCTCGCCGACGAACTTCTTGCCGATCCGGTCGGGCAGCGGGTGGGTGTACCGGATACCGTCGCGCCCCAGGACGACGACGAAGTCGACGCCGGACCTCTTGCGGGCCGCCTCGGCCTTCGGCTGGAGCACGGCGGTGGGGTCGGAGCTCTTCAACGCGGCTTCCGTGCCGGGGGCGTTGGCGAAGGCCTCCGCGACCGCGACCGAGCGGTTGCGCGCCTCGCGTTCGCTGTCCGCGCGGGACTGCAGCACGAGCGCACTCGCGGAGGCAGCGACGAGCAACACCACGATCGCCACCTGCAGGAGGAAGACCTGACCAGCGAGGCTTCTCATACGGAGAAACCTACGCGGGCGGCCGTAGCGTCCGGCCATGCCCCCCTTTCTACACCCTGGCCATACGCCGGGCGAGCCGTGCGCGGTGGCTCCCGGAGGCGTGCGTCCGGGAGCGGGACTCGCGGGTGCCGGCGGGTGTTCCCGCAGCTCAGCCGTCCGCGCGGGCGAGCGGGGGCGGTCCCGGAGGCGCGGCCCGGCGTCCGGGAGGGCGCGGGTGCCCGGCACGGGCCCGCCGGCCGGGGGCCCTTCGGGGCGTCGGGGCCCCGCGCGTCACCGCCCCGTCGCGGCGGCCCCCGCACGGCCGGGGGCGCTCATCCGGGGGCGGGGCGGCCGAAGCGCACCGGGACCCCGGGCGAGTACAGGACGCTCGCGGGCTCGCCGACGGGTGCGGGCAGCCCGGCCGCCGTCACCAGGTTCTCGTCGCACTCCAGGAGGTGCGCGCGGTGCAGCGGCCAGCGGGGGTGCGCGTTCGGGAGGTACCGGGTGCGCCCGAGGACGCTGTTGTGCAGGCCCCAGCGCGCGGTGAGGAAGTGCTCCAGCTCGCTGGGTTCCCCGATGGGCGGCCCGGTGCGCAGCACGATCCGGCTGCGGGCGCCGCGCGGCCCGAACAGGCGCCTGCTGCTGGTGTAGGTGAAGGTGTCGGCCTCGCGCCGGATCGTCATCCGGGACCACACGTAGGGCAGCCGGAAGGCGGCGCGGGCGACGGCCACCGGGATCAGCCGGGAGGCGTCCAGCGAGCGGAAGACCACTCCGCGCCTGCCCTGCGCGTCACGGGAGTACAGCCGGACGTTGGTCTCCGGGAAGGTGCCCAGATAGGGGATGCCGGGGAGGCGGGACCAGCCGACGCGGTACATCCGGAACGCGACGAGTCCGACGTAGGTCACTCCGTCCAGGGTGTCCGGGACGGTGCCGGCCGGCAGGAGCGGCGCCACGTCCGCGGGGTCGGCCGCCCAGTGCAGGAAGGCCAGGTCCAGCCAGGACTGCGTCATCAGCGGGTTCATCGCCGGGTACGGCGGATCGGGGGTCACGGGCTGCGGCGTACGGGCTGTGGGCGGCACCCCGCCAGCATGGCAGAGGGCGCGCGAGGTGGTACGGGAGGCTCCGCGACCGGGGGTGGGCGCCGGGATCCGGCCGGGAGCGGCCGGACGGGAAGCGGCCGGTTCCCCACGGGTCGGGACGCCGGTGCCCCACGGAGCCGGTGCAGGAGGGACACCGGTGCGGGAGGGGCGCCGGTGCGGGGGCGGCTACTGGAGGGCGCGCACCGCCGCGCCGAACAGTGCGGGCAGGCGGTGCGCGGCGGGCACGATCAGCCCAGCGGTCGACGGGTGTCCCGCGGCTCTCAGCAGGGCCCCGGTGAGCAGGCGGTGGCGTCGTGTCAGCCGCGCCCACCGGGCCGGGTAGGCCTCGGGCCGGTGGGCCGCGAGGCAGTCGACCGCCGCCGTCGCGGTCGCCGTCGCCAGGGCGATGCCCTCGCCGGTGAGCGCGTCGACGTAGCCCGCCGCGTCCCCGGCCAGCAGGACCCGGCCGGCCCGCGGGGTGCGCGCCGTCCGGCGCAGCGGCCCGGCGCCCCGGACCGGGCCGTCCTCCAGTCCCCGGAGCCTGCCGGCCAGCGCGGGGAAGGCGGCCAGGTGCTGTGCGTAGGGGCGGCGGTGGCGGCTGAGCACGGCGACCCCGACCAGGTCGTCCCCGACCGGTGTCACGTACGCCTCCCCCTCGCGCGACCAGTGCACCTCCACGCAGTCCGTCCAGGGGGCGGTCCGGTAGTGGCGGCGCAGACCGTACCGGCGCGGTGCGGGGCTGGGGCGGTCGAGACCGAGCGAGCGGCGCACCGGGGAGTGCAGACCGTCGGCGGCGATGAGCCAGCGTGCCGTCAGCCCCGCCGCGGTGACACACGTGTCGTCCTGGCGCACCTCCCCCGCCCGTCCCGTGACGACGCGCACCCCGAGCTCCGTGGCGCGCCGGTGCAGGGCGGCGTGCAGGGCGGTGCGGCGCACTCCGAGCCCGGGGCGGTCCCGGAAGACGGCCTCCGCCCTGCGGTCCCCCTCGACATAGGCGATCCCGCGGAGCGCTCGGCCCGCCGGGGCGATCCCCAGTGCGTGCAGGGCGGCCACCCCGCTGGGCATGATCCCCTCGCCGCAGGCCTTGTCCACGGGCAGCGGCCGGGGTTCGACGACGACGGCCTCCAGACCGGCGGTTGCGGCCCTGATCGCCGCCGCGAGTCCGGCCGGTCCGCCGCCCGCCACCAGGATGTCGATCACGTCCGCGCGTCCACCGTCCCGGGGCGTACCGGTGCGGCGGCGAGTGCGCCGTCCTCGCACCGGATGCGTACGGCCAGGAGGACCGCGTTGAGCGCGGTGAACAGGACGGCGGTCACCCAGGCGCCGTGGACGAGCGGGAGGGCCGCGCCCTCGGCGGCGACCGCCGCGTAGTTCGGGTGGCGCAGCCACCGGTAGGGGCCGCCGGTGACCAGGGGGAGCCCGGGGACGACGATGACGCGGGTGTTCCAGCGGCGTCCCAGGGTGCGGACGCACCACCAGCGCAGGCCCTGCGCCGCGAGGACCACCGCGGCCATGATCCAGCCGTACGGTGCCGTGAAGGGGCGCCCGGCCAGCCAGGTCTCGGCGAGGCAGGCGAGGAGCAGCGCGGTGTGCAGGGCGACCATGGCGGGGTAGTGCCCGCGGCCGGTCTCGACGCCGCCCCGGGCCAGGCTCCAGCGGGAGTTGCGGAGCGCCACCGCGAGCTCGGCGGCGCGTTCGGCGGCGACGGCCAGGACGAGGGCCGTGTACCAGATCATGTGTTCCTCCGGACTACCAGCGCAGCAGCACCAGTTCGCAGCAGAAGCCGGGACCCATGGCCATGAGCAGGCCGGGCGTGCCCGGTTCGGGCCTGCGCCGCTCCATCGTGTCCCGCAGGACGTGCAGGACCGAGGACGAGGAGAGGTTGCCGGTCTCCGCCAGCGAACGCCGGGTGAGGTCGAGGGCGTCCTCGGGCAGGGACAGGGCGTCGGCGACGGCCTCCAGGATGCGGGGGCCGCCGGGGTGGCTCACCCAGCGGGCGATGTCCTTCGTTTTCAGTCCGTGCGGTTCCAGGAAGCCCGTGACGTCCTCCGCGAGGTACCGGCGTACGACGTCGGGGACGGCGGGGTCCAGCACCACGCCGAAGCCGGAGCCGCGGATGTCCCAGCCCATGAGGTGTCCGGTGTCCGGGTAGAGGCGGCTGCGGGTGTCCACGACCTCGGGTCCGTCCACCGGCGCCGGGTGGGCGTCGCCGACGAGGACCGCGGCCGCCGCGCCGTCGCCGAACAGGGCGGTCGCGACCAGGTTCGCGGGGCTCGCGTCGTCGCGCTGGAAGGTCAGCGAGCAGAGTTCGACGGAGAGCAGCACGGCGACCTGCCCGGGGTGGCCGTGCAGGTAGTCGTGCAGCCGCGCCACTCCGGCGGCGCCGGCGACGCAGCCCAGTCCGAAGACGGGGAGGCGTTTGACGTCGGGGCGGAGTCCGAGGCGTCCGACGAGCCGGGCGTCGACGGAGGGTGCGGCGATCCCGGTGACCGAGGTGAACATCAGCAGGTCGACGTCGGCGGGCCGCAGCCCCGCCGTGCGCAGCGCGCCCCGGACGGCTTCGGCGCCGAGGTCGACGGCCGCGGTGATGTAGACGTCGTTGGCCGCCCCGAAGCCGTCGAGGCCGGCGTAGCTCTCCAGGGGCAGCACCGTGTTCCGGGTGCGTACTCCCGCGTTGGCGTGGAGGCGGTCCAGCACCCGGCGGTCGGTCCCGTGCGGCAGGCAGGTGCGCGCGACCATGTCGGTGACGGCCCGCTGGGCGTGGCGGTGCGGTGGGAGGACTCCGTGCACCGCCGCGATCCGGGTCACCCTGGCCACCGCTGGGGAGAGGTCATGCCGCCCATCCTGCCCACAGAACGCAACAAATCCAGGCATATGTGATGGGCGCGGCTGACGTGTTCCCGCCCCCGGCGGTCCCTACGATCGCCCCGTGGACCTCACGGACCGGCCGCCCGCACCCGTCCGCGCCCCGCACCGGCCGCGGGTGCTGCGGGAGTTGGCGCTGTCCTGCCATCCGGGCCCGGTCGCGGCGGTGACGGTGCTCGCCGCGGCGCTCGCCGTGGGCTCGGGCCCGGGGAACGGCCGCCGGGTCCTGGTCACCGCGGCCGTGCTGACCGGGCAGCTCTCGGTGGGCTGGTGCAACGACGCCCATGACGCGGTCCGTGACGCCGAGGCGGGGCGCCGCGGGAAACCGGTCGCCCGGGGCTCGACGGCGCCGCGGACGGTGTGGGGTGCGGCGTTCACCGCGCTGGCCCTGTGCGTGGTGCTGTCGTTCGCGTGCGGCGCCCTGGCGGGCGCCGTGCACCTCACCGGGGTCCTGGCGGCGTGGGCGTACAACCTGAGGCTCAAGGAGACGGTGCTGTCCTGGCTGCCGTACGCGATCGGCTTCGGCGGTCTTCCGTGCCTGGTCGCCCTGAGCCTGCCCGGCGGCCCGTGGCCCGCGTGGTGGGCGGTGGCGGCGGGGGCGCTGCTCGGTGTCGCGGCCCATCTGGGCGACGTGCTGCCGGACATCGCGGCGGATCTGCGGGCGGGGGTCCGCGGTCTCCCCCAGCGGCTGGGCGCGGCGCGCACCCGGCGGCTGCTCCCGCTCCCCTTGGCCGCGGCGACCGCGGTGCTGGTCCTGGGGCCCCCGGGAGCGCCGGGCCCGGCCGCCGTCACCGCCCTCGGCGGGGTCGCCGTCTGCGCCGTGCCGGCGTGCACCCGGTGCGCCGGTCCGCGCCCGGCGGGCAGGCGGAGCACCGGGGCGCGGCGCAGGAGGCCGTGGCGCAAGGGGGCGCTCGCGGGGACGGTCGTGGTGGCGGCGGCCGATGTGGTGCTGCTGCTGGCGCGGGGCACGGGGGTCGCCTGACGAGTGGCGGGACGCCCCGAGCCCTCTCCCGGGGCCCGGAACGCGCCCGTGGAGGGGTGCGCGCGAGGAGATATCGCGGGGATCGGCGCACATTTCTTACTGGGGGGTAGGCTCACCCGTCCTCCTTGCTATACCTTCCGTCTAACAAGGAGGACGGAAGGCCGCCCGGCATCGGCCGGAACCGGCCCTTCGCCGAGGGCTGCCGTCATCTCCGGCCGCCCTGAGGGCCCATGACGAACCGTCACCGACGACGCACAGGTGACAGCACCAGGGACATCGCTGACGAACCGAGGAGCCGCACCATGGCAAGCAGCACCGTTCGACCGGACGCGGAGGACCGCGCACCCGAGGACCACCTCACCCGCCGCCTGCTCGCTTCGGCCGCCACGCTGGCCTACGACCCCGCCACCGAGGTCGACTGGGAGACGCCGCTGGACAAGGAGTTCCACGGCGCGAGTCCCGAGTGGAGCACCCTGTACGGCACGGCGTACTGGAGCGAGCTGACCGAGGCGCAGCGCCGGGAGCTGACCCGGCAGGAAGCCGCGTCGGTGGCCAGCACCGGCATCTGGTTCGAGATGATCCTGCAGCAGATGGTCCTGCGCGACGTCTACGCGAAGGACCCCACCAGCGCGGACGTCCAGTGGGCGCTCACCGAGATAGCCGAGGAGTGCCGGCACTCCATCATGTTCGCCCGCGGCGCCCAGAAGCTGGGCGCTCCGGCGTACCGGCCGCACCGGTTCGCGGTGGAACTGGGGCGGGCCTTCAAGACGCTGGCGTTCGGGGAGGCGGCGTACGCGGCGATCCTCGTCGCGGAGGAGGTCCTCGACGTGATGCAGCGCGACTGGATGCGGGACGAACGGGTGGTGCCCTTCGTCCGCACCATCAACAACATCCACGTCGTGGAGGAGTCCCGGCACATGAAGTTCGCCCGGGCCGAGACCCGCAAGCACCTCAGCGGTGCGGGCCCCGTGCGGCGCCGGATCAACGCCCTGGTCATCGCGATCGCGTCGTACGTCATCGTCACCAGCATGGTGAACAAGGACGTCTACGCCCACGCCGGGCTGGACGGGAAGCGCGCCCGCCGCGAGGCGAAGGCCAACGAGCACCACAAGTCCATGATGCGTTCGAGCTGCTCGGGCCTGATGGACTTCCTGGCCTCGGCCCGCCTGCTCACCAAGCCCGCGATGGTCTTCTACAAGCGTGCCCACCTGATCTGAGCGGACGACATGACCTACGCCATCACCCAGACGTGCTGCAGCGACGCCACCTGTGTCTCGGTGTGTCCCGTCAACTGCATCCATCCGACGCCGGAGGAGCCGGACTTCGGCCGGACGGAGATGCTGTACATCGACCCGAAGTCGTGCATCGACTGCGGGGCCTGCGCCGACGCCTGCCCGGTGGAGGCCGTCTTCCCCGTGGACAGCCTCCCCGCCGCGCAGGCGGAGTACGGTCCGCTCAACGCGGCGTACTTCGCCGGGCGGGACTCCGGACAGGACCCCGAGGGGCCGAACTTCCACGTGTGGGGCGCGCCCGCCTTCACCCGCAGCCTGCCCTCGGACTTCGCCCCGCTGCGGGTCGCGGTGGTGGGCACGGGACCGGCGGGGATGTACGCGGCCGAGGACCTGCTGCTGCACACCTCGGCCGAGGTGACGCTCATCGACCGGCTGCCCGTCGCGGGCGGGCTCATCCGCTACGGGGTGGCGCCCGACCACCTGTCCACGAAGAAGGCCGGCGACACCTTCGCCCGGTTCCACACGCATCCGCGGGTGCGCATGCACCTGGGCCTCGAAGTGGGCCGGGACGTCAGCCACGCGGAACTGGCCGCACACCACGACGCGGTGGTCTACGCCGTCGGCGCGTCGGCAGGCCGGCGGCTCGGCATCCCGGGCGAGGACCTGGCCGGCAGCATCTGCGCGACGACGTTCGTCTCCTGGTACAACGCCCACCCCGAGGTCGCCCCGGACGCCGTGGACCTGTCCGCGGAGCGGGCCGTCGTGGTCGGCAACGGCAATGTCGCGCTCGACGCGGCACGGATCCTGGTGTCCGACCCGGAGGCGCTGGCCGCGGGGGACATCGCGCACCACGCCCTGGAGGCGCTGCGCGCCGGCTCGGTGCGCGAGGTGGTGCTGCTGGGGCGGCGGGGCCCCGAGGACGCCGCGTACACCTCGTCCGAGCTGATCGCGCTCACCCACCTGCCCGGTGTGGAGCTGGTGGTCGACGACCACGACCCGCGGACCGGTGCGGCCATCGACGCCGCCGCTCCGGGTGACAGGGCCGCGCTGCTGCGGGGCGTCACCCGTGAGGCCGTCGACTGGTCGGGCCCGCCGCCGGCCGGGCGACGGATCGTGTTCCGCTTCCACTCCGCACCGGTGGAGGCCCTGCCCCGGGTCACGGACGGCACGGTCGGCGCGGTCCGGGTGACGGACGGCACGGACCGCGCGGCGGGCGGCGCGGACACGACGGCCGGTCCGGGGAACGCGTCCGGCCGGGAGATCTCCGCCGGGCTGCTGCTGCGGGCCGTGGGCCGGCGCGGGCTGCCGGTCGACGGGCTGCCGTTCGACGAGGCGACGGGCACGGTGCCGCACGAGGGCGGACGGGTGGACGGCCGGCCGGGTACGTACGTCGTGGGATGGATCAAGCGCGGCCCCTCGGGCGGCATCGGGGCCAACCGGACCTGCGCCGCCGAGACCGTGGGCACCCTCCTGGACGACGCGGTCCGCGGTGCGCTGCCCTCACCGGAGCACGGGGCGAAGGCCTTCCGGCGGCTCACACGGCGCCGCAACCGGCGGCTCGTGGACGCCCGCGGTCTGGCGGAGATCGAGCGCACCGAGCTGGCGCTGGGGCGCCGCGACGGCCGCCCCAGGGTCAAGCTGGCGACCGTTCCCGAGCTGGTCGCCGCGGCGAAGGGCGGCCGCCGCCGGATGTCCGGCTGAGCCGGCCGGGCCCGGGCCCGGCGAGTCCGCTGTCAAGACGAACCTCCTCGCCTACCAAGGACGGACCGGTTCACCTCCCTGCCGTGCCGCTTCGACGCCAGCCTCGAACCGGACAGGGAGGGCGCGCCTGCACGGTGAGCAGCGGGAGCGTCCTGGACGCCTTCGGCCCTGCTACTCGAGTGGCGAGGCGAAGGCCGGCCCCGGCGCTGACGCTGCCGGGCCGGTACCGAAGCAGCCTGGCGGTTCCGGCGCGCACGGCAGGCCGCGGCGCCCGAGGCGGCTGCGCACACACGATCGCCCTTCCGGTGCCCGCCCCGTGTCCGCGTGGACACGGGGCGGGCACCGGACTTTTCCCTCATCCGGCGGCAAACCGTCCGCGCCGGATCCCCCGGTGGCACCGATCACTTGATCGAAAATCGGGTGCGGTTAACATATGAGCACCGCCTAGCTCGAAAGATGGACTTGTGACTGCCACCGAGGACTCGTTCACCCATTGGAAGACCCGCGAGGAGATCGCGGAGTCGATGATCCCGATCATCGGGAAGCTGCACCGGGAACAGGACGTCACGGTCCTGATCCACAGCCGCTCCCTGGTGAACAAGTCGGTGGTCAGCATCCTCAAGACCCACCGCTTCGCCCGGCAGATAGCCGGCCAGGAGCTCTCGGTCGTCGAGACGCTGCCGTTCCTGCGGGCGCTCACCACGCTCGACCTCGGCCCGTCCCAGATCGACCTGGGCATCCTGGCCGCCGCGCACCGGAGCGACGACCGCGGGCTGTCGGTGGAGGACTTCACCGCCGAGGCGGTGGCCGGCGCCACGGGCGACAACAAGACGGAGCGCCGCGAGGCGCGTGACGTGGTCCTCTACGGCTTCGGCCGCATCGGCCGCCTCCTGGCCCGCCTGCTCATCGAGAAGACCGGTTCGGGCAACGGCCTGCGGCTGCGCGCCATCGTCGTGCGCCGGGGCGCCGGGCAGGACATCGTGAAGCGCGCCTCGCTGCTGCGCCGCGACTCCATCCACGGACAGTTCCAGGGCACGATCACCGTCGACGAGGCGAACAGCAGGATCATCGCCAACGGCAACGAGATCCAGGTGATCTACTCCGACGACCCGACGGCCGTGGACTACACGGCGCACGGCATCAAGGACGCCATCCTCATCGACAACACGGGCCGCTGGCGCGACCGTGAGGGCCTGTCCCAGCACCTCCGTCCCGGCATCGCGAAGGTCGTCCTGACCGCGCCGGGCAAGGGCGACGTCCCCAACGTCGTGCACGGCGTCAACCAGGACATGATCAAGCCGGACGAGCAGATCATCTCCTGCGCCTCCTGCACCACCAACGCGATCGTCCCGCCGCTGAAGGCGATGGCGGACGAGTACGGCGTGCTGCGCGGCCACGTGGAGACCGTCCACTCGTTCACCAACGACCAGAACCTGCTGGACAACTACCACAACTCCGACCGGCGCGGCCGGTCGGCGCCGCTGAACATGGTCATCACCGAGACGGGTGCCGCCTCCGCCGTCACCAAGGCACTGCCCGATCTCGACGCGAAGATCACCGGCAGCTCGATCCGGGTCCCGGTCCCGGACGTCTCGATCGCGATCCTGAACCTGCAGCTGGCACGGGGCACCGACCGCGAGGAGGTCCTCGAACACCTCCGCACCGTGTCGCTGACCTCGCCGCTCAGGCGCCAGATCGACTTCATCACCGCTCCCGACGCGGTGTCGAGCGACTTCATCGGCTCCCGCCACGCCTCGATCGTCGACGCGGGCGCCACCAAGGTCGAGGGCGACAACGCGATCCTCTACCTCTGGTACGACAACGAGTTCGGCTACTCCTCCCAGGTCATCCGGGTGGTCCAGCACGTCTCCGGGGTCGAGTACCCGACCTACCCGGCGCCGGCGGTCTGACCGGGCGCGGCCGGGGGCTCTCCGCGCGGTGAGCCCCCGGCCGGACTCAGACCGGGTCCGGCCCCTCCGCGCCCGGCAGCGGCTGTTCGGCCCAGATCGCCTTGCCCGCACCGGTGTAGCGGGTGCCCCAGCGCTCGGTGAGGCTCGCGACGAGCAGGAGTCCGCGTCCGCCCTCGTCGTCCGTCCGGGCGCGGCGCAGGTGCGGGGCGGTGCTGCTGCCGTCGAAGACCTCGCAGACGAGCGCGGTGTCCCGGATGAGGCGGAGCCGGATGGGATCGCTGCCGTGCCGGATGGCGTTGGTGACCAGCTCGCTGACGACCAGTTCGGTGGTGAACACCGCGTCGTCCAGGCCCCAGCGAGTGAGCTGGGCGGCGGCGCGCCGGCGGGCGTTCGCGACGACGGCCGGATCGGCGGGCAGGTCCCACGCGGCGTAGTGGCCGGCGTCCAGGCGGCGGGTGCGGGCCAGCAGCAGGGCCACGTCGTCGGTCGGATGCTCGGGGACCAGTGTCTCCATGACCGTGTCGCAGGCCTCTTCGAGGGAGTCCGAGGTCCGGCCGAGCAGATCGCGCAGCTCGGCGACCGCCTGCCCGGCTTCCCTGCCCGCCGTCTCGATCAGGCCGTCCGTGTAGAGGGCGAGGCGGCTGCCCTCGGGGAGCTCGAACTCGGCCGCCCCGAAGGGCTGTCCGCCGAGTCCGAGCGGCGGTCCGGAGGGCAGCCGCAGCTGCTCGGTGCTGCCGTCGGGGCGGGCCACGACCGGCTCGGGATGGCCGGCCCGTGCCATCGTGCAGTGTCCGGTGGCCGGGTCGTAGACGGCGTACAGACAGGTGGCCCCGGCGACCTGCCCGCCCTCCGGGCCGCCCGCGGGCTGTTCCCGGTCGAGGGTGAGCGCCAGGTCGTCGAGCTGGGTGAGGAGTTCGTCGGGGGCGAGGTCGACGTCGGCGAGCGTCCGGACGGCGGTGCGGAGCCGGCCCATGGTGGCCGAGGCGTGGAGTCCGTGGCCGAGGACGTCACCGACCACCAGGGCGACCCGGGCGCCGGACAGCGGGATGACGTCGAACCAGTCCCCGCCGATGCCCGCGTCGTTGGTGTTCGGGACGTAGCGCGCCGTGACGTCGACCGCCTGCTGGCGGGCGGCCCGGCGGGGCAGCAGGCTGCGCTGGAGGGCGAGGGCGGTGGACCGCTCGCGGGTGTAGCGCCGGGCGTTGTCGACGCACACGGCGGCCCGGGACACGATTTCGGCGGCGAGCTGCAGATCCGCGGCGCCGAACGCCCCGGGGGTCCGGTGCCGGCAGAACAGGGTGGTGCCGAGGGTGATGCCGCGGGCCCGCAGCGGGACCACCATCACCGCGTGGATCTCGTGGTCGCGCAGGCTCCGCAGCCGTCCGGCGTCCGCGGTCCACGGCCCCGGCGCCTCCTCGTCGAGGTCCAGGCGCACCGGTTCTCCCTGGACCAGCGCGCGGCCCACCACGGAGTCACGGTCGTAGGTGTGGGTGTCGCCGACCTCGACGACCGACTCGGGACATCCCTCGAGGACGGAGCGCTGGGCGGCCCGGTGGAAGGTGATCGACTCCCGGTTCAGCACCGACCGCGCCTCGTCGCCGGTCAGCACCTCGGACAGCAGGTCGACGTTGGCGAAGTCGGCGAAGTCCTCCACGGCGAGCGCCACGAGCTCCTCGGCGGTGCGGCCGACGTCGAGGGTGCTGCCGATCCGCATGCTGGCCTTGTTCAGCACGGCGAGGCGGCGGCGCGCCCAGTACTGGTCGGTGGTGTCGAGTGCCACCACGGACACCCCCCGGACCTCGCCCGCGGCGTCCCGGACGGGGGACAGCGCGGCCTGCCAGATGTGCTCGCCGCTCTCGTCGGTCAGGTGCGTCTCGTACGGCTCCCCCTGGCCCGTCCGCAGCACCCGCTCGATGGCCCCGGCCAGTCCTTCCCCGCCCTCCAGGAACAGACCAGGCTCGACCTCCCCGGGCCGCAGCCCGAGCAGGGCCGCCTCGGACCGGCCGACCGAGTCATCCGCGGCCCGGTTGGCCATGGTGAGCAGCACGTCCGGGCCGAAGTAGCCGACCGGCACCGGCAGCTGCTCCAGGATCCGGGCGCGTTCCTCGTCGGAGGGCGCCCCCGGCGGCGGTCCGGCGCCCGCGGCCGGCGGGGTGGGCGCACCGCTGTCCGGCGGCGGGCCCGTGCGGCCCGTCCCGTCCGTGCTCATGGGCGCATCACTCGTCCTCCCCGCCAGGCGGGTCACTCCGCACGCGGGATACGCGGCCTCGGTTCCAGAATGCCTCGGCGGGTTCCGCCTCTCAACCGGCCCCTCCCCCGCTCACAGCTGATCGTGCCGGTGCCGGGCGGGGGCGAGCGGACCGCCGGGTCCCAGCGCCAGTTTCGCGAAGCGTTCGCCCATGAGCCGGTGCGTGGCCGCGTCCGGGTGCAGGCCGTCGGGGAGCGGCAGCACCGCGGAGTCCGCCTCGCCGTAGAGCTCGCGGCCGTCGAGGAGGTGCAGGTTCGGGTCATCGGCGGCCCGCTGCCCGACGATGCGGGCGAGCTCGTCCCGGACGATGCCCAGGGTGAGCTTTCCGGCAGCGGTCTCGGCCGGGTCCCCCGTGGCGCGGAAGCCCACCCTGCCCTCGCTCAGGGCGCTGTAGTCCGGGGCGCAGGGGCCCGGTGTGTGCTCGTGGATGGGGCACAGAACGGGCGAGACGACCAGCAGCGGTGTGGTCGGGTGCCCCTCGCGGACGGTGTCGAGGAACCCGTGGACCGCCGGGGTGAAGGCGCGCAGCCGCATGGCGTCGCTGTTGACCAGGTTGATGCCGGCCTTGACGCTGATCAGGTCCGCCGGGGTGTCGCGCAGGGCGCGGGCGGTGAACGGGTCGAGCAGGGCGCCGCCGGCGTAGCCGAGGTTGACCAGCTCCACCCCGCCGAGTGCGGCGGCGACGGCCGGCCAGGTGGTGGTGGGGCTCGCCGCGTCGGAGCCCTGGCTGATCGAGCTGCCGTGGTGCAGCCACACCGCGCGGCCGGTGGCCGGGACCGGTTCGACGGGGGCGTCGGTGCGCAGGGCGATCAGCTCGGTGGTCTCGTTGTGGGGCAGCCAGATCTCGATGTCCTTGAGGTGGTCGGCCAGTCCGCCGAAGCGGACGGTGCCGGCCGGGCCGGGCCGGGTCTCGGCGGTCCCGGCGGCCATGTCGATGAACAGGGTGTTGCCCCCGCTCGCACGGGCCTGGTCCGTGAGGCGGCCGTCCACGAGCAGGTCGTAGACCCCGTCCGGCCGGGGCGGGGCGCCCGCGTAGTCCCGCTTGGTGGGCAGGGTGTCCAGCTCGACGAGGGTGGCGCGGGTGCGCAGGGCGATCCGCACACCGGACGGCTGGGCCTCGGCCATGGCGAGCTGGCCGTCGGTGTTCTGGGCGCGGGCGCGGGCGGGCAGCCGGTGCGGCAGCAGGCCGTGCGCGGTGCGCTCCAGGTCGAGTGCTCCGCGTACCAGGTCCTCGCTGAGCGGGGTGGTGAGGAGCGGGGAGGGGGTGGTCATGGTCGGCCGCCTGTCCGGAGGTGGGTGGGGTTCGGTCGTGTCGCGGGGGCCCGCCGGGGTCAGGGCGCGGGCCAGTTCCGCAGCAGGGCGTCGAGGGCGTCCAGGACGCGTGACCAGCTCTCCTGGGAGCCGGGCCTGCTGTGGTCGAAGCCGCCGGCCGACTCCAGGCTGATGTAGCCGTGGAAGACGCTGCCCAGCAGCCGGACCGCGTGTGTCTGGTCCGGCTCCGCCAGGTCGTAGCCGCGCAGGACGGCCCGTGACATCTGGGAGTGCCGGGGGCCGGCGCCGGCGGCGGCCGTGGCGGGGTCGAGCCTGAGCCGGGCCGCGTCGTAGCGCCCGGGGTGCTCCCTGGCGTAGTCGCGGTAGGCGTTGGCGAACGCCTCCAGGGCGTCCTTGCCCGCCCGGCCGGCCAGGGCCGCGGAGACCCGGTCGGCGAGCTCCTCCAGGGCCAGCAGGGCGATCCTCGTCCTGAGGTCCTGGGAGTTCTTCAGGTGCGAGTAGAGGCTCGCGTCCTTGACGCCGAACTGCCTGGCCAGGGCCGCGACGGTCACCTTGTCGAAGCCGACCTCGTCGGCCAGTTCCGCTCCGGCCCGCGTCAGGCGTTCGGGTGTGAGACCTGCTCGTGCCATGACCACGCTCCCTTTCGACAGATTCGATTATGCATCTACCTAGGCCTACTAGGCAAATCGCTAGGTGCATTAGGTCGGCGATCCGCCGGGCGAGCCCGGGGCACCGGCGCCCGGTCCGCGACGGGCCGGGCCGGGCGGGGCCGCCGACCGGGCGCCGGAGACCCCCGGCGCGTCCGCGGACGGGACGCCGATGAGGCCGTGGCCCGTACGCCGGAGTGCGGAGCGGTCCTCCGGCGTACGGGCCGCGTCAAGAAATGCGGCGCATTCGTCAGGAGCCCGTCAACGGCTCAGGACCTGCGGCATTCCCGCGATTCACTTCTGTTCGGCCGTCCCGGCCGATGTCCCTTTCCCTCACTTCACCCAGGAGCTCACGATGGCCGATCTGGCCTTCGTCGCCACCACGGTCGCGGTATTCGCACTGGTGGCCCTCGTCGCCCGGGGGGTGACGAAGCTGTGACCGCCGAGAACATAACCGGCCTGGTCGTGGCCGTCTCCCTGCTGGTCTACCTCGTCCTCGCGCTCGTGTACCCGGAGAGGTTCTGACGCTCGCCATGAGCCCCGTGACAGCCGGCGCGCTGCAATTGCTCGCCTTGATCTCCGCACTCGCCCTGGCCTATCGCCCGCTCGGCGACCACATGGCCCGGGTGTACGCCTCCGAAAAGCATTACCGGCCGGAGAAATGGATCTACCGTGCCGTCGGAGCGAATCCCTCGGCCTCAATGCGCTGGACCGCCTATCTGCGCGCCGTGCTCGCCTTCTCCGCGGTGGGCGTCCTCTTCCTGTACGCCCTCCAGCGGTTCCAGGGAGTCCTCCCCGGCTCGCTCGGCTTCGTGTCGATCGACCCGGACCAGGCGTTCAACACCGCGGCCTCCTTCGTGTCGAACACCAACTGGCAGTCGTACTACGGCGAACAGGCCATGGGCCACGTCGTCCAGACCGGCGGCCTCGCGGTGCAGAACTTCGTCTCGGCCGCGGTCGGCATGGCCGTGGCCGTGGCCCTCGTACGCGGGTTCACGCACTCCCGCACCGGTGAGCTCGGCAACTTCTGGGCGGACCTGGTCCGCGGCACCGTGCGCATCCTGCTGCCCCTCGCCGTGGTCGGCGCCGTCGTGCTCGTGGCGTGCGGGGTCGTCCAGAACTTCGCGGGCATCCACGAGGTCGGGCAGTTCACCGGCGGCACCCAGCAGTGGAACGGCGGAGCGGTCGCCTCGCAGGAGGTCGTCAAGGAGCTGGGGACGAACGGCGGGGGCTACTTCAACGCCAACTCGGCCCACCCCTTCGAGAACCCGACGCCCTTCTCCAACCTCTTCGAGATCTTCCTGATCCTGCTGATCCCGTTCGCGCTGACCCGGACGTTCGGCCGGATGGCCGGCAACCTCCGGCAGGGCTACGCCCTGCTGGCCACGATGGCCGTCATCTGGATCGGCTTCACCGCCCTGATGCTGTGGACCGAGTCCGCCCACCGCGGTCCGGCCCTGGAGCTGGCCGGCGGGGCCATGGAGGGCAAGGAGACCCGCTTCGGCATCGCCGGATCGTCCCTCTTCGCCGTGGCGACCACCCTCACCTCGACCGGTGCGGTCAACTCCTTCCACTCCTCGTACACGGGATTCGGCGGCGGCATCACCCTGCTGGGCATGCAACTGGGCGAGATCGCGCCGGGCGGTGTCGGTTCCGGCCTGTACGGCATGCTCGTCATGGCGGTCATCGCGGTGTTCATCGCCGGTCTGATGGTCGGCCGGACCCCGGAGTACCTGGGCAAGAAGATCGGGACCCGCCAGATCAAGCTCGCGGCGTGCTACATCCTGATCACCCCGGCGCTGGTGCTCTGCTTCACCGCCGTGGCACTGGTCCTGCCGACCCCGCCGGACTCCATGGCGAACAGCGGGGCCCACGGCTTCTCCGAGATCCTCTACGCCTACACCTCGGGCGCCAACAACAACGGCTCCGCTTTCGCCGGTCTCAACGCCGACACCCAGTGGTTCAACACCACCCTCGGGATCGTGATGCTGCTCGGCCGCTTCCTGCCGATCGTGTTCGTCCTGGCGCTGGCCGGCTCGCTCGCCGGGCAGCGGCCCGTCCCCGACACCGCGGGCACCCTGCGCACCGACAAGCCGCTCTTCTCGGGCCTGCTGGTCGGCACGATCCTCGTCCTCACCGGTCTGACCTACTTCCCGGCCCTGGCACTGGGTCCGCTCGCCGAAGGGCTCGCCTCATGAGCACCGCCACCCCTGTCCGCGCCCCGCACGAGGGCCCGTCCGGCGCCGCGGGCGCCCCTTCCGGCCGGGTCGGCGGGGGGCTCTTCGACCCGCGGCAGCTGCTCAGGTCCCTCCCGGACGCGGTGCGGAAGCTCGATCCGCGCCTGATGGCCAGGTCCCCGGTCATGTTCGTGGTGCTGGTCGGTTCGGTGCTCACCACCGTCCTGGCGCTCCTGGACCCGGGCGACCTGTTCGGCTGGGCCATCGCGGCCTGGCTGTGGCTGACCGTCGTCTTCGCCAATCTCGCCGAGGCGGTCGCCGAGGGCCGCGGCAAGGCGCAGGCCGACACCCTGCGCCGGGCCAGGACCGGCACCGTCGCCCGCCGTCTGGAGGGCGGCGAGGAGGTCGGGGTGCCCGGCACGGAGCTGCGGATCGGCGACCTGGTCGTCTGCGAGGCGGGCGACGTCGTCCCCGGCGACGGCGACGTCGTCGAGGGGGTCGCGTCGGTCGACGAGTCGGCGATCACCGGCGAGTCCGCCCCGGTGATCCGGGAGTCCGGCGGCGACCGCAGTGCCGTCACGGGCGGCACGAAGGTGCTGTCCGACCGGATCGTCGTCAGGATCACCACCAAGCCGGGTGAGACCTTCATCGACCGGATGATCGCCCTCGTCGAGGGTGCCGCCCGGCAGAAGACGCCCAACGAGATCGCGCTCGACATCCTGCTGGCGTCGCTGACCGTCGTGTTCCTGCTCGCCGTGGTGACGCTCCAGCCGTTCGCGGTCCACGCGGGGGCGCGGCAGTCCCTGATCGTGCTCACCGCGCTGCTGGTCTGCCTCATCCCGACGACCATCGGGGCGCTGCTCTCCGCGATCGGGATCGCGGGCATGGACCGGCTCGTCCAGCGCAACGTCCTCGCCCTGTCGGGGCGCGCGGTGGAGGCGGCGGGTGACGTCTCGACGCTGCTGCTCGACAAGACCGGCACGATCACGCTGGGGAACCGGCAGGCCGCGGCGTTCGTACCGGTGGACGGGGTGACGGAGGAGGAGCTGGCGGAAGCGGCGCAGCTGTCGTCGCTGGCCGACGAGACCCCCGAGGGCCGCTCGGTGGTGCTGCTCGCGCAGGAGAGGTACGGCCTGCGCGAACGCCGCACGGACGAGCTCGCCGACGCCGACTGGATCGCCTTCACGGCCCGGACCCGTATGTCGGGTGTGGACGTGGACGGCCTCAGGGCCCGCAAGGGGGCGGCCGGTTCGGTCGTGGCCTGGGTGCGGGAGCGGGGCGGCCGCGTCGCCGACGACGCCGGCCCGCTGGCCGACCGGATCGCGGCGGCCGGCGGCACACCGCTGCTGGTCGCCGTCGAGGACCGGAAGGGCGCCCGGGTCCTCGGCGTCGTCCACCTGAAGGACGTCGTCAAGCCCGGGATGCGGGAGCGGTTCGACGAGCTGCGCCGGATGGGCATCAGGACGGTCATGATCACGGGTGACAACCCGCTGACCGCCCGGGCGATCGCCGAGGAGGCGGGGGTCGACGACTTCCTCGCCGAGGCGACCCCCGAGGACAAGATGGCCCTCATCAAACGGGAGCAGGCGGGCGGCAAACTCGTCGCGATGACGGGCGACGGCACCAACGACGCCCCCGCGCTCGCCCAGGCGGACGTCGGTGTGGCGATGAACACCGGCACCTCCGCCGCCAAGGAGGCCGGGAACATGGTGGACCTGGACTCCGACCCCACCAAGCTCATCGAGATCGTCGGGATCGGCAAGCAGCTCCTCATCACCCGGGGCGCCCTCACCACGTTCTCCCTCGCCAACGACGTCGCGAAGTACTTCGCGATCATCCCGGCCATGTTCGCCGTGGTGTACCCGGGCCTGGACCGGCTGAACGTGATGGGGCTCGCCTCACCGCAGTCCGCGATCCTGTCCGCGGTCGTCTTCAACGCGCTGATCATCGTCGCCCTCGTACCGCTCGCCCTCAAGGGGGTCAGGTACCGGCCGACGAGCGCGGACCGGATGCTGCGCCGCAATCTCGCGGTCTACGGGCTCGGCGGCCTGGTCGCCCCGTTCCTCGGGATCAAGGCCGTCGACCTGCTGCTCTCCCTCGTCCCCGGGCTCTCCTGAACCAGAAACGGCCGATCAGTCATGAACACCTCCCTCAAGAACACCGCCCGGCTGCTCGGGGCGGGGCTGCGCGCCCTGCTCGTCCTCAGCGTCGTCTGCGGACTCCTCTATCCACTGGCGGTCACGGGCGTCGCCCAGGGGCTCCTCGGCGGACGGGCCGACGGCTCCGAGGTCCGGGACGGCGGGCGCACCGTCGGATCGTCCCTGATCGGGCAGCGGTACGACCTGCCGAAGCAGGACCCGGACGACCCGGACGAGGTGGCGCGGCCGGACCTCAGGTGGTTCCAGCCCCGTCCGTCGAACGGGCTGGGCGTCAACGGCGTCAACCTCCGCTACTCGCTGCTCCTGTCCGGCGCCACCAACCGAGCGGCGGACGACGCCGACCTGACGGCATGGGTGACGGAGGCGAAGGCGGCGGTGGTGGCGGACAACTCCGTCCCGGGCCACCGGGTGCGGCCCGAGGACGTGCCGGCCGACGCGGTGACCTCCTCCGGATCGGGCCTCGACCCGGACATCTCCCCCGCGTACGCGAAGCTCCAGGTCCACCGGGTCGCCGAGCGGAACGGCCTGCCCGTCCGGCAGGTGGCGGGGCTGGTCGCCGCGCACACCGAGGGGCGCACCCTGGGGTTCATGGGCGAGCCCCGGGTCAACGTCCTGGAGCTCAACATCGCGCTCAGGCAGGCGCGCGGCGCCTGACCGGGCCCGGCGCCGGCCGGTCCGGGTACGGCGGGCGCGGGCGCCGGATCAGTCCGGCGGCCCGTCGTCCGCCGCGTGCCGGAAGCAGGAGACGGCCACGACGAGCGGCCAGAACGACTGCGCGAACGTCAGGACGCGCTCGGCGGCCCCCGCGGTGTCGAGCAGGTACAGGGCGAGCAGGAACCAGGCCCCGCCGAGCCACATCAGCCCGGCGGCCGTCGCGGAGGGCGCGGGCCGCAGCCCCCACGGTGCGGTTACGCCCCGGGGCGGGACGGTGGGGCGCCGCAACGGGTCCGCGGCCCGCACCGGCGCGGCGGGCGGGTCCCCGGCCCGGCGCCGTACGGCGAGGACCGGCCACACCGCGAGCAGGGAGAAGCCCACGGCCACCACCACCCCGTGGGCGAACGATCCGCCGCTGCTCGGTGCCGGGAACAGGGCCAGCAGCATCGCCGAGAGTCCCCCGCCGGCCAGCGCCGCCCGTCCGGAGGGCGCTGCGGGCCGCAGTCCGGACGCGGTGACCACGTGGCAGATGCCCAGGGCGAGCAGGGCCGGGGTCATCACCCAGTACCCGGCGGCGCCGTCGGAGGCGAGGATGCTGATCGTCGTCGACGCGGGGTCGTAGCCGGGCCCCTGGAGCTCCGCCGAGACCGTCCAGCCGCCGACCAGGAGGACCGGGGCGCAGACCGAGGAGAACAGGACCCACCACGGGACAGATCGCATCGGTGAACGGTAGATCGCCCGGACCGGGACAGCCCGGTGTACACGCTGGCGAACCGCCGTGTACTCCGCCGGTGAGGGGGTAGACGCGTGATACCGGGTCATATGACGGAGTGTGAACCGCACCGCTGGGCCTGTCCCGGCCCTGTGCCCCGGGACCCCCGTATCGGATGTTGGACGAACCCGGAGGAGAACCCTGTGCTGACACCCAGCCCGCAGGACCTGAGAGTGGCCCTGGCCCGTTACGCGGACGCACGGATCGAGGACGCGCGGCGTCCCACGGACGTGACCGCCCGCGCGGTCGAGGACGCCGCCTACACCCTGTGTGTGATGACCGGCACACAGGCGGTCCCGCAGGCCCTGCACACCGCCGACGCCATGCTCGGAGCACGGCCGGCGATCCCCTCCCCCGAGCTCCGCCGCACCGTCGGCGCTCCGCGGGACGAAGACCTCCAGGCCGCCTGACCGGCGGCCGCGCGCCGGTGCCGCGACGCGGCGGCCGGCGCACCGCCGGCCCGGTCCGGGTCCGGAGATCGGAAGAGCGTCGGGGAGGGAAAGAGTGTATAAGGTGACGTGTAGATCTCGGTGGTGCGGGCTCGGCTGCGAACCGTCCATAAGGGCCATGACGCCGTC
>NZ_JBEXRT010000041.1:42105-58033 GCF_040613235.1 Streptomyces sp. NPDC006296 | reverse complement strand
CCTCTCTCCGGAGAGAGGGAACCGGCCGGCGTCCGACCGCACCGAGCCTGCGTCAGGTGTGTCAGTGCGTACGGCGATTGCCTGTGATCACGCGATAGAGCGCGAGCAGGATGACCGAACCGACGATGGCGGCGATCCACGTCGAGAGGTCGAAGAAGCCGTCGATCGAGTCGATCCCGAAGATGACCTTCCCCAGCCAGCCGCCCAGCAGACCGCCGACGATACCGATGAGGATGGTGATGATGATGCCGCCGGGGTCCTTGCCCGGCATCAGCGCCTTGGCGATGAGGCCCGCGAACAGTCCGATGAAGATCCAAGCGATGATGCCCATGATGCGTCTCCTGCCGCCTCGTACCGCGCCCTGTGCAGCGGGTGTCAACGCCTCGTCTTTACCGCTCGAACACTTTTCAAACGCCGTGTGCACGACTTCTCCGGACACCCTCCGCCGACGGCGCGTCGCGGTGACGGCCCCGATCCGCCCCCGAGCGGAACGGGCACGTCAGCGAGGGTGCGGCCGTGGCCTCACCGCCCCCTCCGGTCCCCGCCCCCGCCCTGCGGGCCCGACGCCGGGGGTCCATGCGCCCCGCTCCCGCTGAGCCCGGCCGGACGGCCCCCCGTGCGGGAGGCCCCTGCCGGTGGAAGGGGGGCGACACACCCGCACGTTCCGGCCTCGTGCCCCGCGGACCGAGGGCCCCGTTCACCGCCGGCCCCGTCCGCCGACGGTCCCCGCCCGCCGAAGGTCCCCGCCCGCCGAAGGGCTCATCCACCGACGGAAAAGCGCCCACCGGACGGCGCGCGTGAACGGCGCATTTCCCCCGCATGACCGTTGGTGAAACGTGTCTGCACGTGGCGTAGACCACGTACGGCGCCGGATTGCCCACCGGAGCGACCAGGGAAGCCATAAAGCGCCAAGATCGGCTTGAAAGGTGGCATGCACCCGTGACGCTCGTAACGCCTCCCCCCATACCCAGAGCGGCAGGTTCCGTTCCGTTCCTGGGTCACGCGATACAGCTCATACGCGACAACCTCGGCTTCATCGCCTCACTGCGCACCCACTACGGCCCGATGGTCGAGATCACTCTCCAGCCGGGCACCCGCACCCTGATCGTCCAGGACCCCGAACTCATCCGCACCATGCTGACCGACCTCGGCCCCAGCCTCGACAAGGGCCGCTTCTTCGAGAAGATGGGCCAGTTGCTGGGTGACTCCGTCGTCACCGCGGCCGGCCAGGACCACGTCCGCAAGCGACGCCAGCTCCAGCCCGCCTTCGGCCGCCCGCAGATCGCCCGCTACGTCGAGCTCATGCGCGCCGAGACCGACGACGCCGTCGACGGCTGGCAGCCGGGCCACCGGCTCGACGTCCGCGAGGCCATGGTCAAGCTGTCCCTGGACATGCTCGCCAAGACCATCTTCGCGGGCAGCCTGGACGATGTGACGTTCCGCCGGCTGCGCGACGACCTGTCGGTGGTCATGAACGGGGTCGGCGCCCGCGTCATGCTGCCCGACTGGATGGAACGCGTCCCCCTCCCCGTCAACCGCCGGTTCGACGCCGCCCGGGACGCCGTCAGGGCGACCATCAACCACGCGGTGGCCGAACTCCAGGAGTCGGGGCGGGACACCGGCGACATGCTGTCGCTGCTGCTCCACGCCACGGACGAGGAGACCGGCAGGCCGCTGACCGGACACCAGATCAGTTCGGAGATCCTCACACTGGCCGTGGCGGGCACCGAGACCATCGCCTCGGTGCTGTCGTGGGCGCTCTACGAGATCAGCCGCAGCCCGGAGATCGAACGGACGGTCCTGGACGAACTCGACACCGTGCTCGGCGACCGGCCCGTCACCGTCGAGGACCTCTCCCGGCTGCCCCGTCTCGACCGTGTCGTCCGGGAGACCCTGCGGCTGCACCACACGGGCTGGCTCGTCACGCGGCGCACCGTCACCCCGACTCGGCTGGGGGACTGGTCGATACCCGCAGGCACCGAACTCGCCTACTGCCAGCACGCGCTGCACCGCGACCCGGAGCTGTTCCCGGATCCGCTGACCTTCGATCCGGACCGCTGGCTGGACGACGCGCAGGTCGGAGCGTTCACGCCCGGGGCGTTCCTCCCCTTCGGGGCCGGGAAGCACAAGTGCATCGGCGACCGCTTCGCCCTCACCGAACTGGTCACCGCCATCGCCACGATCGTCCGGCGCGTACGGTTCGAGACCCCGCCGGGGCACGAGGTGCGGCCCGTCGCCCAGGCGACCGTGCGGCCCGGTGTGCTGATGATGACCGTGCGCCGGCGGAACGACGCGGCGGAGCGGAAGGACGGCTGAGCGGCGCCCGCTCTCCGGCCGGACGGTGCGGATCCCGCTCCCGGCACGGGCATCCCGCTCCGCGGGCGCGCGGGCCGGCAGGAAAGGACAGGACCGGAAAGGCCGGAAGGGCCGGGACGGTTCCGCGCCCGGCCGGCGTGACGGGCCGGAACGCGCGCGAGGCCGTCGGCCCGGCCGGTGGGTACCGGCCGGGCCGACGGCGACTTCGGACCAGAGATGTCAGGTCAGAACCCCCGTACCGGCCTCGCGTGGGCGAAGCCCCGGTGGTGCCAGACCAGGCCTCCGGCCGGGATGCCCAGGCAGTCGGAGGCGGCCACCCGGCCCACCAGGATCGTGTGGTCCCCCGCCTCGATCGTGGCGTACCGTGCGCAGGTCAGGCGCAGCGCGCTGTCGGCCAGTTGGGGCGCGTGGAACGAGGTCGGGCCGGACGCCAGCGGGACGTTCGCGAACCGCTGGTCGGTGGGGCCCGCGAACTTCTTCGCCAGGTCCTCGTTCTCCGGGCCGAGGAGGTGGACGGTGAAGGCCTCCGCCGCGGTCATCACGTCGTGGGTCCGCGAGCCCCGGTCCAGGCAGACCAGGATCAGCGGGGGGTCCAGCGACAGCGAGGACACCGCGCTGGCCGTCAGACCGCGGGGGATCCCCGCCTCGTCGTAGCAGGTCACCACCGTGACGGGGGCGGCGAGTGACGCCATCGCGGCACGGAACTCGTCGGCGGGTATGTTGCCGGAGAGCATCGCGCGTGCCGCTGCGGGATCCAGCACGTCGGTCGCGTCCGGCAGTTGGTGCTCCAGGGTGGCGGTCGCCGCCGGCCCCGGTGCGGACTCGGTCAGCAGACTCGTGGCGCTCATCGGACGGCCCCTTCCAGTTCCCGTTCCTGCACGACAACCGGGGACTGCTCCCCGGAGAGATCCGCCGCCGGGACACCGGGTCCCGGCAGCCACCGGCCGAGGGGCTCGCCCACGGTTCCGCGGGCCAGGTCCCAGGCGACCCGGCCGCCCCGCACCACCGTGGTGAACCGGCCGGTGAACATCCATCCCTCGTAGGCCGACCAGCCACACAGCGAGTGCACGTGCCCGGCGGACATCTGCCAGCGTGCGGAGGGGTCGAGGAGCGCCAGGTCGGCGTCCGCCCCCACCGTCAGCCGGCCCTTGCCGGCCAGTCCGAAGAGGTCCGCGGGACCCGACCCCATGAGCCGGGCGAGGTGCACGGCGGCGGTGTCGGGCTCGATGTCCCGCGACAGCAGTCCCGTCCACACGGAGATGGCGAGCTCCTGCACGCCCGGCAGCCCGGGGGGCGCCTCGGCCGGCGGCCGGTTCTTCTCCTCGATGGTGTGCGGGGCGTGATCGCTGCCGATGGTGGACGCCTCGCCGTTCAGCACCGCCCGCCAGAGGCGCTCGCGGTCGCGCGGGGCGCGGATCGCCGGGGAGAGCCGGGTGCGCGGACCGCGCCGTGCCGTGTCGTGGTCGGTGAAGGACAGGTGGTGCCCGGTGACCTCGAAGCTGATCTGCAGTCCCTCGGCCGCCGCGGCGACCAGCATGTCGGTCTCCTCGGCCGACGACACGTGGAGCACGTGCACCTTGGTGCCGTACGTACGGGCCAGCTGCACCACCTTGGCGACGGCGACGATCGCCCCGGAGCGGGGCCGGTGGGGCTCGTAGGCGTTGTACGACTCGGGGTCGCCGCTGCGGGAGTCGAGCAGATCGAAGACGTGCTGGTCCTCGGCGTGCAGCACGAGGCGGATGCCGCCGCGCGCGGCGGCCTCGAAGGCGGCCTCCAGCTGGTGCGCCTCGCGGAAGACCACGGGTGCGGTGTGGTGCCCGGCCATGAAGGCCTTGGCCGAGGTCGCGACGGACGGGTCCAGGTCGGCGAGTACCTCGGGGTGGTCGGGGTCCGCCCCCATGTGGAAGCGGTGGTCCACGAAGGAGCGGCCGGCTATCAGGGCCGCCTTCGCCCGGAGGGAGGCCGTGTCGAGCGACGGCGGACGCGTGTTCGGCATGTCCATGACCGTGGTGACGCCGCCCGCGAGGGCCGCCCTGCTGCCGTTCTCCCAGGTCTCCTTGTGCTCCAGACCGGGGGTGCGGAAGTGCACGTGCGAGTCGATGAGGCCCGGCAGGACGTACCGGCCGCGGGCGTCCAGACGCGGTGCGTCGGGGAGCGGCTCGCCGGGGGCGACGAAGCCGGCTATCCGGCCGTCGCGGACGAGCACGGAGCCCTCGACGACGCCCTCGGGGGTGACGAGGCGGCCCCCTGTCACCACCAGGTCGGCACCGGTGTCGGACGGCTGCGGGGAGGACGAGGAGATACGGGAGAGGGGGGTGGTTTTCAGCGGTTCCACGGCAGACTCACCAATTCCTTGCAGAGGTCGTTGGTCGGTCCCATCAGGGCGACGGCACGGGCGTCGCGCCCGAACCGGTTGATCGGGTGCGTCTCGACGTATCCCGCCGAGCCGAGGAAGCGGGCGACGTCGGCCACCACCCGCTCGGCAGCCTCGGAGGCCGCGAGCTTCGAGTGGAGCGTGGCCATCCCGGGATCGGCCGAGGTGCGCCGGCCCGCGCGCTCCACCACCGCGCGGGCGGACTCGACCTCGGTGGCCAGGTCCACCAGGCGGTGACGGACCGCCTGGTGGGCGTACAGTCCACGGCGTTCGGCGTGTGCGTGTGCCGCGTCCAGCGCGGCCTGGGCGATGCCCACGCCGACCGCGCCGAGCGAGGCGCCGCTGTTGCGGACCCGGGCGATGATCGACGCGGCGACACCCGGTGCGCCGAGCCGTGCGGAGTCCGGGACGCGGCACTCCCGCACCGACACGAAGCCGGTGGCGGAGCCGCGCATCCCGGAGAGCCGCATCGAGGTGTCGGGCAGCAGCCCGGGCTGGCTGCCGGACACCAGGAAGAAGGTCTGCCCGGCGGCGCCGTACCCGGTGTCCTGCGAGCCGGAGTCCGGTCCGGGCACGTCCTCCTGCGACTGGGCCAGGACCAGGTACACATCGGCCAGACCCGCACTGGTGGTGAAGGACTTCGCCCCGTCCAGGATCCAGTCCCCGTCCGCAGTGCGGCGGGCCTGGGTCGCGAGCTTCTTCTTGTCCGCACCCGCTCCGCTCTCCGACCAGGCGGAGGCGGCCAGCCACTGGCCGCCGGCCAGCTTGGGCAGCAGTTCGCGGTGCTGTGCGGTGGTGCCGTTCTCGACGATCCGGCTCGTCACGGCGCAGTGCTGGAAGAGCATGATCGCGGCGGAGGCGTTCGCCGAAGCGACCTTCTCGACACAGATGTTGAGTGCCACCGAGTCGGCTCCGGCCCCGCCGTGGGACTTGGGGACGACGAGCGCGAGCAGTCCGCTGTCGCGGAGCACGGCCACCGCGTCGCGGTCCGGCTCCCCGCTCCGGTCGGCCGCCTCGGCGCAGGCCGCGAGGCGCTCCAGCACCTCGGGCGAGGGGACCAGGGGGGCGGTCCGGGTGCGCGGGGTCCGCGATGCCCGGCGGGCACCGGTCGCCCCGAACGGATTCACGGCGTACGGATCGGTCAGCGTCCGCGCGGAGGAGCTCCCGCGCACGGTGGTCAGGCTGTCAACGGAACCCACGACGTCTCCTCGGATACGTGGTCGGACGGGGGGATGACGGAGGTGAGGGGCGAGGCGAGGCTGCTCCGCCGGGCCGCGACCAGGGGGCGCCGCAGCAGCCCGCGGTACTCGACCTGCTTCTCGGCGACCGACACCCAGGCGAGCTTGCGCTCCCCGTCGGCGCCGAGCGTCGAGTGGGCGGCCACCCGGACGGAGCCGCCGGGGGTGCGCACCGGGAGGAGCGCGTCGGGGTCCTGCGTCTCCCGTCCCGACAGGGACCAGGGGACGGTGCCCGCGATGCCGGCGGCGGCGCCCAGGCAGATCGCGCCGGTGAGCGCGACCGTGGGGTGCCAGGACGGCACGGACACGGCCCGGACGAACAGCCCTCCGCCCTCCTGCGGCAGCAGGGCCGCGATCTTCGGGAAGGCCCCGAAGGTGTCCCAGCCCAGCGACTCGCAGACCGCGACCCGCAACCGGGTCATGGTGTCGAACAGCCGGGGATCGTCCGCGAAGAGCTGACCCGGGCCGCTCACCCCGAGGCGCGAGGCGTCGACGAAGGCGTACGGATTGCCCATCGACACCAGTGACACGGGGACCAGCCCGCCCTCGAAGGGGACCTGGGTCACCGGGTCGCCCGTCATGAGGAGCTCCGGCAGCTTCAGCGGCGGCGAGCAGAGGAAGTGCGCGGTGAACCGGGTGCCCCCGTCGGAGGTCTCCTCGGTCTCGCAGACCACGTTGTCGCCGTTGTTGAGCACGTTGACCCGGACACGGCAGCCCGGGACCAGCGGCTGGATCATGCCGGTGCGGGCGGCCGCCTCGACGGCGGCCAGGATCGAGTGACCACAGGAACCGCGCACGTCGAAGCTGTCGTGGCTCTGCGGGAGGGACTGCACGAACCGGTAGTCGAGATCGAACAGCGGGTGGCGCGAAGGGCGCACGATGGCGTTCTTCAGCACGTCGCCGGCGCCCTGCCCCGACATCTCGGCCCGCAGATCGGCCAGGGCGCCCAGCAGCTGGGGTTCGGATTCGGGGAAGTCGCGGCCGTCCAGGACGGCGGTCGGGCAGGGGGCGCCGTGCGCTCGGGCGAGGGAGACGTTCATCCGGCAGCCACCGCCAGTTCGCGCGCGGGGGCGGTCGTCGCGGCGGAGCCGCCGAAGAACTCGCTCCGCCACATCTGGTGCGACATCAGGGCCCAGAGGGCCAGGGACGCGTTGTCGGAGGGACGGGCGGCCTGCTCCGCGAAGAGCGCGTCCACGGCCTCGTACCGCAGCCGCCCGTCGGCGCGCAGCGCCTGCGGGGACAGGACGTCGCGGGCCATCGCCCACAGTCGCTGACCCGGGGCCAGCATCGCCGTGATCGGCAGGGTGAACGGCTGCTTGGGGCGGTTCAGCACGCTGTCGGGCAGCAGCCCGTCCGCGGCGCGGTACAGCGCGCGCTTGACGCCGACCCCGGGGACGGTGCGGTGCCGGTCCGGCAGCGTCGCCGCGTAGCGCACGACACTCGGCTGGCAGAACGGGAGCCGTGCCTCCACCGAGCTCGCCATCGACAGGTGGTCGACCCGGCGCAGGTGGTAGGCCGGGAGCCGGTAGCGCTGCTCGATGCGGGAGATGCGCTGGAGCCGGGTCCCCGCACCGTTCGCGAGGATGTCGGAGAGGCCCGGCGGCATCGCCGACATGCCGGGCGCCAGGACGCGGTCGGCGTAGTCCGAGGTGTACAGCTGCTCGCGCAGGGACCGGGGCACGGCGGCCAGGTGGTCCATGTAGTCGCCGGCCCAGTCGGCCCCCTCCGGTGCGGCGAGCGCCTGCGTCATACGGGCGTATCCGCCGAAGAGTTCGTCGGCGGCGTCGCCGGTCAGAGCCACCTTGAAGCCCGCGTCGCGGACCGCCCGGAAGAGGGAGAAGGTGCTGAGGGTGATCGGGTCCGCGTTGGGCTGGCCGAGGTGCCGTACGACGTCGCCCATCAGGTCGGGGAAGGTGGCCGGGTCGATCTCCACCTGGTGGTGGACCGTGCCGGTGTGCCGTGAGACCTCCGCGGCGAAGGCGCGCTCGTCCCCGGGCCAGTTGCCCGTGTAGGCGATGTTGAAGGTGTGCAGGGCGCCGGAGGCACCGCGGTCGTGCAGGGCCCGGGCGGCGAGTGCCGTGACCAGGCTGGAGTCGAGGCCGCCGGAGGTGATGGCGGCGACCGGCGCGTCGGCGATGAGCAGCCGGGAGACCTCGCGGGCCAGCAGCTCGCGCAGCTCCCCGCCCGCCTGGTCCAGGCTGCGGTCCTCGGCGACCGGCGGAGCGGACTCGTAGCCCATCCGCCGGGTGGTGAGGCGCAGGCCCTCCTCCCGGGTCACGACCGCGGTGGCGGCCGGCGGCAGGACGTCGATGCCCTGGAACATGGTCCGCTGGCCGAAGGGCGTCTTCGCCGACAGGTAGGTGTGCAGGCCCAGTTCGTCCTCGTAGGGGCGTACGTCGGTGAAGCCGAGGAGGGCGGGGAGCTCCGAGGCGAAGTGGAAGCGGCCGCTGCGCTCCTCCCAGTGGAAGTAGAGCGGCTTCATCCCCGAGGCGTCGGTGGCGATCACGAGGCGCGGGGCGCGCCGCATGTCCATGACGGCGACGGAGAACATGCCGTCCAGGTGCTCGGCGAACCGCTCGCCGTAGGTGAGGTACAGCGCGGGCAGGATCGACCCGTCGCACCGGTCCTCGAAGTGGAAGCCCTGCCGCATGAGCTCGGTGCGCAGACGGTCGTGGTTGTAGAGCTCGCCGTTGAAGACGACGGTGATGTCACCGAGGCGGTACGGCTGGGCACCGCCCTCGGGGTCCATGATCGACAGCCGGTTGTTGCCGAGGGCCCAGCCGGACTGCTGGGCGAAGGACTGTGCGTCGGGCCCGCCGTGGTGCTGGAGGGCGGCGACGTCGCGCATCTCCTGGGCGGTGGTACGGGCGTGGAAGGATCCGTGGATACGGCACATGGTTCAGATCACCTGACGTCGGAGGAGAGACCGGCGGCGGAATAGAGCGCCGGGTCGTACGGGCTGGGACCGCCGCAGGTCACGAAGCGACTGGCGTCGGGACCGGTGTGCGGGTTGCGCGCGCCGTGCAGGACGCCGGGCGCCGCGTACAGGACGTCCCCGGCGGCGACGTCGATCCAGCGGTCACGCAGATACATCTGGCCGATGCCCTCGAAGGCGATGAAGGCCTCGTCGCTGTCGGGGTGCAGATGCACGTTGAAGGTCTGGCCCGGCTGCTGGATGCCGCAGTGCAGACACAGCTGGCTGCTGCCGTTGCCGGGCCAGAAGACGAAGTTCATGGTGGCGCGGTCCCCGTCGGGGGCGACCTGGCCCGTGCCGCCGAAGCCGCGCAGCTGGGTGGTCTCGTCCCAGAGGGTGGAGAAGGGCTCGGGGTCCGTGCCGGGCCGGCGGTCCGCGGTGAGCGGCGTGCGCCAGATGTAGACGGTCAGCCCCTCCGCGTCGGCGGTGAGGCTCAGGGCCTGCCCGGTGGGCGCGTAGGCGGCGTGGGCCCGTTCGACCCGTCGGCTGCGGGAGCCGACCGTCGCGGTGCCGCTGCCGTCGAAGACGACCGCGGTGTTCTCCTCCCCGATGCTGTCGTCCGGGCTGAAGGACTCGCCGGCCGCGATACGCACGATGTGCAGGGTGACGTGCGTGGCGCCCGCGGCGGGGCTCACCGGGGTGGCGAGTGAGGTGTGTCCGCCCGGCAGCTGGGTGAAGACGAACTCGGCGGCCGAGACGATCCGGGCGTCCCCGAGGGGGGAGGCGTCGAGGGTTCCCGAGGTGGATGTGCGCGTCATGCGAGGAGCTCCTTGGAGGTGGGGAGGAGGCGAGGAGGGAGAGCGGGGCAGGAGCGGGAGGGGCTGCCCCGTCCTCGTCCTGTGTCTTAAGACTCGCCCCCGGCGGTCCCGCCGTACTCCCGCTTCGCTACCGCGCCCGAGGAGGTGACCGGGAACGGTCGCGTACCGGACGGCAGCTCACGGGAACGTCAACTCCCTTGTTTGTAACGTGAGTTGAGAATGCGGCACAACGGAGCGGGGCCGGCGCAGGCACCCCGGAAAGGGTGTCCGCGCCGGCCCCGGCTCGGTGTGGTGCGCTGCTCCGCGGCTACTGGCCGGCCTTCTCGGGCACGTGGGCGGGTGCCACCGGTGCGGCCGGCTTCGCCCGCTGGGACAGGGCGGAGATCCGCCCCTCGGCGACGGCGAGCGCGGCGATGACGATCACGCCGCCCACCGGCACGTTCCACGTCAGCGGCTCGCCCAGGGCCAGCACCCCGACGGCGACGGAGAACACCGGCACCAGATAGTTCACCCCGGAGGCCGTGGTCGGACCCGCGTCCGCGATCAGCCGGTTGAGCAGGGCGAACGCGATCCCGGTCGAGGCTGCACCGAGGACCACCAGGGCCAGCAGCGGCTTGACCGTGAGGTCGCCGGTCAGCGTCCAGCCGGTCATGAAGGTCGTGACCACCACGGTGATGACGGCCGCCGCGCTCAGCTGGGCGGCGGTGACGGAGAGCGCCGGAAGCTTGTGGGGCCCGATGAAGCGGCGGATGTAGACGAAGCTGACCGCATAGCTGGCCGCGGCGCCGACACAGGCGAGCTGCCCGCCGATCGTGCCGAACCCGTCGCTGTTCCACGGACCGACGACCACGATCAGCCCGATGAATCCACCGACCAGGCCGGCCACCTTGCGGGACGTCGGCTTCTCCTCGGAGAGCGCGAGAGCGGCGACACCCATGGTGATGAGGGGGGTCGCCCCCTGGATCACACCGGCGGTGGTCGCGGTGGTGTGCTGCTCACCGATGGCGAAGAGGGTGAAGGGGATCACGTTGCCGAAGACGGAGGCGACGGCGATGTGCCCCCAGAGGGAGCGGGAGGGCATGGACAGGCGCTTCAGCGCGAGGATGCCGACGACGACCAGGGCGCCGACGATCAGCCGGCCCGAGGCGAGCTGGAGGGGCGCGAAGGCTTCCAGGGACATCTTGATGAAGGCGAAGCTGCAGCCCCACAGGGCGGCCAGCAGGCCGAAGCGGCCCCAGTTGGCGAGACTCATGCTGTTTTCTCCTCGAAGAGACGGGACGGGGCGGGGCGACCGGCGCCCTGCCGGTCAGTGGTGGTGGTGCGGGGCCGGACCGGACGGTCCGTGGTGGTGGTCCTCGGGTCCGCTTCCGTGCGTGTGCGGGTGGTCGTGGTCCGTGTCGGGGGCGTCGACCTCGAACTGGTCGTACTTCTCCATCAGGGCCACCATCTCCTCGCGGGACGGGCGGTTGCCGTCGGCGAGGAGCTCGGCCAGGCCCTCGAAGTACCCCTCGCGGTGTTCGGCCGGAGTGAAGATGATCAGCATCTCGACGAGCGAGTCGCTCTCGTTGCGGAAGCCGTGCACGGCGTTCTCCGGCACGTGCAGGAAGTCGCCTGCCCTGGCGGTGCGCCAGCCCGCGCCGTCGTGCAGGCGCACCTCGCCCGTCAGCACGTAGAACGACTCGGAGATCCTCGAGTGGTAGTGCGGGTCGGCGCCGCCGGCACCCGGCAGCATGGAGTGGTGGAAGAGTCCGAACCGTCCGTCGGTGGTCTCGGCGAGGGCGATGAAACGCGTGGTCGTGGCGGTTCCGATCTCCGCCTTCACCGCGTCCGCGTACGCCCGGAACATCGCGTGGCTCATGCTCAGGACTCCCACATGCTCAGGTAGCGCTCGCCCGTGTCGGGCAGCAGCGTCACCACGAGTCCGCCGGTGAACTCCGCCCTGCGGGCGACGAGCTCGCTGGCGTGCGCGGCCGCACCGGAGGAGACGCCGGCGAAGAGGCCCTGGGTGATGGCGAGCCGGCGGGCGGTCAGCAGGGCGTCCTCGTCGGAGACCGTCAGCACCTCGTCGATGAGCGAGACGTCTGTGGTGTCCGCGACGAAACCTCCGTTGAGCCCCGGGATGCGGTGCTGGCCCGCGTAACCCTGCGACAGGATCGGCGACTTCTCCGGCTCGACGGCTATCACCCGCACGTCCGGGTCCTGCTCCTTGAGGTGGCGGGCGACCCCGGTGAGGGTGCCGCCGGTCCCCACGCCGCAGACGAAGGCCGCGATGCGGCGGCCGGTGTCCGCCACGGCCGAGTGGATCTCGGGACCCGTGGTCTCGTAGTGCGCCCGGACGTTGTCCTGGTTCTCGTGCTGGCACGGGAACCAGGAGCCTGCGGTGGCCGCGTGGAGCCGCTCCGCCTCGGCGATCGCCCCCGGGTAGCCCAGCGAGCTCGGCGTCTGCACGATCTCCGCACCGAAGGCGCGCAGCAGCTTGACCCGCTCGGACGTGGCGTTGTCCGGGAGTACGATGACACAGCGGTAGCCGCGGGAGGCGGCGAACGCGGCCAGCGAGATCCCGGTGTTCCCGGAGGTGGCCTCGATGACGGTCCCGCCGGGCCGCAGATCGCCGCGCTGCTCCGCGGCGCGCAGCATGTAGAGGGCGGCGCGGTCCTTGCTGGACGACATCGGGTTGGCGGACTCCAGCTTCGCCAGGACACGGGCACCGGGCGCCAGGTCGCGCAGACGCAGTTCCAGCAGCGGGGTCGAGCCGACGAGGTCCTCGATGCGCGAGGCGACGGCCGGACGGACGGGGGCGATGTGGGCCGAGGGGGCCTGTGCGGTGGTCGGCACGATTCTCATCTCTCGCAATCGGGGGAGTCGGTCTTCACGGCGTTCGGTCGGGTCACCAGGAACCGGCGGAGGCGATGACGGTGAAGACGTCCTCCATCAGCGCCGGCCGGCGACCCGGTTCCTTGATCACGGCGGTGGGAGCCAGCACCCGGGCACCCGGCGGGACGTCCTTGTTGACGAGGGCCTGCGCGCCGATGACCGCGCGGTCGCCGACGGTCACCGGACCGAGGACGGTGGCGTTCGCGCCGAGGATGACGCCGCTGCCGACGACCGGGTGGCGGCGGTCGCCCTCGGGCCGCTTGTTGTCGCTCCACCAGCCGACCGCACCGAGGGTGACCTGGTGGTACATGGTCACGTCGTCGCCGACGACGGCGGTCTCACCGACCACCACCCCGGCGCCGTGGTCGATGAAGACCCGGCGCCCCAGGACCGCGCCCGGGTGGATCTCCACGGCCGTCACCCGCCGGGCCCAGCGGGCCAGCAGCCGGGCCGGGATCCGCAGTCCGCGGCGGTGCAGGCGGTGGGCGATCCGGTGCGACCACAGCGCGGTCAGCGCCGGGTGGAGGATGGCCTCCTTCCTGCCGCGTACGGACGGGTCGCGGTCCACGACGACGTCCAGGTCCTCGCGCAGAGCGGAGAGGAGACGCGGGGTGGCGGAGGCGGGAGTGGCAGCCGGGGTCACGGAGCCGCCCGTACGGGCGGGGCCGGACGCGGGGCCGGACACGGGTCCGGAGGAAGGGACGAACTCCGGTTTCGTCGGACTGAGCAGGCTCATCGTGGCTCCAGTGGCGGGGCGGGCCTCTTGACAGGAACAGAGCTTGCCGGGCGGCCTTCCCGCCGGAGTCCCGGCCCGTTCCCGCCCGCCGGGACCGCCGGAACCCCCTGATGGAACCAAGTAGGAACGTGGCGGGAAACATACGGGAACGGGCACTCCCACACTCGGCCGTACACCACCCGATTGCGTGTCGGTTCTTCGGCCGCACGCCGGCCGGAGCGCCGGACGCGTCCCGTCGGGTCGACCCACTGCGAACAGAGGAGCTCCCCGTGCCTGTGATTTCCGTTGACTGGTGGAAAGGCAACGACCGCGCCCAACGACAGGAACTGGTCGGTGAACTGACCGCCTGCGTCGCCCGCATAGCGGGATGCCCGGAGGCGGCCGTCACCGTCATCGTCCGGGACGTGGACCCCGGCTACTGGGGCAAGGGCGGTCTGCTCGCCGACGAACCCCTCACCACCGACGAGACCGTCCCGCCCCTCGTGCAGGACACCGGGGGACAGCAGCCATGACGGCCCCTGCCGGACCCGGGTCCAGCGATGCGCGGAATCTGCTCCTCGTCTGTCCGACGGCCCGCCTGGTGGCCGCCGCGACGGAGGCCGGATTCCATGTCGTCACGATCGCCGACACGGCCGGTTTCACGGATGACCAACTGCGCGACCACCTGGTGGACACCGTCCGCATCCACCGGGTGGGCAAGCTGATCGCCTGCGGAGACGCGAGCGTCCTGCCCGCCGTACTGGAGACCGCCGAACGTCTCGGCGTCTCCCCGAACCCGGCCGCCGCGGCACGGTCGCTCGCCGACGCGTCACAGATCAGGGGACTGCTGGCCCGCAGCGGTCCGCAGTGGGAAGCACTGATGCTGCCCGCCGGGCCGGCGAACCGGCCACCGCCGTACGACGTCGAGTACGGCGTGGAGACCCTGACGGCGGAGGGGATGCACCGGGTCACCGGCATCGTCGAGCTGCGGTTCACGGGGAGGGGAGGGCCTCGTGACGCTTCCGGTTCCGAACCGGGCACCGGGCGCGGCAGTGATCCGGGCATCGCACATGGCATCGAACCGGCCATCGAATCCGCCGTCGAACGCGCCGTGGAAGGCGGCGCCGTGGACGTTACCGGGGAATACGCCGTGCCGGACAGCGTTCCCGCCGCCCCGCCCGTCGGCGGGAACGCCGCCGGGCGGGGGGACGGTCCCGTCGGCACGATGTGCCGGGGCACACCCCTGCACACCTTCCCCGCACCCCTCACCCGGCAGGAGGAAGCGGAGATCCGCGCCCTCGCCACCGGTCTGCTGGACCTGGCCGGATACGAGTTCGGGTACGCCTTCACCCGCATCGCCCGCACCGCACAGGGACCCCGCGTCATCGAATCACTCCCGCGGCAGGCGAACTGGCCCACCTCGCGGTTGATCGAACTGACCACGGGACTGCAGTCGGAACGGGAACTCGTGCGCGCCCTGTCGGGAAGTCCCCTGGAGGCACCGGTGATGGTCGGCTGCGCCGCAGCCGTCCCGTTGCCCGACCCCTCCGACGGGCCGGACCGCCTCCCGGCTCTCGCGGACGTGCGGGAGGTACGGGACGGGCACGCCCTGCTCACCGCCCTCACCCCGGCCGAGCTGGCCGTCCGCACGGCGGCGGTCCTCGGCGGCCCCGCCGCGACGGGGCTGCTGCCGGCGGGCGAACGGCCCGTCGAGCGGGGCGTTCTCTGAGAGCGTCGCCCTGGGTGAGGGTGCCGATCGAGACGTGAGGAGTCGGTGGATGCTCGGCTGGGTGTGCCGGCCGAGCAGTCCGGAAGCGTGAGCGTGGGACCCGGTGACACAGGCATCCGGCGACTCCCGTCAGTCGTCCGCGAAATATGCGTGACATCGCCCGGTCATCCTCACAAATCGGGGTACACGCGCAGGGTGGATTCCCCCGCCCGGACCCAGCCGTCCTGCCGACCGCCCGGCGCCGCCCGCCCGGACACGGCCGACACGTCGACCGGGCGTGCACCCCAGCTCCTCACCCCCTCCCACCCCGCGCCTGCCGCGGGACGCCCCGGAGGGAACGGCGTGCGCGCCCGGCGTCCCGCACGATCCCACGGTCCGGGACCGGGAAGGCGCCGAACGCCCCGCGGGAACGTGCCGCGGTCCGTGCGCCAGGGCGGTGCGACACCCTCGCTTCCCCCCGTTCCCGTGCCCCCGGTACCCCCGTACGCAGGCACTTTCCCATCCGACGACGAGGGTTTCCCGCTGCGTTCCCGGTCGCCGTACGACACCGGGTAGCCGATGTGGAACGGCCCGGGAGCGAGGCACGCGAATGTCATTCCTGTCAGCAGGACAGCCCAGGCAGGAACACTTCCAGAAGGCGGGATTCAGATGCGGAACTCGGTGCTCACGATGGCGGGAATTCTCACGGCGGCCGTTCTCACCGCCGGCGGTGGAGCTTCAGCCCTTGCGAACTCCGTGAGCAGTACCGGCCTCGACACCGTCGCCGCCTCGCACCTGATCCTGAACGCGGGCACCGGATCCGCCCTCACCGGGACGAAGTCCGGCGAGGGCCCGAACAAGGCTCTCGCGGACGGTGAGGGCCCGAACCTGGTGGCGTTCCTGTCCGGCGGCGAGGGCCCCAACATCGTTCCCGTCTCCGACGGCGAGGGCCCCAACCGTGCGGGTCTGCT
>NZ_JBEXRT010000041.1:0-42005 GCF_040613235.1 Streptomyces sp. NPDC006296 | reverse complement strand
GGACGACGGTGAGGGCCCGAACGTGGCCCTGGTGTCGGACGGTGAGGGTCCGAACATCGTTCCCGTCTCCGACGGCGAGGGCCCCAACCGTGCGGGTCTGCTGGACGACGGTGAGGGCCCGAACGTGGCCCTGGTGTCGGACGGTGAGGGTCCGAACATCGTTCCCGTCTCCGACGGTGAGGGTCCCAACCGTGCGGCGCTTCTGGACGACGGTGAGGGCCCGAACCGTGCGGGCCTGCTGGACGACGGTGAGGGTCCCAACGTCGTCCTCGCGTCCGACGGCGAGGGCCCGAACGTGGCCCCGGTGTCCGACGGCGAAGGCCCCAACCTCGCCGCCTGAAGCCTGAAACGGCCTGGTGCTCAGCTGCGGCAAAGGCCGGTGTCCCGCCCCGTACAGGGGAGCGGGACACCGGCCTTTTGTCATGCGGGCGACGGGAACGGGAACCGGGCCTGCGGCGACCGCACCGCCCGGGACCCTCAGGTGATCGGGGCCTCGGGTATCCCCATCGCCTCGAACGCCTTCTCCGCCCTTGCCCGGTGGACCTCCGCCGTACCGTGGTCGCCGAGACGCTCCATGGCGTGAGCCATACCGGCCAGCGCATGCGCCTCCTCGACCCGGTAGCCGATGCCGGAGGCGGCTTCGAGGGCCTGCCGGTGCAGGTCGAGGGCGAGCGTGTGCCGGCCGTTGCGGGAGTGCAGCCGGCCGATGATGTTGCCGACGGCGGCCTCACGCATCGGTGCGCCGCTCAGATCCCCCAACTGGAGCGCCGACTCCGCCCACTCGGTCGCCATCGCGCTCTCGCCGTTCCGGTCGGCGGCCTCGGCGGACAGGGCGAGCAGCATGGACATGTCGGCGGGCGACATGACGTCCAGGGCGAGCTTGCGGGCACGGCGCAGCAGATCGACGGCGACCTCGACCTCACCCAGACCGAGCCGCGCGACCACCAGCTCCGTGAGCCCCTCGACCTCCTTGTCGATGGAGCCGATGCTGCGGGAGAGCACCACCGCGCGGGTGGCGACCTCCACCGCCTCCGGGAAGCGCCTCCACTCGGAGTACAGGTTGCTCAGGTTGGTCAGGGACTCGGCCTCTGCCCGCTCCGCCCCGAGCTCCCGCTTGAGCTCGATGGACTGCTCCAGCCGGGGGAGCGCCTCGCGGTACCGTCCCAGCGCGCTGAGCAGGAGGCCCAGGACGCCGGTGTCCTTGGCCTCGCCGCGTCGGTCGGCGAGTCCGACGGCCAGCCCGAACGCCTCCTCGGCCATCTCGATACCCTCCTCGAAGCGGCCGAGCTTCCAGCAGGCCACGGAGAGGTTGGACAGGCTCAGCCGCAGCAGGGCCTGGTCGCCCAGCCGGCGGGACGCGATGATCGCGGTGCGGCTCAGCTCCCGGAACTCCTCCAGGCGTCCGCGCAGGTCCAGCGGGAAGACAACGTTGGCGGCCAGCAGCCCCACATGGCTGTCCAGCTCCCAGCGGTACGCCAGCGACACGGCGGCCAGCAGCGAGTCCTGCTCCCGCTCCAGCCACTCCCGGGCCTGGTCAGGGGTGTGGAACGGGGGGAGTTCGGCCGTCGAGCGCAGCTCGGGGCGACGTATCCGGGCCCGTCCGGGGAAGAGCAGGTCGCAGGCGGCGTCCGTCGCCGCCAGAGCGAAGTCCAGGAGCCGGCGCACGGCGAGGCCGGCCTCCTCGTCCCCCACGCTCCCACCCGCGCCGCCGCCGACGCCGGGGTCGGGAGCGGCCTGGCCGCTGCCGCGCGAGAGGTTCTGGGCGAAGCTGCGGACCAGGTCGTGGAAGGCGTAACGACTGGTCTCGTGCTGCTGCAACAGGTGCATGTCCAGGAGGTACTCCAGCACCCCCTCCGCGTCGCGCGCGCTCGTGCCGAGCAGGGCGCCGGCCGCGTACACGTCGATCTCGGTGCCCGGGTGCTGGCCCAGCATCCTGAACGCCGCCCGGGTCTCGGCCGACAGACCCTCGTAGGAGAGCCGCAGGGTCACTTCGACACTGCGCTCGCCCGAGTTGAGCTCGGCCAGCCGGTAGGCGTCGTCGCGGAGCCTGTCGACGAGGTACCGGACGGTCCAGCGGGGGCGCTTGCGCAGGCGGGCCGCGGCGATGCGCAGGGCCAGGGGGAGATGGCCGCACAGCTCCGTCAACTGGGCGACGGCCTCCGGTTCGGCACGGGTGCGGGAGCGGCCGAGCACGCCCTCGACGAGAGCGACGCTGTCGCGGGGCGGCATGACACCGAGCGAGACGGTGTGCGCGGCGTCGAGGTCCACGAGCAGGGAACGGCTGGTGACCAGGACCAAGGTCTTGGTGGAGGAGCTGAGGAGCGGCCTCACCTGCGACTCGTCCAGGGCGTTGTCCAGCAGCAGGATCATGCGCTGGGCGCTCATGGTGCGCCGCCACAGGGCGATGCGGCCCTCCGCGTCGTCCGGGATGCGGTCGCCCGGCACCCCGAGCGCCCGGAGCAGGGCCTCGGCCGCGGCGCCCGCGGTCAGCGGCTGTCCGCTGGGGGTGAACCCGCGCAGGTCGATGTGGAGCTGGGCGTCGGGGTAGTTGTCGGTGAGCTGGTGGGCGGCGCGCACCGCGAGAGACGTCTTGCCGCTGCCGCCCATGCCGTCGATGGCGATGATCAGCGGGCCGGTGCCGGGTGCCTCCGCCACGAACCCGAGCAGCTCGCGGACCTCCGCCTCACGGCCCGTGAAGTCGCGCAGGTCGTAGGGGAGTGTGGAAGGCTTCCCCTCCGGGGTGAACGGTGCGGGAGCGGACTGCTGCGGAGCGGCGAGCTCGGGACTGTTCCGCAGAATCGCCTGGTGCAGTTCGGTGAGCGAGTCGCCGGGGCCGATGCCGAGTTCGTCGATCAGGAACTCGCGGACCTTCGCGAACTCCTCCAGCGCCTCGGCCTGACGGCCGGACCGGAAGAGAGCGAGCATCAACTGGCCGCGCAGAGTTTCACGCAGCGGGTGCGCATCGATGAACTCCCTTAATTCACCGACCAGTTCGCCATTCTCACCCGAGCCGAGCCGTAAATCGAAGAGCTGCTCGACGGCCGTCAGGCGCCGTTCCTCCAGGGCCGCGGACGCGGCGGCGAGCACCGAACCGCCGCTGCCCGACAGCAGCGGGCCCCGCCACAGATCCAGCGCCTCGCGCAGCGCCGTGGCGGCGAACGCGCTCTGTCCGGCGGCCGTGGCTTCCCTGGCCTGTTTCAGCCCCTCGGAGAACCGGCTGAGGTCCACCTGGTCGGGTGTGGTGAGCGCCCGGTAGCCCGGTCCCTCGGTGACGATCAGATTGCGCCCGTCCGGAATGCGCTGCCGTAACTCCGCCACCGCCTTGCGTACCTGATGGGCCGCGGTGGCGGGTGCGTTCTCGTCCCAGACGGCTTCGACCAGACGGAAGACCGGCAGCACGCGCTGGGGTTCCAACAGGAGGGTGACCAGGACCTTCTCGTGGACGGGGCCACCCACGCGCACGCGTTCCGTACCGTCCCAGCATTCGAACGAGCCCAGAATCCGGAACCGTACTCTGTGTTCCCCTGCTTCCCCTGTGTCCTCACCCATGAAATGTTCCCTCCAGCGGGCCCCGGAGCGGCCCCTGCTGCCACCCCACGAATGCCGACGCTCCCAGTCCAGCCGGTCCGAATGCTTCATCACATCAGGGTGTCCAGGTGGGCGGCAAGACGGCCCTCGGCCCCGTGGCCTCAAGCAGACGCTTTTCGCACAAAAATGATTTGCCGTCAGCATTCGCCGCCGTCCGCCGGGGGATGCGCCCGGATGCTCGATTCCGGGGCCCGATGACTGTGACCCCCGAACTATTTCACGGCATATTCGGCTGCTCCCCGTGGGTGTCGGCCTCCGAACGGGCGAGTGGCCCCCGGGACCGCCGCCGACCGCGGCGTCCCGGCCGGACCTCGACCCGTGGCCGTACCGGGTGTTGCGGTCCCGTTTCCCGCCGGTCTCGGTCGTGCGGCGGGGCACGGCGGACGGGCCGCCGGGCCGGACGCTCCTCCGGCCGGTCCGGCCGTCGCGCGGCCGTACGCTGCCGGGAAGCCGATGCGCGGTCGCCGCGGGCACGGCAGCGACCCCGCCGCCCCGCGCGCGAGCGGCGGGGCCGGCGGGGTCCGGCAGGAGCGGAGCGGGAGGCGGGCCCGGGGGACCGCCGCCGGTGACCGGTCAGCGGGCGGCGAGGAACTGGAGCGTGTCGATCACGCGGTTCGAGAAGCCCCACTCGTTGTCGTACCAGGCGACCACCTTGATGTGGCGGCCGTCGACGCGGGTGAGCGCCGAGTCGAAGATCGAGGAGGCGGGGTTGCCCGTGATGTCGGACGACACGAGCGCGTCCTCCGAGTACTCGAGGACACCGGCGAGCGGACCTTCCGCCGCGGTCCGGTACGCCGCCAGCACGTCGTCGCGCGTCACGTCTCGGGCGACGGTCGTGTTCAGCTCGACGATCGACCCCACCGGCACCGGGACACGGATCGAGTCGCCCGACAGCTTGCCCTCCAGGTTCGGCAGCACCAGCCCGATCGCCTTGGCGGCGCCGGTCGTGGTCGGCACGATGTTCACACCGGCGGCCCGGGCGCGCCTGGCGTCGCGGTGCGGACCGTCCTGCAGGTTCTGCTCCTGCGTGTAGGCGTGCACCGTGGTCATGAACCCGTGCTCGATACCCGCGAGTTCGTCGAGGATCGCGGCCAGGGGCGCGAGAGCGTTGGTGGTGCAGGAGGCGTTCGAGACGACCGTGTGCACGTCCGGGTCGTAGGCGTCGTTGTTGACCCCGAACGCCAGCGTGACGTCCGCGCCGTCCGACGGCGCGCTGACGAGCACCTTCTTCGCGCCCGCGTCGAGGTGCGCCCGGGCGGCCTTGGCGGAGGTGAAGCGGCCGGTGGCCTCCAGGACGATGTCGACACCGAGTTCGGCCCACGGTAGGTGCGCCGGCTCGCGCTCGGCCAGCACCGTGATCCGGCGGCCGTCGACGACCAGCACGTCCCCGTCCACGCTCACCGGGCGGCCCAGCCTGCCCGAGGTGCTGTCGAAGGCGAGCAGCCGGGCGAGAGCGGTGGGCTCCGTCAGGTCGTTGACGGCGACGACCTCGAGACCGCTCTCACGCTCCAGCAGTGCGCGCAGCACATTGCGTCCGATGCGGCCGAATCCGTTGATGGCTATACGAGTCATGAGTGATGTCCCTTCCCTCCCCACCAGCGTCGCCCGCGGCCGACGACGGTGACAGTGGCGGGATCGCCATGGTTCACAAGGATCCTGCCAGTGGGTGCCGGGGCGGTCACCCGCCCCGCGTGAAGGTCCGCCGGTACTCGCCGGGGCTGGTCCCCAGGATGCGCTGGAAGTGCAGGCGCAGGTTGGCCCCGGTGCCCAGTCCCACGTCGGCGGCGATCTGCTCGACGCTGCGCTGCGAGCGTTCCAGCAGTTCGCGGGCCAGATCGACGCGGGCGCGCATCACCCACTGCATGGGGGTGCAGCCGGTCTCCTCGACGAAGCGCCGCGAGAAGGTGCGGGGCGACACCTCGGACCGTCGCGCCAGCATGTCGAGGGTGAGGGGCTCACCGAGCCGGTGCAGGGCCCACTCCCGGGTGGCGGCGAACCGCTCGCCGAGCGGCTCGGGAACGCTCCGCGGTACGTACTGCGCCTGGCCGCCGCTGCGGTAGGGGGCCGCCACCAGGCGCCGGGCCGCGTGGTTCGACGCGGCCACACCGAGATCACCGCGCAGGATGTGCAGGCACAGGTCGATGCCGGAGGCGGCGCCGGCCGAGGTGAGCACGCTGCCCTCGTCGACGAACAGCACGTTCTCGTCGACCCGGACGAGCGGGTGCCGGGCCACGAGGGCCCGTGTGTAATGCCAGTGCGTCGTGGCCCGCCTGCCGTCGAGCAGCCCCGTGGCGGCGAGTGCGAACGCCCCGGTCGAGATGGCCGCGAGCCGCGCCCCCCGTGCGTGGGCGGCGATCAGCGCGTCGACGACGGCCCGTGGCGGGTCGTCGCGGTCCGGGAAGCGGTAGCCGGGCACGAAGACGATGTCGGCCCACGCGAGGGCGTCGAGGCCGTGGGCGACGTGGTACGCGAGACCGTCGCCGCCGGTCACGGGGCCGGGCGTCGCCCCGCACACCCGCACCTCGTAGGGCATGCTCGCGCGGTTCGTGAAGACCTGCGCGGGAATTCCGACGTCGAGCGGCTTCGCCCCTTCGAGCACGAGGACGGCGACGCGATGCAGGCGGGAGGCGGGCACAGGGAGAGGTTACGCGGAGCCGCGACGGCCGGCCCCGTGACCGGCGGCGGTCTGTGCGGGCCGGACCCGGGCGACCCCCGGCCCGCCCTGCTCTCTTCGGCCGCAACCGGCGGCCCCGCCCCGCCATCCCCGCGGACCTGCGGGTCCTGCCCGGACACGGGTACGGGGGACCGCTCAGGCGCCGCGCACCCGCAGAATCCCCTCGACGCCCAGCAGGAAGGTCTCGGAGATCAGCTTCGGATCGAACAGGCAGCCCGCGGCCATCGCGCCGTCCCTGAGCATGATGAGGTGCCTGCCGCCCTCGGCGGCGGGGGAGTCGCCGACCCGGGCCAGCAGCGCGGTGACGGTGTCCAGGAACCACGCGCGGTGCGCCAGGACCGCCCGGTGGATGGGGTGGGAGGGGTCGGGGTACTCGGCCGCCGCGTTGAGGAAGGCGCAGCCGCGGAACCCGTCGCTCTGGATGCCGGCGGTGACGAACCGGCCGACCGCGCGGACCTCGTCGGCCGCCGACCGCTCGCCCGCCACAGCCGCTTCGAGCCCCGCCCGGATTCCCCGGTCGGCCTGCTCCAGGTAGGCGAGGACGAGCTCCTCCTTGCCCGCGAAGTGCCGGTACAGCGTGGCCCGGGTGACCTGGGCCTCCCCGATGATCCGGTCGACGCCGACGGCGTGGATCCCCTCTGCGTAGAAGATCCTGGTCGCCGTGTCGAGCAGCCGTGCCCGCGCCGCCGATGTGCTGCCGCCTCCTGTGCCCTCTGTCATGCGCCCAGATTACCTCAGCCGCGAGGGAGAACGTTCGGTCTTGACATCCTCGCCGGCCATCCTCTTGACTCAGCGATGAGACCGAACGTTCTCCCTCGGGATTGGCGATGACTCCATGGCTCTCCGCCGCATCTCTCTCCGCACGGGCACCGGCACGGCCCGCGCCGCAGGACCGCCGACCGCCCCTCCGGCGGTCGGCGGACCGGCAGCCCCGGACCGCCGTGCCCGCCTGGTGCCCGCCGTGACGCCCGTATCCGTGGCCGTGGCCCGGTACGGCGCCCGCGCCGGTCACTCCGCCGGGAGGCGCGGCGGCTCCTGCGCACCGGACGGTCCGCGCCGGCCGCCGACGCCGGTCTCCGGGCCGATGTCCTCGCGGGCACGTCCTGGACCCGCTGCGGTGCCGGCACCGACGGCACCGGCACCGGCACTGCTCACGGTCCGGGAGGACGCCCCGTCCCCGTACCACCGCACGGCCCTGTGGGCCGCTGAACGCACCTCCGCGTGAGGAGCGGCGCAGCTGACGCCGTGCGCCGCCCCACCGGCGACGACCCGACGGCCCCCGGGCCGGGAGGTCCGGCGCCGCCGCCCCTCGACCACCCGAAGCCGGGACACCGGCACCCGCCCTCCCGATAGAGCGAACGGACCCCACCGATGACCCCGCCGACCGACACCAGCACACTCCATCTGAGAGGAACTTCCGTGGACACCCTCGTCGGAACCACCCCCGCCCCCGCCGCCCTGCGCAAGCTGTACTTCCTGCGCTTCGCTTTCGCCGCGGTGTGGGCCGCCCTGCTGTTCTCGATGGCCGGCACCCTGGGCGCGGTCACCGCGACGCTGCTGGTGATCTATCCGCTGTTCGACACGGCGTGCGCGGTCATCGACATCAGGTCCGCCCGGACCGGCGGCCGATCCGTGCGCGGCCTGTACGTGAACGTCGCGCTCAGCACCCTCACCGCCGTCGGTCTGGCCGTCGCCGCCACCTCCGGCATTCCCGCCGTCCTGCGGGTCTGGGGTGCCTGGGCCGTCACCGCGGGCATCGTCCAGCTCGTCGTCGGTGCCACCCGGCGCCGGCTCGGCGGCCAGTGGGCGATGATGATCAGCGGTTTCATCTCCGTCTTCGCCGGCGCCTCGTTCGCCGCCCAGGCCGGCAAGGGCGAGGCCTCGCTGAGCAGCCTGGCCGGCTACGCCTTCCTGGGAGGCGTCTTCTTCCTGGTGTCCGCACTCCGCCTGGGGCGCACCCGCACGGAGGCGTGACCCCGGCTCCCGCGGACCGCCCGGCGGCCGGCGGACCGTCACGGTCCCGGCTCCCGGTGAGACGCTCCCGTCCGCACACGCCGGAAGGCGCGCTCCGGGCGCCGACGGCGGCCGATGGGGACGAGAACCGGACAACGCCGAAGGGCCCCACCGCACGCGGTGGGGCCCTTTCCGTGGAGCCGGACGCGCCACGGTCCGACCGGATAACAGCAGGTCAGGCCGGTGATGCGCCGTCCCGATGGATGGCGAACGGCTGACCGAGGACCCGGTCCCCGACGGCGGCTGCCGCCCTCGCCGGAGACGCGCCCGGCCGGATCGGGTGGGTGAAAGGCCGCAGTCCGGGCACACGAGGTCCATGTCCGGAGACCACGCACGCCACCCAGGTGTCCCCGTCCGCAGTGCTCCCGCACCCCGGAAAACCCCGGTTGCGGGACGGCACAGGCGCCGCGCGGGGCTCGCCAGACGACTGCGCCTGAGGATCCTCGCCTACCGCGACATCGAGTTCCTCTCCGCCCACGTCCCCGAGGACGCCGGACCAGGAGAGGAGTGCCTGCTCCTGGTCCACGTCCGCAAGGTCGTCGGACAGATCCACTACCGCATCTGCACCGCCTGCGGCGAGGGTGTGATCAGGGACGTCGACATCGACGCCCGTCTGCACTCGGCGGGGATCGGGACGCGGGCGCTGTCGCACCTCCGCTCGCGGCACCCCGGCATCACCTGGCGCAGCACCGTGACCTTGCGCGCCACACGCGACCTGCTGCGCCGCATGCGGGTCCTCGCCGCGTCCGCCGAGACCAGGTGCGCCCACATCCCCGCGCTCGAGACGGCGGTCTGACGCGCCGTCCGTGTCCGCGGGTGGCAGGCCGCCGCCGCGACGACCGGGCGTCCCGTGGTCAGTCGTGGACGGATCGGTCGCGCGCGACCATGGGCTCCACCTGTGTCTCCACGAGGTCCGTCGCCGTCGCCGCGTGCTCCGCGAGGCCGGTCCGCTGCGCCACCTCATGGGCGGCTGTGCCGGTCCGTTCCCCGGCGGTGGCCGCGGTGAGTGCCGTGCCGGTCAGCACCGGAGCGATGCTGTCGGCCTGGGCAGCGGGGGCAGCGGCCAGCAGGAGCGATCCGGCTGCCGTTGCGGTGAGGGTTCGCCATACATTCATGATCGGTACAACGCGCTCCGCTCCTCCAGGGCACGGCGACGGGCGAATCTCCGGAAAGCGGTGCGGCGTGCGCGCCCGGACCACACGCCGTCACCGCCGGTGGACGGGCGGACCCGGCGTCAGCGCGGCACCCGGTAGCGGAGGTAGACGATCTCCGGGCCGACGGTGCGGGACTCGGCGAGTTCGAGACCGACCCGGCGCCCCTCCCGGGGGAAGAACGGAATGCCGCCGCCGACCAGGACCGGGTGGACCCGGATCCGGTACTCGTCGATCAGCCCCGCCGCGGCGGCCGCGGCGGCGAGCGTCGCGCCGCCGATCCCGATGTCGCCCTCACCCGGCTCCGCCCGCAGCCGGCCGATCTCCTCCGCCACGGTGCCGGACGCCAGGCGGGCACCGCCCCGGACCGCCGACAGCGTGGTCGAGAACACCACCTTGGGGAGGGAGTTCCAGAGGGCGGCGAACTCGCGCGTCGAGAAGTCGAGCGACGGAACCTGGTCCACGGTCTCCCAGTACAGCATCGTCTCGTACAGCCGCCGCCCCAGCAGATGGACGCCGAGGCCCCGCACCTCGTCGGTGGCGAGGCGGAAGACCTCCTCGTCGGGCACCGACCAGTCGAAGCCGCCGTCCGGGTCGACGATGTAGCCGTCGAGAGAGATGCTCATCGAACAGATCACACTGCGCATCAGATGTCCTCCTCGGTAACCGGTTCGACCGTACGACCGCCGGAGCCCGCAGTGCCCCACGACGCGCGGCCCGCGTTCCCGGTGGTTCCGCTCGCCGTGCGGTGCGCCGCATCCGGCGCCGCGCTCCCTGTCACCGGGGACGACGGGGCAGCGCCTAGGCTGTCCGCTCGGCCCATCCACCGCGGCGAGGACCAGCATATGAGCGACAGCACCGGGATCCGCCTGATCGAGCCCGCAGACGCGGCCCCGATCGCCGCCCACCGGGCGCGTGACGTCGAGGCGTTTCGGCCCTGGGAACCGGACCAGCCGGCCGCCCACTTCACCCCCGAGGGCCAGGCCGAGCGGATCGACCGCCTGCTGGCCGGGTACCGGGCCGGATCGGTCTGGCCGGGTGTGGTGCTCGACGGCGACCAGGTGATCGGGCAGGTCACCGTCGGGGGCGTCCTGCGCCAGCCGCATCTGCGCCGCGGCTCCGTCGGCTACTGGATCGCCACCCCCGCCCAGAACCGAGGACACGCGGGACGCGCCGTCGCACGCGTGCTCCGGGTGATGGCGGACGAACTCGGCCTGCACCGTGCCGAGGCGTCCACCCAGCTGGAGAACCTCCCGTCGCAGCGTGTGCTGCGCCGCAACGGGTTCAGCCCGTACGGTGTCGCGCACTCCTCGATCCTGCTCGACGGGGCCTGGCGGGACGCGCTGTTGTGGGAGCGGGTCCTGGGCGACTGACCGCCCCGGCGGCAGCGGGCGGACCCGCGCCCGGGGACCCCTGGGCGGGGTGCGCCACCCCGGACATCCGTACCGACCCGCACGTCCGGGACGACACGTTCGTGTGGAACACCGTCGGACGGATTCCCGCGGCAGCCGCACGGCCCGTCGCACCGCGGTAAGAGCGGTGCGGACCGGTCCCCACCCGGCCGGACGGCGTTGGTCCGCCCGGCGCGCCGGGGGAGGGGAGCTTCCCGAGGGGAGAATGACGGGACGTCGTGCGGCGCCGGGTCCGCCGGTCCGGCCGGTGCGGACACCGTCCGGGCGCGGCGCTCACCCCGTGGAGCGAGCGCCGCTGCGACGGTGCGGGTGCACGTGGCGGATACCATCGGGACACCGCCGCCGCCCCTTCCCGAGAAGGTACTTCGCACGATGGATCACGACGCCCGCCTGTTCCTGCTTCCCGACGACCACCCCCGGGTGGGCGCGGCCCTCGGCGCGGTCGGCGCTCTCGCCTGCGCCGAGACGCCCGCGGTGCACGGCTGGCTGCAGGCCCACGGAGTCCCGGCCGAGTCCGAGCAGGTCAGGATCCTTCCCGCCGACGCCGAAGCGCTCGTTCCCGAGGGCGCCGAGACGCTGCCCGTGCCGCTGAGCGAGGAGGAGGCCCTGCGCGTGCACCGGGAGTGCGCCCCGAAGTCCGTCGCGGACCTGGAGGCCGAACTCCTCGGTTTCCGGGAGACCACCCAGGACTGGCAGGCCCTCGTGCACCGCGCGTTGACCGCGGGGGTCCCGGCGCCGCGCATCGTCCAGCTCACCGGCCTCACCCCGCAGGAGGTCGGCGGCCTGGTCCACGCACCGTCCCCGGCCGCGGACGTCACGCAGGAGGACCACCGCCTCCGTCTCACCCCGTGACGTCCGACGCACGGCTCCACGCCTGAGGGGGCCGGCACGGTCTCCCGTGCCGGCCCCCTCGGGCACGGCCCCGCCGGTGCGCCTCGGGATCAGACCTTCCGGCCGTCGGTCACCCGGTCCACCCGGTAGTAGGAGGCGACGCAGGAAGCGGGCCACGGCCGCGCGCCGAACGGCTCCGTCATCCTGCTGATGACGAGCGGCCGGTACGCCAGCACGGTCGCCCCCGCCGCGGCCTGTTCCCCGAGCAGGCGGTCCTGGCCGTCCCAGGCCGCCGCCCGCTCCCGCATGTCCGACTCCAGGCCCATGAGCGGCCCGGCGAGTCCGGCCGTCACCGCCACACACAGCAGCACGGCTCCCGCCGCCACCGGAGCGGTCCCGCGGCCGGACCGCCGTGCCGCCAGGTTCCCGAGGAGCCCGCCCACGCCGACGAGCAGCAGGAGCAGCGGGAACAGGTAGTCGTTCCAGAGCCGGTTGGAGGTCGCGACCGAGGCGCCGAACGCCGGCAAGGTGATCACCGTGCAGACGTATCCGGAGAGCAGCAGGACCACCGGCACGGACACCAGGAGCAGCGCAGTCCGGCGGCCGGGGCGGGGAACACCGCCGTCCGCGCGGCGGACCAGGACGCCGAGCAGCACGCCGAGGGCGATCACCCCGAGGTACTGCCAGGTCGTGGCCAGGGTGTGGAGGATCTGCCCGTACCCCCGCGCGGAGGCGAGGAGGGAGTCGGGCGTGAACATCGAGTCCGCGTGATGGCGCGTGCGGCGGTTCCGTGACCCGGGAGAGGTCAGGAGCACGGCGGTGCCCAGCAGGATGCCCGCCCCGGCGGAGCAGCACCAGGCCCGTACGAAAGCCGGCCGCTCCGGCCGCAGCATGCTCCGGCCGAGCAGCAGGGCCAGCGCGAGGAGAGCCAGGGCGACGACGGACGTCTCCTCCGACAGGGTGCCCAGGACGGCTCCGAGGACGAACGCCGAGGCGACCGCGCCGGCCCTGCCCCGGCGTGAGGTCGCCAGCAGCACCGGGATCGTGGCGGCTGCCGCCAGGACGGGCGGGAAGGTGTGCGAGACCGAGGAGGCCGGCCAGAAGAAGGTCTTGTAGGTGTTCGTGGACGCGAGGCAGAAGAAGGACAGCACCACGGCAGCCGAGAACAGCGGAACGCCGCGCGGCAGCCGCCACCGGACCGAACGCGACAGCGCCACCGCCCACCCCCACAGGAGGGCGAGCATCACGACGACGCTGATCACCGCGAACCACTGCTGGCCCGCCACACCGAACACGCCGTACGAGGCGACGAGCAGGCCGTTGGCGATCCGGCCGTTGTCCGTGGAGTAGAAGCCGTCCACCAGGGCCCAGAACCCCTCGTCGCGCACGAGGGGCAGGAAGCACCACTCGTCTCCGCTCGGGCGCACCCAGCGCGCGGACCAGGAGGCCGCACCGAGGAGCGCCAGCGGAAGGAGGGGCAGCAGCGCCGCGCCCGCCCGGACCCGGCGCGAGAACGGCCGTGCGGGACCCGGCGCGCCCCCGCCGCCGGGCGGATCCGTGCCGTCGCCGGCCCCGGTCTCCCCGTCGGTCCACCCGGGCGACGCGGGAAGGCCGTGGTCCGCGCGGTCGTCCTCAGCCGGGAACGGGGTCGTTCTGCTTCGAGTCGACGGCGGCATCAGGAACCGTGCCGCGAAGCTCCGTCCGCCGGCGCCCGGAGTCGATGGCCCAGCGGGCGAGAAGGAAGGAGACCGGTGTGACGAGGACTCCGGCGACCAGCGCGGCGACATTCTTGTCCATTTCGAGTCGGCTGACGGCTGCGTACAGGAGCGCCCCGGTGGCCACGAGACTGAACCCGCTGGACAGCGGATACCGGAGGAACCCCCGCCAGGTGGGACGGGTGCGGCAGGTGACGTAGGAGTTGAGCAGGAAGGAGCTCAGGACGCTGACGGCGTATCCGAGGACGTGCGCCGCGAGGTAGGGGATCACCGTGTTCAGGCTGACGTAGATCGCCAGGTAGACGGCGGTGTTGACGAGACCGACCGCCGCGAAGGTCGCGAACTGCCGTCCCGTCGCCGGAGCGCCCGCCCGAGGAGGGACCGAGACCTGGCCCGGGATCCCGGGCCGCGGGGCGGGGCGTTCGTCGGTCTCCCTGACGACGAACGAGGGGCGTCGTTTCACCTCGTGGTAGATCCGGCCGACGTACTCGCCGATGATCCCCAGGGTGATCAGCTGGATCCCGCCGATCCCCACGATGGCCATGAGGAGCGTGGCGTAACCGGGGACGGCGGCGCCGTGGAGCGCCACGTCGAACGCCACCCACCCGGCGAAGAACAGGGCGGCCAGCAGACACCACAGGCCCGCGTGCACGGCCAGCCTCAGGGGACGGTCGTTGAAGGAGAGCAGTCCGTCGATGCCGTAGTTGAGCAGCCGTCGGCTTCCCCACTTCGAACTTCCGGCGAGCCGCGGCGCGTTGCGGTAGGTGAAGGTCGTCGTCGGGAAACCGATCCAGGAGAAGATCCCCTTGGAGAACCGGTTGGCCTCCGGCAGCGACAGCACCGCGTCCACGGCCTGGCGGGACAGCAGCCGGAAGTCCCCGGCGCCGTCGAGCACTTCCACGTCCATGAGCCGGCGCACCAGCGTGTAGTAGCCGCGGGTCAGCACCGTGCGTGCCCGCCCCTCGCCGTCGCGGCTCCGACGGGGGATCACCTGGTCGTAGCCCCGGGCGTGGAGTTCGAGCATCCGCGGGAGGAGCTCGGGAGGGTGCTGGAGATCCGCGTCCATGATGACCACGGCCCGTCCGCGGGACATGCGCAGGCCGGCGAGTATGGCGGCCTCCTTGCCGAAGTTCCGGCTGAGCACCGTGTACCTCACACGCTCGTCCTCGGCACCGAGGCCGACGACGATGTCCCGGGTCCGGTCGCTGCTCCCGTCGTCCACGTAACAGATCTCGTAGTCGAGTCCGGCCGGGCCGAGCACGTCCCCGACGGCCGCGTGGAACCTCGTGAGGACGGCAGCCTCGTTGAAGCACGGTACGACCAGCGACAGCTGGCATGACGTCACATGAGTCTCCTGACCGAACGCGCTCGGGCAGCGCTGTTCACCACCCGGAGATGAGGTGGGCGCCCCTGTCCGTGATCAGGAGGCGAACCCCGGGGCAGTCTGACGCGCAGCGGTCGGCCGACGGTGCCGCGCACCCGTCGACGCCGCCCCGAATGACCCGTTCAGCCCTGCGGGGAGCGCGTGCGCCCGCGGGCGTCGGTCGTGAACCGTGCCGGACCCCTGCGCGCGGCGTCGCCCGGGGCGAGGTCCGGACCTGCCGGGGGACTCCGGCCGTCCCCGCCGTGGCTTCCGTGCTGCCGGGGCGCCCGGAAGCCACGACGGAGGGTGGCGCGTCCTCCCCGGTGCCGTGCGAGGGGGACGCGCCCGCTCACCGTCCCCCTTCGGCGGCCCCGGGTGCGCGGACACGCCCGACACGGAGCCGCGGATCACTGCCCCGGCTCAGACCGCCCCGCGGGCCGACGGGGACGCCCCCGTGCCGTGCCCGGGTGCGCGTGCGATCGGGACGACGGGCCCGGCGGCGGAGAAGCCGCGCGTCCGGAAGGGCTGTCGGCGTCCGGCGTGCCCGGTGGGGACCCGGAGCGAGGCGTGCCTCCTCCGGCCGCACCTCTCTCAGCGTGCCGCGGACGGGAGCGGCGTCCCCTGCTGTCCGGGGATCGGGAGCCGCGCCCGCGCGATCAGCGCGCCGGGTTCCGGCTCCGCCTGGAGCGCCTGCAGGACGAGCATCCACCAGCGCCGCAGCCGGTCGGCCCAGCCCCGCCCGCCGGGGACGTCGTCGGCCAGGGAGCACACCCCGAAGAACGCGCTCACCAGGGTCACGGCCGTACCCGACGGCTGTACGCCGTCGGCGAGTTCCCCCCTGGTCCTGGCTTCCGCGAGAAGCCGGGTCACCGCCGGCACCCACGCGTCGAACGGAGTGGGGACGGCGGCGTCGATGCTGAGGCGTTCCGTCCAGAGCCGCGCACCGGCCCGTGCCACCGTGTCCTCGCTGAGCGCCCGGGCGACGTCGAAGCTCAGCGCGACGAGCTTCTCCAGCGGGGGGACCCCGGGCGTCGCATAGGGGGCGGCGAGCTGGGGCCAGGTCGCGAACTGCTCCCGCACCACGGCCAGTGCCAGCTTCTCCTTGCTGGAGTAATGGAAATAGATCGCCCCACTCGTCCGGCCCGAGTGGTCACTTATGTCATTGACGCTCGTCCCCACATAGCCGCGCTCGAGAAAAAGGTGCGCTGCGGATTCCAGGAGGACTCTGCGGGTCGTACGTGCCCTGTCCTGCACTTGCGTTCTCTTTTCGGTAGAACGTTCCATCACGGTACGCGGGCGAGATGCGCCCTTTTCGAGGAGCAGTCGCGGCGTACGAGGATTTTATTATTCTTCGACCGCGTGCCCGGCCGGTCAGTTTTCGGCAAGGTGGCGCTTCCCGGAGCAGGAACGATTCTGTCGGGCGCCCGGGGAGTCGGATGGCTTGGCCGCTTGATCGCTTCGGCGGTGCAGGTGCACGGGTTTTCGGGAACTGGATTTCGTCGACCGCACACAGTTTCACCGCATTCCGCCCCGGTGGTGCCGCCCCGGCGCCCGCCTCTCACGTGCACTCGAATCGGTGATTGCGGGATATCCCGGTGCCTAATTAACGTAACGGTCACGATGTTTCCGGGATCGACGGACAGCGCCCTGCGTCTGCACGGCGGAAATCGCCTCCGCGCTCTGTGCCCGCGATCCGAACCGGTGACGAATCACTGAGAACGGCAGAGACATGACAGCACACCGCATCCTCGCCTGGTCCCCGTCCGCCATCGTGTTCGACTGCGACGGCACGCTCATGGACACGGAGCGTCATTGGATGGAGGCCCGCAGCATCACCTTCCGCTCGTTCGGCCTCAAGCCGCCCGCGGGGTTCGCCGAACGCGCGAAGGGCGTCCACTACGCCGAGTGCGGCGCCCTCATGGCCGAGGAGACCGGTAAGCCGGATCTCGTCGACGACCTGACGGCCGCACTGCTCGACAACTTCATGGCCCTCGTCCACGAGGAACCGGTGACCATGCCGGGAGCGGCGACGCTGGTCAGGCTGGCCGCCCGGTACCTCCCCCTCGCCGTCGCCAGCAACTGCCCCCGGGAGATGGTGGAGTCCTGCCTCGACCGCGCCGGACTCCTCCCCTTCTTCGGCCATGTCGTGGTCGCGGGGGAGGACGTGCCTCCCAAACCCCGGCCGGAGGTCTACCAGATCGCCGCCCGGCTGTGCGGCGTCCCCCCGCAGGACGCCCTGGCGGTGGAGGACTCGCTCACCGGTGCGGAGTCGGCCCGCCGCGCGGGACTGCGGGTCCTGGGCATCGGCTCGCCCCCGGCCGACCGGAGCGCCGAGCAGGTCGACCTGTGGGTGGAGAGCCTCGCCGTCCCGGAGCTGACGACCTGGGCGCGCGACCGGATCGCCTCGCGGACACCGCTGGCCGACCGGGGGGACGGTCCCGGGGACTGACGCGGGCCGGCCGCCGGGACGGGCACGGGGGCGCCGCCCGCACCGGCGGACGGCCGTGTGCTCTTCCCGGCGGCGGGTGGACGTCCGCGCCGGGGCGGGGGACCCGGCGGCCGGACGGGGGTCAGGCGGGCAGGGTCAGACGGAAGTCGGTGCGTCCGGGCCGGCTGGTGACGGCGACGGTCCCGCCGTGGGCGGTGACGACGGCCCGGACGATGGCGAGGCCCAGTCCGGTGCTGCCGGTGCTGCGGGAGCGCGCGTGGTCGGCGCGTACGAAACGGCCGAAGACCTCGGCCTGCAGCTCCTCGGGGATGCCCGGACCGTTGTCGCGGACGTCCACCCGGACCTCCCCGGGGCCGGAGGCCAGGGTGACCGTCACCTCGGTGCCGGGCGGGGTGTGGGTCCGGGCGTTCGCGAGCAGGTTGCCGATGGCCTGCTGGAGCCGGTGGGCGTCTCCCACCACGGTGACGGGTTCCTCGGGAAGGTCGAGGAACCAGTGGTGCCGCGGGCCCGCCGCCCGTGCGTCGTCGGTGGCGTTCAGGATGAGCAGGGTCAGGTCGACCGGCTCGTGTTCGAGGGGGCGTCCGGCGTCCAGCCGTGCGAGGAGCAGCAGATCGTCGACGAGCCGGGTCATCCGCCGTGATTCCCCGCTGATGCGCTCCAGGGCGTGCCGGACCTCGGCGGGGACGGGGCCGCGCTGCCGCAGGGCCAGCTCGGCGTGACCGCGGATGTTGGCGACCGGAGTGCGCAGTTCGTGACTGGCGTCGGCCGCGAAGTGCCGCAGCCGCTCCTCGCCGGCCTGCCGTCGGACGAGGGCGTCCTCGACATGGCCCAGCATGTGGTTGACGGCCCGGCCCACCTGACTCACCTCGGTGCGCGGATCGGTGTCGGGGAGGGGGCCGGGCATCGCGATCTCGCCGCTGGCGAGCGGCAGGCCGGCGACCTCGGCCGCCCGGGCCGTGACCAGCCGGAGCGGACGCAGCGAGACCCGCACCCACAGCGCCCCCGCGATCCCGGTGGCCACGAGCGCGACCCCGAAGAGCACCGCCTCCACGGCCACGAGGCGGTGCACCGTCTCCTCCACCGGACGCAGGGGCAGCCCGGTGATCAGGACGTCCCCGTCGTCGCCCCGGACGGCCATGACGCGGTACCGGCCCGGCGAGGCGGAGAGGTGGACGCTGTGCGCGCGCTCGTCCACGAGGATGTCCCGGAGCGTCCGGCGGTCCCCGGCCGTGAGCACCAGGGGGCGGGCGGCGGTGTCGTCGACGACGGCCGCCTCGGTGACGACACCGTTCAGCAGGCGGGCACCGAAGGTCTCCTCGGCCTGCCCGCGGGTGTCGGAACGGTTGTCGGCGTCGGGCTCGCTCTCGTGCTCCAGACTCGCCGCGAACCGGCCGCCGGACGCGGCGAGCTGCTCGTCCAGACGGCCGACGAGGAACCCGCGCAGAGCGAGGGCGGTCGTGATGCCGACCGCGAGGCACGCGAGGGCGAGCAGCGTCACCAGACCCGCGGTGAGCTGGCCGCGCAGCGTGCGCGGAGCCGGGCGCCTCACAGGGACTCGGGCTTCAGGACGTATCCGACCCCGCGCACGGTGTGGATCATCGGAGTCCGTCCCGCATCGATCTTCTTCCGCAGATAGCTGATGTAGAGCTCGACGATGTGCGCGCGTCCGCCGAAGTCGTAGGCCCAGACCCGGTCGAGGATCTGCTGCTTGGACAGCACCCGGCGCGGATTGCGCATCAGGTAGCGCAGGAGCTCGAACTCGGTCCTGGAGAGGTCGACCACGGCGCCGCCCCGTCTCACCTCCCTGGCCTCCTCGTCCATCGTGAGGTCCCCGACGGCGAGCTGGTCCGTCCCCGGCTCGGCGGTCATGCCCGCCCTCCGGAGCAGTCCGCGCAGCCGGGCCAGGACCTCCTCCAGGCTGTACGGCTTCGTGACGTAGTCGTCGCCGCCGGCCGTGATGCCCGCGATACGGTCCTCCACGGCGTCGCGCGCGGTCAGGAACAGCACGCACACCTGCGGTGCCTCGCGCCGCAGGGCGTGCAGGACCTGCAGACCGTCCTGGTCGGGCAGCATCCAGTCCAGGACCACCGCGTCGGGCCGGAAGGTGCGGGCGGTGGCCAGCGCGGTCGTCCCGTCGCCCGCGGTGCGGACCTGCCAGCCCTCGCTCGTCAGCACCTCCGCCAGGACGTCGGTCACGTCGGGCTCGTCGTCGACGACGAGGACCCGCACCGGATCTCCGTCGGGCCGGTGCAGAGGGGATGTCGTACGCGCATCGTTCATGGTCCTCCCAGCATCCCCGGTCACGGGACGCGGCGAGCGGAGCCGGGGCTCTGCGTTTCCTCTGAATCACCGCGGGAGCGGCCGGACGGGCCGGTTTCAGAGTGTTCTCAGAGGTCGGGCTGTGAGCATGGGCCGCCCGTCACCGGAATCCTGTCCCGTCCGGAGGAGCCTCATGACCAGCACGTCGACCCTCACCGACGCCGCCCGCGGCATGCGCCACCGGCGCCCGCGGCGCAGCGTGGTGCCCGTACTCGCACCCGCGGTGATCTGGGCCGGCGCCGTCGGTGTGCTGGCCCTCTGGTGGAGCGACACGACCTCGGTGGTCGGCGCGGCCGACTGGATCACCGGCGCGGGACGGATCACCGGGCTCCTGGCCGGATACGGCTGCGCGGTCCTGCTGGCCCTGATGGCGCGCGTACCGCTGCTGGACCACACCGTGGGGACCGACCGGCTCGCCCGCTGGCACGCCTGGGGCGGCCGCTGCACCATCTCGCTCGTCCTCGCGCACACCCTGCTGATCATCTGGGGCTACTCACTGACGTCCCACACGAACGTGGTCGGCCAGACCTCCACGCTCGTGCTGCACTACCCGGACATGCTCAAGGGGACCATCGGCTTCCTCCTGTTCCTGGCCACCGGGATCCTCTCGGCCCGTGCCGCGCGCCGCAGGATGTCCTACGAGACCTGGCACTACCTGCACTTCGCCACCTACCTCGCCGTCTTCCTCGCCTTCGGCCACCAGCTCTCCAACGGAGCCGACTTCGTCGGGAACCGTCCCGCCCAGGTCGCCTGGTACACCCTGTTCATCGGCGTCGCCGCCCTGCTGGCCTGGTACCGGTTCGCCCTGCCCGTCCGGCGCGGGATGCGCCACCGCATGCGGGTGGTCGCGGTCCACCCCGAGGCGCCGGGCGTGGTGTCCGTCCACCTCACCGGTGAACACCTGGACGAGCTGGGCGGGGCGCCGGGCCAGTTCCTCCGCTGGCGCTTCCTGACCCGCGAGCTGTGGTGGACGGCCAACCCCTACTCCCTCTCCGCGCCCGCGCACCCCCGCCACCTGCGCATCACGGTGAAGAGCGCCGGCGGACACAGCGCCGCACTCGCCCGCCTGCGGCCCGGTACCCGGGTGTGGGCCGAAGGGCCCTACGGCGGGTTCACCGCCCACCGCCGCACCGCCCCCAAGGTGCTGCTGCTGGCGGGCGGCGTCGGTATCACCCCGCTGCGGACGCTCTTCGAGACCCTGCCGGGCCAGGTGACCCTCGTCTACCGGGCGCGCCACGCCGACGACCTCGCCCTGCGCGGCGAACTCGACGCGATAGCCGCCCGCAGGCAGGCGACCGTGCACTACGTCGTGGACGGACCGGGCGGCTACTCCTCGCCCCTCACCGCCCGTGGCCTCGGCGACCTGGTGCCGGACCTGGCCGCGCACGACGTCTACCTCTGCGGGCCGCCCGGGATGGCCCGGAGCGCGACCGAGGCCCTGCGGGGCGCCGGCGTCCCGGCACGGCGCATCCACCACGAGTCGTTCGAATTCTGAGGAGAAACGTCATGCGCCGAGCCGCCCTGGCCGGCACCGGGTTCAGTGCCCTGGTCGTCGCCCTGCTCGCCCTCAAACCCCACCAGCTCCCCGCCCCCGACACCCAGGCCGCCCGACCTCCCGCATCCTCCTCCACCTCCACCGGGCCGTCCACCGGCACATCCGCCGGCTCGGGCACGTACACCGGGGATCCCGTCGGCACCCAGTACGGGACCGTGCAGGTCGCCGTCAGCGTCACCCAGGGCAGGATCACCTCCGTCAAGGTGCTCCAGGCGCCCGACCAGAACGGCCGCGACCAGCAGATCTCCTCCAACGCCCTGCCTCAGCTCACCCGGGAGGCCCTGCACGCCCAGAGCGCCCACATCGACGCCGTCTCCGGTGCCAGCTACACGAGCCAGGGATACGTCCAGTCCCTGCAGAGCGCGCTGGACCAGGCCCATGTCTGACCCCGCCCCCGGACTCCGCCACGTCGAACACGTCATGGGCAGCGTCTTCTCGTTCGACGTCCGCGACCGGCCCACCCCCGCCATCCGCCGTGCCCTCGACGAGGCCGTGGACCACCTCCACCGGATCGACGAGGTGTTCTCCACCTACCGCCCCGACAGCTGCATCAGCCGCCTCGGCCGCGGCGAGATCCGGCGCGAGGACTGCCCGCCGGAGGTCCTGGAAGTCCTCTTCCTGTGCGCCCACGCCGCGCGCGTCAGCGACGGCTGGTTCAGCATCGTCCCCGACGGGACCCTCGACCCCTCGGGGCTCGTGAAGGGCTGGGCCGTCGAGGCGGCGTCCCGGCTGCTCCACGAGGCCGGCGCGCACGACACCTGCGTCAACGGCGGCGGGGACATCCAGCTCCGCGGCCGGGCCGCCCCCGCCACCCCCTGGCGCATCGGCGTCGCCCACCCCCTGCGCCCCGGTGAACTGGTCACCGTCGTCACCGCCCACGACGACCTGGCCGTCGCGACGTCCGGGACCGCCGAGCGCGGCGCCCACATCTACGACCCGCACAGCGGCAGCCCCGCCACCGCGTTCGCCTCGCTCACCCTCGTCGGACCGCGTCTGACCCTGACCGACACCTACGCCACCGCCGCGTTCGCGAGGGGGGACGGCGCGCGCGACTGGCTGGAGGGCCTGCACGGCTACGAGGCGCTCGCGGTGACGCCCGACGGCGGGCAGTGGCGCACGACGGGATTCCACCGGTACGGCTCCTGAGGGCCCAGGGACGGCGGACCCGTACCGGAGGAGGCGGCGGCGCGTGCGCGTGCGAACGGCCGCACGCGTTCCCGCCACCGGACGCCGGCTCCCCTCCCCGCGGGACGTCGAGCTCCCGGCCGGAGAGGCCTTTCCGCTCCGCGTGCGGCCCGCCCGGCGCCGGGCCACCCTGAGACCATGGCAGAGCAGCACGGTCACACGCCGCAGGAGCCGGCGGACGCGGCCCGCGCGCTCGCGGCCCGCCGCGGCCGGCGCGGGGGACTCCTCCCCGCGGCCCTGGGCCGGGCCCGGGCCGGCACACCCGCCGACCCCGGGCAGTGGGCACCCCGGGTCGGCCGCGCCCTGGGGCTGCCGGCCGCCGCGGGGCTGGGGCCCGTCACCTACTTCGCCGACCTCGCCACCCCCCACGCGGAGCGGCACGTCCGCGTGTGTACTGCCACGGCCTGCTTCGCCGCGGAGGGAGGCCGCCACCTCGGCGCCGTCGAACGCGAGCTCGGCGTCCCGGCGGACACGGCCGGTCCGGACGGCGGGACCTCGCTGCAGACGGTCCACTGCCTCGGCTACTGCTACGCGGGACCCGCCGCTCTCGACGGCACCCGCCCCCGCACCGGGACGGACCTGGCGGACCAGCTGGCCGGACGCACCCCGCCCCGGGCGCCCGGCATCCCCGCGGCCGACGCGACCGGTGACCCGGTGCTGCTCTCCGGGATCGTGGCGGGCCGCCCGGCGTGGGACGGCTGGCGGCGGACACTCGACCGGCTGAGCCCCGAGGACGTACGCCAGGAGGTCGCCGCGTCCGGACTGCGCGGACGTGGCGGCGCGGGATTCCCCGTCGCCGCCAAGTGGGCCGCCACCGGCGCGCGGCCCGGCACCGTCGTCGTCGCCAACGGCGACGAAGGGGACCCCGGCTCCTACGCCGACAGGCTGCTCATGGAGGAGGACCCCGACCGGGTGCTCGCAGGGCTGGCGCTCGCCTGCTTCGCCTGCGGCGCCCGCCGGGGCGTCGTGCTGGTGCGCTCGGAGTACCCGGCGGCCCTGGTCCGCATGAGGCGGGCGCGGGACCGCGCGGTGGCGGACGGCCACCTCGCCGACACCCTGCGCACCGGCGACGCGCGGCCGGTCGTGGAGATCGTCGAGGGCGCGGGCTCGTACGTCGCCGGTGAGGAGACCGCGCTCATCGCCCGCCTCGAAGGGGCCCGGGGGTGCGCCCGTCCCCGGCCGCCGTACCCGACCGACCGCGGACTCTGGGGGGCGCCCACCGTGGTCAACAACGTGGAGACGCTGGCGTCGCTGCCGTGGATCGTGCGCAACGGCGGTGAGCGCTACGCCCGGTACGGCACCGCGGAGGAGACCGGCACCAAGCTGGTCTGCCTCTCCGAACGCTTCGTCCGTCCCGGCGCCTACGAGGTCCACCTCGGCACCCCCGTCCGGCACATCGTCGACGCACTCGGCGGAGGACTGAAGGGCGGTGGCCCGGCCGTCGTACAGATCGGCGGTCCGCTCGGCGGCTTCCTCACCGACGCCGACCTCGACGTCCCTCTCACGTCGACGGCACTCGCCGCCCGGGGCGCCGCACTCGGACACGCCGGTACGGTCGCCTTCGACGCACGGACGGATCCGGTCGAACTGATGCGGCACCTCTGGGAGTTCGCCGCACGGGAGAGCTGCGGCGCCTGCTCGCCCTGCCGGATCGGCACCCGCCGGGGGCTGGCACTCGCCACCGCGGGCACCCCACCGGGCCCGTCGTACGACAGCCTCGCGAGGCTCATGGGCGAGGCGAGCCTCTGCGCCTTCGGGCGCCGGGTACCGGCGGCCGTCCGCAGCCTGGCACGCGCCTACGGCCCGGAACTGACGGGATGGGACCGGTGACCGGGCTGCGGGTGGACGGCCTGCCCGTGGAGGTCCGCGAGGGCGCGTCCCTGCTCGACGCCGTCCGCGCGGCGGGAACCGAACTGCCCGCCCTCTGCCACGACGACCGCCTCCGGCCCGCCGGCTCCTGCAGGACCTGCCTGGTCCGCGCGGACGGCCGGATCACCGCGGCCTGTGTGACCCCCGCCGCCCCCGGCACCGACGTCACCACCGCGCAGGAGGACCTGCGGAACCTCCGCCGGGACGCCGTGGAGCTGATCGCCTCCGCCCTCCCTCCGCACGCCCTCGCCGCCGACCGCCGGAGCGAACTCGCCGACACCTGCCGCACGCTGGGCATCATCCCGGGCACGGCGGCCGCGGAGGCGTCCGGGGACCGTGACACGAGCCACCCGTACATCGAGCTCGACCGGGACCTGTGCATCGCCTGCGGGCGCTGTGTCCGGATGTGCGACGACGTGCAGGGAACCTTCGCGCTCACCCTCACGGGCCGCGGCGCCGACACCGCCATCGCACCGGGAACGGGCGGGTCCTGGGCCCGGTCGGACTGCGTGGCGTGCGGAGGCTGCGTCGACACCTGCCCGACGGGAGCCATCACGCACCCCGGACCGGGCCGGGGCATCACCACCGCACAGCCGGACCCGGAGCGGGTACGCACCACGTGCGGCTACTGCGGGGTCGGCTGCTCCCTCGACGTCGTCGTCGCCGGGGACCGGGTCTCGGCGGTCCTGCCCGCCCTCGACGGACCCGTCAACCAGGGGCACGCCTGCGTCAAGGGCCGTTTCTCCCACGGTTATCTGACGTCCGGGGAACGCCTCACACACCCCCTGGTCCGGAAGAACGGCACCCTCGAACCGGTCGGCTGGGAAGAAGCCCTGGCCCGGGTCGCGGACGGGATGCGCGAAGCCGTGGCGGCGGGCGGCCCCGACGCCGTGGCCGCGATCTCCTCCGCCAGGGCCACCAACGAGGAGAACTACCTCGTCCAGAAGTTCCTGCGGACGGTCGTCGGGACGAACAACGTCGACAATTGCTCCCGGCTCTGCCACGCCCCGTCCGCGGCCGGACTCTCCGCCGCGTTCGGACGGGCCGGTGGCACCGATTCGTTCGACGACGTGGAGCGGGCCGACTGCCTGCTGGTCGTCGGGGCCAACCCGGTCGAAGCCCACCCCGTCGTCGGGGCCCGGCTGCTCCAACGGGCGCTGGGCGGAGCCTCGCTGATCGTGGCCGACCCCAGGGAGGTGGGCCTCGCGCACCGGGCGGACGTCCACCTGCGGCCCCGCCCCGGCACCAACGTCGCGCTCTTCCACGGTCTCGCCCACGTACTCGTCGCCGAGGGCATGACCGACCCCGGCTTCCTGCGCGACCGGGCCGCCGGACTCGACGAGCTGGTCGGACTGCTCGCCGACCACCCTCCCGCCCGCACCGCCGAGCTCACCGGCGTGCCCGCCGAGGACATCACGGCCGCTGCCCGGCTCTACGGCAGGGCGCGGCGCCCCGCCATCGTCTACGGGCTCGGCGTCACCGAGCACCTGCACGGCACCGACGGCGTCCGCACCCTGGCCAACCTGGCCGTCCTGCGCGGAGCCGTCGGGAACACCGGCCGCGGACACGGCGTCACCCCGCTCCGGGGCCAGAACAACGTGCAGGGCGCCTCCGACATGGGGGCGCTGCCCGACCTGCTCCCCGGCTACGGCCCGGTGACCGACCCCGGCGCACGGGCCCGGGCCGAAGCCGTGTGGGGGTGCACCCTCCCGGCCCGGGCCGGTCTGCGCATCCCCGAGATGTTCGAGGCCGCGCGGCGGGGCACCCTGCGCGCCCTGTGGATCATCGGCGAGGACGTCTGCGCCACCGACCCGAACAGCCGGCGGGTCGCCGCCGCTCTCGACGCCTGCCCCCTGGTCGTCGTCAACGAGCTCTTCCTCAGCGAGACCGCGCGGCACGCGGACGTGGTGCTGCCCGTCGCGTCCTGGCTGGAGAAGGACGGCACGTTCGTGAACTTCGACCGACGCTTCCAGCGGGTCCGCACCGCGGTGCGCCCGCCCGCGGCGGCACGGACCGACTTCGACGTCGTGCACGCGGTCGCCGCCGCCATGGGGGCGGACCTGGGCTGCCGGACACCGGCCGAGGCGCTCGCCGAGTGCGGGCGCGTCGCCCCGGTCTTCGCCGGCCTCTCCCACGAACGGCTCGACCGGGAAGGAGCGGTGCCCTGGCCCTGCCCGGAGCCCGACCGTCCCGGCGAGGCCACCCTCTACACCGACGCCTTCGACACCCCCGACGGCCGGGCACAGCTGTGCGCGGCCCCGTACCTGCCCCCGGGGGAGAGCCCCGACGCCGCCTACCCCCTGCTGCTCGTCACCGGTCGCCGCTGGGCGCACTACAACTCCGGCAGCATGACCCGGCGTGGCGGCAACCTGCTCCTCGACGCGCGCGACCACCTCGACCTCCACCCGCAGGACGCCGCACGGCACGGCGTCCGTGACGGGACGGAGGTGACCGTCGAGAGCCGCCACGGCACGGCCCGGCTGATCGCCCGGCTGAGCGGCGAACTGTCCCCGGGACAGGTCTTCTGCGCCTTCCACTTCCCGGAGAGCGGCGTCAACTCCCTGACGTCCGACCACGCCGACACCGTCACGGACTGTCCCGAGTACAAGGTCACCGCCGTCCGACTGACGCGCGGGGCCGGGTGACCCGGCCGCCGTAGCGGAACCGGCCCGCTTCAGGACGAGGCCTGTTCCCCCGGAGTGTCGTCGACCGCGTACGAGAGGTGGGCGGAGACGGAGACGACGCCGTCGACCGCGCCGCACATGTGCTCCAGCGCCGGGAGCATGCCCCTGAAGGGCAGGGTTCCGCCCAGCTCGACCTGTCCGTCACGGACCCCGACGCTGATCGGCCCGGGATCCAGACGCAGCGTGCCGGCCAGCACCTCCTCCTCGATCTCCCGCCGGATGTCCTCGTCCGCGCGCAGGAACACCTTCAGCAGGTCCCCTCGGCTCACGACGCCCACCACCCGGTCCTCCTCGTCCACGACGACGAGCCGCTGGACGTCCTGCACCTCCATCAGCCGCGCGGCCTCCACGAACGTCCACCCGGGCCGCGCGCACACCGCGGGCGCGGACATCAGCTCCTCCGCGCGTACGCCCTCCGCCCTGGCCCGCTCCCACGCCTCCGGGCCCGGCACGGAGGGCAGTTCCGCGGGATCCGCCCGGTCGGTCGTCTTGCGCAGGAGATCCGCCTCGGAGACGACCCCGAGGACCCGCCCGCCGTCGTCGACCACGGGAACGGCGGGCACCCGGTTCTCGGCGAGGGTCCGCACCACGTCCTTGAACGGTGTGCCGCGGTGGACGCTCACCACCCGGCGGCTCATCAGCCCGTCGACCCTGCGATGGCGCATCACCGGCTCCTCGTCCCGTGCGCGGCGGGCTCCCGGGACTCCAGAAGCCGCGCGCAGTCCTCCCAGGTGACCAGGGAGGGATAGTCGTTCTCGGTGAGTTCCCGGCCGCTGAGCCTGGCCAGCTCCTCGACGAACTCGAGGAAATCGAGTGAGTCCATCTCGAACGCGTCCCGCAGGTTCGCGCCGGGGGCCAGGCCCGTGAAGTCGGCGCCGGGAACGACGTGCTGGGCGGCCTCGCGCACGACATCGCGTGCCTGGTCGTGATTCATAGCTCCTCCGGTCGTTGCAGGAGACGGTCGAGGCGGTTGAGGAACCGTGCGCCGGTGGCACCGTCGGCGGCCCGGTGGTCCAGGGACAGCGTCGCCGTCAGGGCCGGACGCACCCCGAGCAGACCGTCCACGGCCGCGGGGCGTTCGACGACCCGGCCGAGCCCGACCAGCGCGACCTGGGGCGGATAGATGACGCCGAACACGCACTCCACACCCTGATCGCCCAGGCTGGTGACCGTGATGCTGGGGTCGGCCGTCTCCGAGGCCCGGAGACGGCCCTTGCGCGCCCGGGCAACGAGGTCCTTCAAGGCGGCCATGACCTCGGGCACGGACCGCTCCTCCGCTCCGGCGAGCGCGGGGGCCACCAGCCCGCCCTGCCGGAGCGCGACGGCGACACCGAGACGGACCCGGCCGGCCGGGACGAACACGTCGTCGGTCCAGTGCCCGTTGAGCTCGGGGACCTCTCCGGCCGTACGCGCCACCGCCTTCACCAGGAGCGCGGCCGGCACCAGCCGCTCGGACAACGGCAGTACGGTGTTGCGGTCGCGCATCCAGTCCAGCGCGGCCGTCATGTCGATGGTCGTGGACAGGTAGAAGTGCGGTATCTCCCGCTTGGAACGGGTCATCAGACGGGCCGTCGCCGCACGGTCCGCCCCCTTCCGGCCGCCCTTCGGCCCCGCCGCCGAGGGTTGACCCTCCGTCACCACCGGACGCTCCGGCTCGTGCCCGGACGGCCCGTGTGCAGGGGGAGCGGGCGGCTCGTGTCCGGACGGCTCCTGTGCAGGGGGCGCGGGCGGCTCGTGCACCGGTGGTGCGCCCGGCGCCCGGGCGGCTTCCCGCACGTCCGCGGCACGGACGGTGCCGTCGCGCCCGCTGCCCCGCACCTCCGCGATATCGACCCCGGACTCCGCCGCCAGCCTGCGCGCGAGAGGCGACGCCCGCGTCCGGCCGTCCGACGCCACCGGCCCGGCGGCGGGGGCGGCCGCCCGGGCGATGTCCGCACGGGTGATCCGTCCGCCGGTGCCCGAACCGTGGAGTCCGGCCAGATCCACCCGCTGCTCCTCGGCGAGCCGGCGGACCAGAGGTGTGGTGACGCCGTCCCCCGGCGCGGCCGCCGTCCCCTCGGGCGTCCCGGCAGCACGTTCCGGCACGGCGTGCGGGGGAGCGGGCTCCTCGCCGTGGCGCCCGTCCCCGGCCGTTTCCCCGCCGGATCGCCCGTCCCCGGCCGGCTCCTCGCCACTGCCGGTCTCGATCAGCGCCAGCGGGGTGCCGACCGCCACCGTCGTGCCCTCCGGGACGAGCAGGGACCCGATGGTGCCCGTACGGAAGCACTCCACCTCGATGGCCGACTTGGACGTCTCGACGACGGCGACGACCTCACCCCGGGTCACGTGGTCCCCGGGACGGACCAGCCACTGCGACAGTGTCCCCTCGTCCATGTCCGCCCCCAGGGACGGCATCGTGAACTCGGCCATCTCAGCCCACCACCCGGCGCGCCGCGGCCACGATCCCCGGCACCTGCGGCAGCGCGGCCTCCTCCAGCTGCCGGGCGTAGGGGATCGGGACCTCCGCGCTGCAGACCCGCTCGACGGGCGCGTCCAGGTCGAAGAACGCCTGCTCGGTGATCCGGGCCGAGACCTCGGCGGACAGACTCCCGCTGCGCCAGCCCTCGTCGACCACCACGGCCCGGTGGGTCCGCCGGACCGAACCGACGACGGTGGCGTCGTCGAGCGGCCGCAGCGAGCGGAGGTCGACCACCTCGGCGCTGATCCCGTCCCCGGCCAGTTCCTCCGCCGCCGCGAGGGCCTTCGGCAGACACCCGCCGTACGCGATCAGCGTGACGTCCGTGCCCGCGCGCGGCACCGCCGCACGGTCCGGATCCACCTGGGGCGCGGCGGGATCGAGAGGCCCCTCGGCGTTGTACAGGGTGCCGTGCTCGAAGATGAGGACCGGGTCGGGGTCCGCCAGGGCGGGAGCCAGCAGCAGGCGCGCGTCCTGCGGCGTCGCCGGAGCCAGGACCCGGATCCCGGGGATGTGCGCGTACCAGCCCTCCAGGCTGTGCGAGTGCTGGGCCGCGAGCTGGCGTCCGGCGCCCGTGGTCATCCGGATCACGAGCGGGACCCCGACCCGGCCGCCCGACATGTGGCGCAGCGTGGCCGCGTTGTTGAGGATCTGGTCGAGCGCCAGCAGACTGAAGTTGACGGTCATGATCTCGACGATCGGCCGCATCCCGGCCAGTGCCGCGCCGATCCCCGCGCCGACGAAGGCGGACTCGGACAAGGGGGTGTCCCGGACACGGTCCGGGCCGAACTCCTCGATCAGCCCGAGGCTGACGCCGAAGCAGCCCCCGTAGCGCCCCACGTCCTCACCCATGAGGAACACCCGCTCGTCCGCGGTGAGTGCCTCCCGCAGCGCGTCACGCATCGCCTCCCGGTAGGTGGTGGCCCCGCCCCGGTCGCCGGTTCGCGTGCCGCCCGCCGTCATGACTCCTCCTCGTCCCGGCCGGTCACATGGCGCAGGAGGTCGTCCACCGGTTCCTCCGGCGCCCGTCCGGCGGCCTCGACCGCCGCCTCGACCTCCTCGGTCACCTCGCGCTCCAGCTTCTTCAGCCGGCCGGAGGTGAGCCGTCCGGAGGCACGCAGCGCCTCGGTCAGACCGGTCACGGGATCGTGCCGCTTCCACTCCGCGATCTCGTCCTTCGGGCGGTACCGGTCCGGGTCGTACATCGAATGCGCACGGAAGCGGTAGGTGCGCGCCTCCAGGAAATGCGGACCGTTCCCCGCCCGGATCGAGGTCACCGCGCTGCGTGCGGCCCGCTCCACCGCGCGCACGTCCATGCCGTCGACGGCCCAGGCGGCCATCCCGTACGACGCCGCCCGCATCGCGAGGTCCGTCTGGGCGTGCTCCCGGGCGAGCGCCGTCCCCATCGCGTACAGGTTGTTCTCACAGACGAACAGCACCGGAAGTCCCCACAGCGCCGCGAGGTTCGCCGTCTCGTGGAACTCGCCCTCGGCGAACGCCCCGTCCCCGAAGAAGCAGCAGGTGACCTGATCCCCGCCGCGCATCCGGTCGGCCAGCGCCAGGCCGGCGGCCAGCGGCAGCCCGCCCGCGACGATCGCGTTGCCGCCGTAGAAACGCCTCCCGGGCTCGAAGAGGTGCATGGAGCCCCCGCGCCCCCTGCTGCACCCCGTCACCCGCCCGTACATCTCCGCCATCACGGCCTCGGGAGGCACCCCCCGGGCCAGGGCGTGCCCGTGCTCCCGGTAGGTGGACACCACGGCGTCCTGTTCGGTGAGGGCCTGGTGGACCCCGACCGCCACGGCCTCCTCGCCGATGTACAGGTGCACGAAGCCCCGGATGGCCGCCGCGCTGTAGAGCTCGACACAGCGCTCCTCGAAGCGGCGTATGAGCAGCATGTCCCGCAGCAGCCGCCGGTCGTGGGCTGCTGCGGGGTCCTTCGCCTTCGTCCGGCGGCCCTGATGTCCGGGAGCGGAGGCACCGGATGCGCTGTTCATCGCTGCTCCTCGTCCCTTCCGGTCCCGTGGTGCGCGTCGCCGGGAGCCTGCAGGGAGGAGAGGTCACCGGCGGGCAGTCCCTGTTCGCGGGCCCGCAGGACCCGGCGCATCACCTTGCCGCTGCGTGTCCTGGGCAGGTCCGGCTCGAACTCGATCTCCCGGGGAGCGACGGCCGGCCCCAGGCGTTTCCGGGCGAACGCGAGCAGGTCCCGGCGCAGTCCGTCCCCGGCCGGGTACTCGGCGCGCAGCGAGACGAAGGCCTTGACGACCGCGCCGGCCACCGGGTCGGGCCGCCCGATCACACCGGCCTCGGCCACCGCCGGGTGTTCCATCAGCGCGCTCTCCACCTCGAACGGGCCGATCAGATGTCCGGCGGACTTGATGACGTCGTCGGAACGGCCCACGAACCAGTACCAGCCGTCCGCGTCACGGGTGACCAGATCGCCCGTCAGGTACCACCCGTCGGCGAAGCACGCCTCGTAACGCCGCCGCTCGTGCAGGTAGCCGCAGAACATCGAGGGCCATCCCGCGCGCAGCGCCAGCTCGCCCCGGACCCCCGGTGCGTCGACGGTCCGGACACGCCCGTCCGTGACGGCGGCCCGGTCGTCGTTCCCGCACTCCAGCACGGTGGCCTCCACCCCGGGAAGGGGCCGGCCCATCGAGCCGGGGCGCACCGGGTCGGCGGCGAACCCGGCGATCATGATCGCGCCCGTCTCGGTCTGCCACCAGGTGTCGTGGACCGGCAGCCCGAGCGCCTTCTCGCCCCAGCGGACGGCCTCCGGGGCGAGCGGTTCCCCCACACTCGCCACGAAGCGCAGAGCCGACAGGTCGTACTGCTCGCGCGGGGTACCGGCGCCGGTACGCGGAGTGGCGCGCATCAGCATCCGCAGAGCCGTGGGCGCGGTGTACCAGACGGTCACCCGCTCCTCGGCGAGCAGCGTGAACCAGCGGCGCGGGTCGAAGTCCCCCGCGTCCACCACCGTCGTGACCCCCAGGGCGAGCGGACCGATGATGCCGTACGACATCCCCGTCACCCAGCCGGGATCGGCCGTGCACCAGAAGACGTCCCCCTCCCGCAGGTCGAGCGCGTAGGCCGCGGTGACCTGGTGGGCGAGCACGGCCGCGTGGCGGTGCATCGCCCCCTTGGGGGACCCGGTCGTGCCACTGGTGAAGTGCAGCAGGGCCAGGTCGTCCGGATCCGTCGCCGGGACGGTGAAGTCGGGGGAGGCGGCCGCCATCAGCTCCGGCAGGGACGCGGTGCCGGCCGGAAGGGGCCCGTCCCCGGGATCGGTGAGGAGGACCTGCCGCAGATGGGGGAGGCGCGCGCGGACCGGGTCCACCTTCCTCTCGTACAGAGCCCGTGTGGTGACGAGGACCCGCGCTTCTCCCAGCTCCATCCGCAGCCGCACCGGCTCGGGCCCGAACGCGGTGAACAGCGGGCACAGCACCCGGCCCGCGCGCAGCGTCCCGAGCACGGCGGCGTACAGCTCCGGACCGCGCCCGAGCAGGGTGAACACGCTCTCGCCACGCTCCGTGCCCAGAGCGACGAGCGTGTTCGCGAAGCGGGAACTGCGGTCCGCCAACTGCGCGAAGGTGAGACTCGTGGTGCTCCCGTCCCGGGAGACGCAGCGCAGCGCCACATGCCCCCCGATGCCTTCGAGCAGATGCCGGTCCACCGCCTCGTAGCCGATGTTGACGCCACCGCCGGGCAGGCCCGCGAGCCGGGCACGGGCCTGCCGCCAGTCGAAGCCGGCGCGGGCGCGGTCGTAGTCGGGCACGACCGGGGGAGCCTGCGGGGAGATCATCGCGGCGGCTCCACGTCGAGGCCGAGATTGTCGTAGGTGTAGCCGACCGACTCGTGGAGCGCCACCACCCCGTCGACGGACCGGCAGAGCCGTTCGAGGACCGGGATGCTGCCGCGTTCCTCGACCCTGCCGGTGAGCGTGACCACCCCGTCGTGGACCCGCACGTGGATCTCGTCCGGGGCGAGGCGCAGGGTGGTCCTCAGCACGTCGTGCTCGATCTCCTCGCGGATCGCGGAGTCCCGCCGCAGGAACGGCCGCAGCAGGTCACTGCGGCTCACGATGCCGACGAGCTGTCCGGTCTCGTCCGCCACCGGGAGCCGCTTCACACCCTTCCCGTGCATCGTCCGTGCCGTCTCCACCAGATTCCAGGTGGGCTGCGCGGTCAGCGCGGGGGCGGTCATCAGCTCCGCCGCGGTCTCCGCCTCGGGCGGTTCGCGGTCCCCGGGCGCCGGACGGGTGGTCCCGCGTCCCTCCAGGTCCGGCAGACCGACGGTGCTCCGGAGGAGATCGGCCTCCGAGACGACTCCGAGCACCCGCCGGGAGGCGTCGACGACGGGGACCGCGGAGATGTCGTGATCGTGGAAGAGGCGTGCCACTTCCTTGAACGAGGCGGTGGGTCCCACCGTGACCACGTCGTGGGTCATGACTTCGAAGACGGTGCGGTGCTGCATGGCGATCCTCCCACCCTGCATCCGGGCACTTCCCAGCGTCCGCCACCGGCGCACCCCGCCGGGAGTGCCGAACGGGCCCCTTCCCGGGACTGTTCGCCCCACGGCCGGCCCCGGACGGAGGGGGACGGTGGGAAGGAGGGGCCCGAGAGGCCGGCCCCGGGACGAGGAGGAGAGGCGAGGGCCATGACGGAATCGCGAGCACGACCGCAGCGGGGCGACGCGGGGACCGGAGCCGGTCTGTGGGCCCGGGTGGGGGACCGGCTGATCGTCGGCGGGGCCACGGTCGGGGACGAGGGCCGGGACGGGGAGATCGTCGGACTGCGCCACGCGGACGGCAGCCCGCCGTACGAGGTGCGCTGGTCGGACACGGGACGGGTGACGCTGGTCTTCCCCGGACCCGACGCCCACGTCCAGCACTTCGGCGGGCGCGCGTGACGGGCGTACGCCCGCGGCGGGCGCCCGGTCCACCCGTTTCCGGGGGAGACGGGCCCCGGGACCGGTCGGCCCGTCCGTCGGGGCCCGCCCGGACCCGCCGCCGTCCGCCCCGGCCGGACCCCGCGCAGCGGACACCGGGCCCGGGCCGGGCCGGTACACCGGGATCCGGTGGTGTCCCGTTGTACGGCGTTTGATTGATCGGCTCCCTCCTCGTGAAACCGGACAACGTCCACGGGCTATACCGGTTCCGGAGAAGGGGCGGACCACGGACCGCTCCGGTCGTGGCGGTTCCCGTGCACAGGACACGGCGGACGCCTCCCCGGCACCGCTCCGGCCGAGCACCGCCGCCCCACCCCGAACCCGACCGAGGGAGTCGCACCACCATGCGCATCAGTCGTCTTCTCGTCAGCATGACCGGCCTCACCGCACTGCTCGGCGGGATCACGCCGGCCGCCGCGGCGACCGCCGTGCCGGCCGCCGACGCACCCGGCACCCAGGTGTCCGCGCCGCACCGGCTCCCGCCCGCGCCACGGCTCCCCGCCGGCGTCAGGGCGGTCGCCCCCCGCGTGGCGCCCGCGGCCGACTACGACGAGTACCCGGGAGGCGCGTTCCCCGCGCCGTGCAGCAGCGGGGTGCTGTGCCCCGCCGTGTGGAACCCCGCCTCGGGCAAGTGGCGGCAGTACCACCTCTCCTCCTGCAGCGCCTACCAGCTGTTCAACTGGCAGGGCGAGGGAGGCTACTTCGACAACCAGACGGGCAACGTCACGTCCTACTTCTACGACCCGCAGGGAAGGGTGCTGCACTCCTTCACCCCGGACCGGGCCAACCACAACTACAACTGGGATCCGGTCTGGTCGATCCGCAACTGCTGACTCCCGTCGAGCGGCCCAGGTGCCGGTCCGCACGCCGAAGCGTGCGGACCGGCACCTTCCGCGGTCCGCGAGCGGCGTCCGCACCGCGCGGTTCCGCAGCCGCCGGGCTCCGGCGGAACCGGCACCCACCTGCACGGCTGCGGCCGGTGAACACCCGTACAGGGCCTGTGCGGTGCACGCTCGTCACGGCTCGGGTGGCGAACTCCCGTACGGCTCCAGGCGGGTGACCGCCCGTACCGTCCCCGCGGTGCACGTCCGTCCGCCCTCGGTGGTGAGGGCCTGTCACCGCGCGCCGCCGTCCGCCCGGGCAGCGGCTCCACGGAGCGCCGCATGCCGCTGTACCGGGTCGGCCGGGGATCCGTACGCGCCCCGTCACACCCGCGCGCAGTGGTCCGGAGGTCCAGCGCCCTCCCTGCACCGTGCGCCGTGCAAGGGCGATCCTCCCCGGCCCGGTCGGCGTCGGACGACGACGGCGCTTCCTTCCCGCGTGTGCGGCCTCCCTCCGCCGTGCGGCGCGCCGCATCCGACGCCGCGCGCCGCACCACCAGGCATGACGGGACACCCCCCCCAGCCGTGCCCCCGGACCGCTGCCGCGGGTCCGCTTCGTCTCCCGCCCCCGTCTCTGCACCCTTCCGTCCGCCCCGTCTCCCCGCCCCGGCGCCCTCCCGGCCGCGCGAGGATTACCGGCCCAGGGGCGTGGCAGCGTGACGAAGAAGAGAGGACCGTTGCACACGTCCGCGCCCGCGCGCGGACGGCTCCGCCCGCCGTGGGCACCGCCGTCCGCACGGCGGGCCGCTCGCGTCCGGCCGCCGGAGGTGCCCCTGGCACCCGGCGTACGGGCAAGAGGACGGAAGCCTTCGGGCAGGGCCCGACCGGCCCGCACGTGAGGCAGCCGGACGGCGACCGCACCGGTACACGGCACGACGGGGGAGGACCATGCCACGCAAGGAACGGCCGCTCGCCGAGGGCGACGGCAGCGTACTGAGGTTCGCGGCCGAGCTGCGCGGGCTGCGTGACCGGGCCGGGACACCGACCTACCGGCAACTGGCCTCCCGCGCCCACTACTCGGTGGCGACGCTCTCCAGCGCGGCGGCCGGACACCGGCTGCCGTCGCTGGAGGTCACGCTCGCCTACGTACGAGCCTGCGGGGGCGACCCGGGCCCGTGGGAGGCCCGGTGGCGGGAAGCCGCGGCGGAGGCGGCCCGGACCGGACCGGGGCCCGGCGACGAGGCCGGACCGGACCCGTCCGGACCGGCCCCCTACACCGGCCTGGCCGCCTACCGGCCCGAACAGAGCACCTGGTTCTTCGGCCGCGAGTCCGTCGTCGAGGACCTGGTGGGCCGGGTGCGGGACGGGCGCTTCGTCGCCGTCTTCGGCGCCTCCGGCGCAGGCAAGTCCTCCGTGCTGCGCGCCGGACTGCTCGCCCGCCTCCAGGACGGCGGAGCGCACACCGTCCTCGTCACACCCGGCTCCAGCCCCATGGAGGAACTCGCCGTACAGCTCGCACGGCCGGCCCGGACCACGCCCGGTCGTCTCTACCAGGAACTCGTCGACGCACCCGAGAACCTGCACCGCACACTGCGCCGGATCGCTTGCGACGCGGGCGACGAGGCCGACGTCTTCCTGGTCGTCGACCAGTTCGAGGAACTCTTCACGCTGTGCACCGCCCCCGAGGAGAGAGCGCTCTTCGTCGCGGCGCTGGTGCACGCCGTGCGCGCCGACAGCAGCCGCAGCCGGATCGTCCTCTCGGTGCGGTCCGACTTCCACGCGCACTGCGCCGAGTACCCCGATCTCGCCGACCTCCTGAGCGGCAGTCTGATCACCCTCGGCGCCATGCGGCCCGGAGAGCTGCACCGCGCGATCACCCAGCCCGCCGTGCGCTCCGGATGCAGGGTCGAGGGCCGGCTCCTCACCCACCTCATCGCCCAGGCCCAGGGCCAGGCGGGCATGCTGCCCCTGTTGTCCCACGCACTCCTGGAGACCTGGAAGCGACGCCGCGGGAACGTCCTCACCCTGGCCGGGTTCCAGGCGGCCGGTTCCATCGAGGGCGCACTGAGGCAGACGGCGGAGGAGTACTACGACAGCCTCGACACGGGCCGACAAGCGGCCGCCCGTCGGCTGTTCCTCAGGCTCACCGCCCTCGGCGAGGGCACGGAGGACACCAGGCGCCGCATCGACCGCACCGAGGCGTACTCCGGCGGCGAGGACGCCGCGGTCGTCGAACGCGCCGCCGCGGCCCGTCTGATCACCCTGGACACGGACACCGTGGAACTCACCCACGAGGCGCTCATCCAGAGCTGGCCACGGCTGCGCCGGTGGCTGCACGAGGACCGCGAGCAGCTGCGCGTCCACCGCGAACTCACCCTCGCCGCCGAGACGTGGGACAGACTGCACCACGACTCCGGAGCGCTCTACCGCGGCGTCCGGCTCGAAGCGGCCCGCCCTCTGGCCCGCGACGAGGACGCCGGTCTCACCGCGGGCGAGAAGAACTTCCTGCGGGCCAGCCTGGCCCAGGAGGCGGCCGAGGCCTCCGCCGCCACCCGGCGCCGCCTCCTCGGACGGTTCGTCACCGCGGCGATCGCGGCGCTCCTGCTGGTCGCCACGGGAACCACGGTCCTGGCCGCGCGGGCCAACCGCGAGGTCCTGGCCCAGCGCAATCACGCGATCGCGCTCAACCTCGGCGCCGCGGCGGCCGGGACGTCCCCGAGATCCCCGGGCCTGGCCGTGCAACTGGCCCTCGTGGGCTACCGGCTGAGCCCCGGAGCGGCCGGCCACGACATCCTGCTGTCCACGCTCATGACCGCCTGGAGGGCCCACGACGAGGAGATGTACGCCCTGGACGTCACCCCGGACGGGAGGACCGCCGTCACCGGGGGACGCGACCGCACCGTGCGGCTCTGGGACCTGACCACCCCCGGCGGGCCCACCCGCACCGCGGTGCTCACCGGCCACCGGGACGCCGTGTACGCGGTCGCCGTCCGTCCCGACGGCACGGTCATGGCGACCGCGGGCGCGGACCGGACCGTACGGCTGTGGGACATCAGCGACCCCCACCGGCCCACCGTCCTCTCCACCCTGCGGGCGCACACCGGTGCCGTACGCGCCCTGGCCTTCAGCCCGTCTGGCACGGAGCTGGCGAGCGGCGGCAACGACCGCACCACCGTCCTGTGGGACACCCACGACCCCGTCCGCCCGGTACGCCGGGACACCCTACGTGGCCACACCGACGGCGTCCGGTCCGTCGCCTTCGACCGGAACGGCAGGTTCCTCGCGACGGCGGGCGGTGACGACGAGCGGGTCATCCTGTGGGACGCGTCCTCGCCCGGCCACGCGAACAGGCTCGCCGTGTGGCGTGCGCACGCCGGCCACACCATCTCCGTCGCGTTCAGCCCCCGGACCGACGTCCTGGCCACGTCCGGCGACGGCGACCACCCGGTCAGGCTGTGGCAGCTGACGGGCGACGGACCCCCGCGGCCGGGCGCGTCCTTGGACGGCCAGACCGATGTCGTCGGCAGCGTCGCCTTCAGCGCCGACGGGCGGTATCTGGCCGCCGGCAGCGACGACCGCACCAGCCGGCTGTGGGACGTCTCCACCCCCGCCCGGCCGGCCCTGCGGACGGTGCTCACGGGATACCCGACAGCCGTGCTGTCCGTGCACTTCGCCGGGAGCGGCCACGCGCTCGTCACCGGGGTGTTCGACGGGACGATGCGCCTGCTGCCCGCCGACACGGCCCGTCTGGTCGACCGGGCCTGCGACCGTGCGGGCCCGCCGCTCACCCGGAGCCAGTGGGACCGGCACCTGAGCGGCATCGCCTACGAGCCGCCCTGCCCCTGACGCCCACCGCCCCGGCGGCCGACGCCGCCGCCTCGCCCGGCGCTCCGCAGCCCCGCGGCGGAGCCGGTGAGAACCGGCAGGTTTGAACGGGGCTGCGGCGGTCACCCGGTGGATGACCACGACATCGAGACCAGCAAGGTGTGAGTGACATGGCTGCTGACGAGAAGACCCAGGCCAAGACCGACCAGGCCAAGGGCAAGATCAAGGAAGCCGCCGGGCGCACCGTCGGCAACGAGCGGCTCACCGCCGAGGGCCGTGCCGACCAGGCCAAGGGCGACGCCCGCCAGGCCAAGGAGAAGGTCAAGGACGCTCTGACCGACTGACGTCGTTCAGCATCCCGCCCCCGGCCCCGCGGAACCCTCCTCCCGCGGGGCCGAGGCATGTCCCGGGACGGCGGGAACCGTCACCTCCCGCCCGCACGACCGGCCGCGCTCAGCCGCAGTACGCCGCGACCGGACGCCGTACCGGGGCGCATGGGTGCCGCACCCCCGGTGGCCCGGGCACCCCCGGACGGGTTTACGTCTGTGCACCGGCCAGGAAGAGATCTGACGGCGAACGCCCCGTCCGGTCCGTCTCCTCGCGGACGGCGGGCCCACCCGCGTTCCGGCGACGGAGGGCCCGGCGGCCTCCGTCCCCGCCGACCGACCCTGCCCCGCACCCCAGGAGCTGATCCGATGGGCCCCACCGAGATCAACGGCACCCCCGCGCACCCACTGCTCGTCCACTTCGTCGTGGTGCTGGTGCCCCTCACCGCGCTGGCCCTGCCGGCCTGCGCCCTGTGGCCCTCGGTGATGCGCAGGTTCGGTCTGTCCCTGCCCGTCCTGGCACTGGTGACGCTGATCGCCGTACCGCTCACCACCCACGCCGGTGAATGGCTCGCGGAACGGGTGAACGAGAACGCCCGGCTGGAACGGCACACCGAGATGGGGGACGGGCTGCTGCCCTGGGCCGTGGGCCTGTTCGTCATGGCCGCGGTGCTCTGGTGGACCTACCGGCATGTCGGGACACCCCCGGCCCCGGAGGCGAACGGCCCGGCCGGTACGCGCGCGAAGCGCGTCGCGCCGGTGCGGATCGCCGCCGTCCTGCTCTCACTGGTGGTGGCGGCCGGAGCGGTCGTGCAGGTCTACCGGATCGGCGACTCGGGCGCCAAGGCGACCTGGGGAGCGGGCGCGCCCACCCACCCCGCCGCCCGCCCGAACGCCTGAACGGCCCTGCTCCGCCCCGGACCCCCGCCCGGCCGACCGCACCCGGCGAGCCGCCGGACGCCCCCACCGGCCCCGTCCGTGTCGCGTGGCCGCCCGCGCGGTCCCGCCCCGGTGAACGGCTCGGCGCAGTCGTGTGAACCGCCGCGGATCACGTGCCTCCGGTGGGATGAGTGAACGGACGGCATCTGCTCCGAGCCGTGCCGACCACCGGAACAGGGGAGATACGCAGTGAGGGCGACCTTCACACTGGGGCGGATCGCGGGAGTCCGGATCGGGGTCCACTGGAGTGTGCTGCTCATCGTGGGCATCATCACGCTGGGCCTCGCGCAGGGCCGCCTTCCCCGGACGTACCCGGGTCACAACCCGGCGCTGTACTGGGCGGCGGGCCTCGTGGCCGCCCTCGTCTTCTTCGCCTCGCTGCTCGCCCACGAACTGGCACACGCCGTGCTCGCGCGGCGCAACGGCGTCCCCGTGGCCGACATCGTGCTCTGGCTGCTGGGCGGTATGGCCCGGCTGAAGTCGGAGGCGTCGACCCCGGCGGCGGAACTGCGGATCGCGGGTGTCGGCCCCCTCGTCAGCTTCTTGCTGAGCGGGATCTTCGCCCTGGGCACCTGGCTGCTCCACCTCGCCTCGGCGCCCGCGCTCGTGGTCGAGGTCGCTGCGTGGCTCGCCGCCATCAACTTCCTGCTCGCCGCGTTCAACATCCTGCCGGCCGCCCCGCTCGACGGCGGGCGGCTGCTGCGCGCCTTCCTGTGGTGGCGCACCGGGGACCGGCTGCGGGCGACGGTCCAGGCCACACAGGCCGGCCGCGTCCTCGGCTGGCTGCTGATCGCGGCCGGGTTCCTGATCTTCTTCAGGGGAGGCGGACTGGAAGGACTCTGGCTGGCCCTGATCGGATGGTTCCTCATCGCGGCCGCCACAGCCGAAGGACGACAGGCACAACTGCGCGAACTCATGGCCGGTGTGCCCGTGCGGGACTCCATGACGAGAGACCCGCTCACGGCGTCCGCGGCGCTCACCGTCGCGGAGATGCTGGACGACCCGCGCTACCGGTACCGCCACTCGGCCTTTCCGGTGGTCACCCCCCGCGGAGCACCCCTCGGCCTGATGACGCTGGACCGGGCACGGCAGGTCCCGGCCGGAGAGAGCGCACGCGCGACGGTGGACGAGGTCATGGTCCCGCTCGCGGAGGCCACCGTCGCGCGTCCGGGCGACCCGCTGGCGGATCTGCTGCCCCGCATGGAACCCGGCGCCGAGCACCGCGTGCTGGTCGTGGACGAGGACCGACTCGTCGGCATCCTCACGCTGTCCGACATCAGCCGTACGGTGGCCTGGCTGAGCAGCACTGCAGGAAAGCCCTGACCGTCCTGACGCCGCCGACCCCTCAGCGGTGGCGCCGGCGGAGCCACCGGATGCGGGCGGCCCGGTCGCCCGACGGAGGACGGGGAGGCGCGGGCGGAGGACCGGGCGCCCTGTCCGGCCCGGAACGGCGGGCGGGTCGCAGCGCCTCCTCGGAGTAGCGGGTCGCGGCGATCGCGTCGACCGTCTGCTGCTCGGAGAAAGCCCCGGAGCCCGGGATGTGCGGCACGAATCCCATGAGCACGCTGTCCCGCAGCACCTGTGCGTCGAGCCCGCCCCTGCTCACGGTCCAGAGCGCCTCGCTGCCGTCCGGGATGACGACCCGGATCCCGAACTCGTACACACCTTCCTCGGCCCGGTGCGCCATGACGCCCCGGGCGCGCAGCGCCGACACGATCCGGTCGATGCGGTCTGCTTCCATCGCCGGTGCACCTCCAGCGACGAGTGGCTGTACGGGCGGACACCCTCGCCGCCTCGTCTTCATCGTACTGCCGGGTGTTCGGGGCCACCCTGCGCCCGGACGCCCGGCGGACCCCGCCGCGGACGGCACCGGCATCCGGTGCCGCC
>NZ_JBEXRT010000040.1:0-68782 GCF_040613235.1 Streptomyces sp. NPDC006296 | reverse complement strand
GGGGGGGGTTCGGCGCCTTCTTTTTATTTCACACCATCCCCTATCACGCCACGGGGGCGCCCCCCGTTTTGGTGGCGCGGGGGGGGGGGCCCGGGCCCCGCGCCGCGCGGAGGCCGTCCGCTCAGGTCCAGAGGGTGGCGATGAAGACGTTGGCGACCGTGAGCCCGCCGACCGCGGCGAACGCGCCCCGGTCCACCGTCTCCTCGTCCCGCTTCACGTGGACGAGCGCCAGGATCACGATCAGGACCAGCAGCTTCACACCGATCTTGATGTTGTTCACGCTATGGCCGTCGGCCTGGTCGAGGCCCACCAGGGCGACCCCCGTGACGAGCATGGTGAGCGCGCCGTGCAGCATGGCCGGGACGAAGCGGGCGCCGCCCGCGCCCATGGCCTTCATCTGGGTCAGGAAGCCGCCCAGCAGGGAGGCGATACCGATGATGTGCAAGGCCACGAAGACATGGATGAGTACGTCCATGGCCGCAGCCTGACCACGGCCATATCACCACTCTTCGGCCAGGTACGACTTACCGATGAGTCGGTCCCCGATCTGCACGGATTGCCGGACTCCGGTTGAATTTCCCTGTCATCCGGTGGAAACGAAACAGCACATGAGGCCAATAGCTGTCATTACGCCTCTGCCCCGTGCGCCGGGTTTAGCGTCCCTCCCAGGTGACCGGAATCCGCACCGCCGCCCCCCGTACCGGGCGGCACCCCGGTCGCCCCGCCAGGAATCCGGCGGTGGTCCGCTCCCCCCTGTGGTGGCCCGCCGCCGGACCCCGGCGGGCCCGCGGTACCAGCCGACGGGCAGTCGAACGGAAGGACGCACCACCCCCGTGGCCGCCCATCGAGAAGCCGCTCATCGCAAGCCCAGGCAGCGCCTGTTCACCGGGTCCGCCGCCCGCACGGCGGCCACCCTCGCCCTGGCCGGGGCGGCGACCGCGACCGCCCTCGAAGGCTCCGCGCAGGCCGACCCCCAGCTCACCACGGCCCAGGTCGAGGCCAAGGTCGACCGGCTGTACCACGACGCCGAGGTGGCCACCGAGAAGTACAACGGCGCGAAGGAGCGGTCGGCCGCCTCCGAGAAGGCCCTGGACGCCCTGCGCGACGAGGCCGCCCGCAGGACCGAGCGGCTGAACACCGCACGCGACGCCCTCGGCTCGTACGCCGCCGCCCAGTACCGCAGCGCCGGCATCGACCCCGCCGTGCGGCTGGCCCTCTCCTCGGACCCGGACGAGTACCTGGAGCGCGCCTCCTTCGAGGACCGCGCGGGCGACCGGCAGGCCGGTGCGATCAACGGCGTGCGCCGGCAGATCGGCGACATCGCCCGGCTCCGGTCCCGGGCCGAGGACGAGCTGGCGGTCCTCGCCTCCCGCCGGGCCGACCTCAAGGAGCACAAGGACACCGTCCGCACCAAGCTGGCCGATGCCCGGAAGCTGCTGGCCACCCTCACCGCCGACCGGCGCGCCGCCTACGAGCGCTCGGCCGACGCCGCGCACGGCGGCGGTGCCGGACAGAGCGTGCCGCGCGGTTCCGTGGCCGCCCCCAACGCCCGCGCGGGGCAGGCCGTCGACTTCGCGTACGGTGCCCTCGGCAAGCCGTACGTCTGGGGGGCCACCGGGCCCTCCTCCTTCGACTGCTCCGGGCTCACCCAGGCCGCCTGGCGCGCGGCGGGCATCTCCCTGCCCCGCACGACGTACACCCAGATCAACGCGGGCCGGCGGGTCTCGCGTTCCGAACTGGCCCCGGGCGACCTGGTGTTCTTCTACCCGGGGGTGACCCATGTCGGGCTGTACATCGGCGGCGGGCAGATGATCCACGCCCCGCGGCCGGGCGCTCCGGTGCGGATCGCCCGGGTCTCCGACATGCCGTTCGCGGGAGCGACCCGCGTCGCCTGAGGCGTCCCGGCGGGGCCGTGGCGGGGTCGTAGACTCCCGTGCCCATGGACACCGCGATACAGCGCCACGCGCGCGCCCTCGCCCTGCGCTCCCCGGACCACTACCGGGTGGGGCCGTTCACCGTGCGCCACAACCCGGGCTGGGAGCTGAAGTTCGCGAACTACGCCATCCCCGACCGGGACGCCGAACCCACCGCGCGGGACATCGGCGACCTGGTCGCGGCCTTCCGGGAGCGGGACCGGCTGCCCCGGCTGGAGTTCCTGCCCTCCTGGGCGCCGGGCGTCGAGCCGGCGCTGCTGGCGGCCGGTTTCACCGTGGAGAACCGCGCACCGGTGATGGCCTGCGACCCCGGCGGGCTCCGCCCACCGAAGCGGGTGGACGGCCTCCGTGTCGCCGAGCCCGTCACCGAGGGCGAGTTCGTCTCCGCCGCCGCCGTGCAGCACACCGGATTCGGCGGCGAGGGCGGGCCGGACGACGGTGAGATCGCCTGGCTGCGCGGGGCGGCGGCGGGCGGCGGGGTCGCGGCCCTGGCCACCGTGGACGGCCGGCCCGCCGGTGCGGGCGGCTGCTCGGTCCCGGTCGACGGGACCGGCGAACTGGCCGGCCTGGCCGTGGCCCGCGCCTTCCGCCGCCGGGGCGTCGGCGCGGCGCTCTCCGCCTGGCTGACCCGCACCGCGTTCGACCGCGGTTTCGGTACGGTCTGGCTGGAGCCGGGCGGCCCCGACGTCGAACGGATCTACGCATCCGTCGGCTACCGCAGGACCGGCGAGAAGCTCAACATCTCACTCGCCCCCGCCTGAGCCCGGCCCGGCCGAGCCCGCTGCCGCCCCGAGCCCGGACCGCCCCGAGCCCGCGCCGCCCGGGGCCCGCGCGGGCGTCCGCGGGGCCTCAGACCAGCCGTCGGGCCGTCGCCCAGCGGGTCAGCTCGTGCCGGTTGGACAGCTGGAGCTTGCGCAGCACCGCCGAGACGTGCGACTCGACCGTCTTCACCGAGATGAACAGCTGCTTGGCGATCTCCTTGTACGCGTATCCGCGGGCGATCAGCCGCAGCACCTCCCGCTCGCGCTGGGTCAGCCGGTCCAGATCCTCGTCGACCGGCGGGGCGTCCGTCGAGGCGAAGGCGTCGAGCACGAAGCCGGCCAGCCGCGGCGAGAACACCGCGTCGCCGTCCTGGACCCGGAAGACGGAGTCGACGAGGTCGGTGCCGGTGATCGTCTTGGTGACGTACCCGCGGGCGCCGCCGCGGATGACTCCGATGACGTCCTCGGCGGCGTCCGAGACGGACAGCGCCAGGAAGCGCACCGGGTTCTCGACGGCGCCCGTCATCGAGGCGCAGCGCCGCAGCACCTCGACCCCGCCGCCTCCCGGCAGGTGGACGTCGAGGAGGACGACCTCGGGGCGGGTCGCGGTGATCACGGTGACCGCCTGGTCGACGTCGGCGGCCTCGCCGACGACCTCCACCCCGGTCTCCTCGGTCCGGCCGATCTCGGCCTGGACCCCGGTGCGGAACATCCGGTGGTCGTCGACGAGCACGACCCGTACCCGGCGCTCCGGGCCCCCGGTCGCTTCGGTGTTCTCGGTCATTCGCCCGCCCTCTCCATCTCCAGCTCGACTTCCGTGCCCCCGCCGGGCACCGGACGCAGCCGCGCCGTACCGCCGTTGCGCTGCATCCGGCCGATGATCGATTCTCGTACGCCCATCCTGTCGCCCGGTACGGCGTCCAGGTCGAAACCCGGTCCCCGGTCCCGTACGGAGACGAAGACCGTGCGGCCCTCGACCTCGGCGAAGACCTGCACGGCGCCGCCCTCGCCACCGTACTTGGCGGCGTTGACCATCGCCTCGCGTGCGGCCTGCATCTGTGCCGCCAGCTTCTCGTCGAGCGGGCAGTCGCCGACGACGACGACCTCCAGCGGGACGCCGTGCTTGTCCTCGACCTCGGCGGCGGCGCGCTTGACCGCCTCGGCGAGGTTCGACGGCTCCTCGGCCTCGTCCTTGCCGGTGCCCGTCGGGTCGTACAGCCAGTTGCGCAGCTCGCGTTCCTGGGCGCGGGCGAGCCTGCGGACCTCGCCGCCGTCGTCCGCGTTCCGCTGGATCAGGGTGAGCGTGTGCAGGACGGAGTCGTGGACGTGGGCGGCGACCTCGGCGCGCTCCTGGGCGCGGATGCGCATCAGGCGTTCCTCGGAGAGGTCCTGCGTCATCCGTACGAGGTAGGGGCCCGCGAGCAGCGCGATGCCGGTGAGCACGGCGATGGCGGCGGTCAGCGCGGTGCCGAGCTGGGCCGCCGAACCCCGCACCACCATGAAGGCGGCGAGGCCGAGGCCGACGAGCGCGACGCCCGCGAATCCCCGCGCCAGGTGCAGCACCCGGCGGCGGTTGCCGACCTCCATCCAGCGGGCCCGGCGGGCGTTGTCGGCCTGGCGCCACACCAGGACGGAACCCGCTCCGATCAGCAGCGCCGGCCAGACGTAACGGTCGGCCTCGCTCCCCATGTCGACGTTGCCGACGAAGACCATGGCACCGACGAGCAGCGCGACCAGGGCGAAGACCTGGCCCTTGTCGGGCTTGCGGAGTCTGCGTCGGCCGTCGGGAGCGGTCTCGAAGAGGGACCGCTCCACCCCTCCGGTCCCGCCGACCCCGCCCACGCCGAGCGGCACGACGATCCAGAAGACCGCGTAGAGCAGGGCGCCGAGGCCGTCCGCGAAGAACAGCCCGAGGAAGACGAACCGGACCCAGGCCACGGGCAGTCCCAGGTGTCCGGCGAGCCCGCGGGCGACGCCGCCGAGCATCCGTCCGTCGGCGCTGCGGTACAGCTTGCGCGGCGCCGGCTCCTCCGGGTCCGGGGTGTGGGAGCTCGGGGCTCGGGTCGTGGCTGCTGGCATGCACCGATCGTCACACGTCCCGGGGCGCCGGGGCATCAGGGTCTGCCCGGAGCCGACCCTGAGACCCCCGCGCGGCGGCGGCACGGCCCCCAGGGGCCGGCGGGACGCGAAATCAGGGATCGGCCAGGGTCGTCGCGGGCCCCACGAGGGGGTACAGGCCGTCACCATGGAGCCATGACCGTTCCCCAGGACGCCTCCCCCGGCGCCGTTCCGCCTCCCGAGCCGGCCCCGCGGCTGCGGCGCAGCCCGCGGCAGAAGGTGGTGGCCGGGGTGTGCGGCGGGCTCGGCCGCTACTGCGACGTGGACCCGGTGATCTTCCGGATCGTGCTCGGCGTCCTCGCGGTGACCGGCGGCATCGGCCTGATCTTCTACGGCTTCGCCTGGCTGCTCGTCCCGTTGGAGGGCGAGGACGAGAACGAGGCGCGCCGGCTGCTCTCGGGCCGTGTCGAGGGCGTCTCCCTGGCGGCACTGCTGCTGGCTCTGGTGGGCTGCGGGCTGCTGCTGTCGATGCTGCACAACGGCGGGATGCTCGCCTTCGCGGCGATGCTGTCGCTGAGCGTGATCGGCTTCTCCGTCTGGACGCAGCACCGCAGGACGATTCCGCCGGAGGATGCGCGGGGCTCGGCGGCCTCCGGTCCGAAGAGCGCCGCGCAGGCCGCCGGGCACGGGGCGCCGCCCGAGGTGAAGGCGCCGCCCTCGCCCGGCAGCCCGTCCTGGTGGCGCGATCCGATCGTCAAGGACGGCACGACCGGGCCGGGGACCGGCTATCTCTGGGGTCCCGCGGACGCGGCGCCCGGGCCGGCGGAGCCCCGTGCGCAGGGGGCGACCGCGGACCACCCCTTCCGCCCTCCCCACCGCCCGCCGGGCGCCCGGGGCCCGCGGTCGATCGGGGGCCTCGTGTTCCTGCTCGCCCTGGTCGCGGGCGGTCTCGGGACGGGGCTGAGCTGGGGGACCCATCCGCTGGGCACGACCCTGCAGATCGGCCTCGCCGCCGCCCTCGGGGTGTTCGGCCTCGGCCTGCTCCTCGCGTCCGTCCTCGGCAGGACCGGCTTCGGCACGATCCTGCTGGCCATGGTCACGGCCGGGCTGCTGGCGGGTGCGTCCACCGTCCCGAAGGACATCGGTACCGAGTGGGTGCGCGAGGAGTGGCGCCCCGCGTCAGTGGCCGCGGTCCGGCCGGAGTACCGCCTCGACGCGGGCGTCGCCAAGCTCGACCTGTCCCGGATCGCCGTGCCGGAGGGCGAGACCCTGCGCACCCGTGTCCAGGTCGCGGCGGGCCGCGCCCTCGTCGTCGTCCCCGCGGGGGCGACGGTGCGGGTCGACGCCGAAGCGGGCCTCGGCGACGTCCGGTTGTCCTCGGACCTGCGCAGGGACGTGGACATCGGCCCCGACCGCCGGGTGCGGCGCACCCTGGATCCCCCGGAGGGGAGCGAGCCCGCCGGCACCGTCGAGCTGACTCTGGGAATCGGCGTCGGACAGCTGGAGGTCACCCGTGCTGCGTCATGAGATCCGACCGGGCCGCGCGGTCGCCGGCCTCGTCATGCTGACCCTGACGGCCGGCTACGCGGCGGACGCGGCGGGCCTGTGGAACGCCCCGTGGACGTTCTTCGTCCCCGTGTTCGTCGGCGGCCTGTGGCTGGCGGCCACGGCGACCTGGGTGAGCTACCGGGTACGACGCCGCCACGCGGCACGCGGGGCGGCGGCGCCCGGGTCCACCCAGGTGCGCTGACCTCCCGTTGGGGGCCCCGGAATCAGCCGGTCTTCGGGGCACCGTCGGGCAGATCGGCGGCGCCCTCGCAACCGACCAAGGCGCGGGCGACCGCGCGTGCGACCTGGCCGTTGGCATTCTCCAGGCCGGTCCCGGCCGCGAAGGCCGCCTGATCTGTGGCCTCGTGGGCGGCATCCGCGCCGCCACCCGGCCGACGTACGTCAGATCCGCCCCGGCCGTCGCCGTCCCCTCCAGGCGTCCACCGACCAGTAGGCCGCGCCGGCGAGCAGCAGAGGCAGCCAGGCCATGAGGTAGACGAGGTCGTTGCCGTAGTAGTACGGCTCGGTCTGCCAGCTGACGGTCAGCCACAGGCTCAGGGAGATCAGCGCCCCGCCGAGTGCCGCGAGCCGGGCCCACAGGCCGGCCAGGGTGCCGAGGCCGACGAGGAGTTCGCCGATCGCGAGGGCGTAGCCGAAGCCCGCGGGACCCTTCAGGGCCAGGTCGACCAGGCCCGGGATCGCCGCGCTGTCGCGTACGGCGTGCATCGTCTCGCCGATGGACCCTGCGCCGCTCGCCGACAGGAACGTGCTGTCGGTCAGCTTGTCGAGCCCGGCGTAGACGAAGGTGACGCCGAGGAAGATCCGCAGGGGCAGCAGCGCGTACTCCGCCGCCCGGTCCCTGAGACTCCTCGGTTCGTCCAGCCCGTAGGAACCGCCCCTGTACCCGTTCATCACTGCCCCGCCTTCCGTTGGCCCGTCACCTGACCCTACGTATGCGAGTCCGGGACGGCTCACCGGGTGGGCGGGTCAGTCCATGACGTCGATGAGGCAGGAGTTCGTCTCCACGCCCGCCGCCGTGACGACCTGCACCTCCACCGCGCCCGGTTCGACCTCGACGGGTACCGGAACGGTGAGCACGGTGTCCGCCGGGTTGGCGAAGCCCCCGGTCACCGGGATGAGGGGAACGTGCACGTGCACCCGCCCGATCCTGACGACGACCCGCGCCAGCCGGTCGGGGCTGCCCGCTCCCGGCGGGACGAAGCCCGCGCCGCGGATCTCGATGTCGTCGCCGGTACGGATCGGGGCGTCCAGGTCTCCGGCCTCCCGGGCCCGGACCACCGACAGGACCACGGGCCGGCCGCCCTCCACGTACTTGCCGGCGAAGTACGTCGCGGCCGAGACCGCCACCAGGACCGCAAGACCCCAGGGGAGGTCCGGCAGTTGTTCCGGGCGGCGGGCCAGCCGGACCGCGGCGAAGAGCACGGCCACGGTGCTGACCAGCACGTACTGCACATCGGTGAAGCTGCCGCGCCCGGAGTCGTCGGTCAGCAGGTCGGCGGCGCGCGGCCGGTCGGCGCGGAGCTTCTGCAGCCGCTGGCCCAGCACGCGCACGGTCACCACCCGGCGTACGACGACGGCGACGGCGCACACCAGGGCCAGCACGGTCAGCACGCCGGCCGAACGGACCAGGTCCAGGCCCTCGATCAGGGTGTCACGGTCGGCGTGGTCGGACGCGCCGGCCAGTTGGAGCGCGAGGACGAGCACGGCGAAGACGGCGAGGAGGACCCAGGACGCGGCGACGGTGCGCGAGGTGGAGAGCCGGTTGTCCTCGCCGATGAGCGGGGCGAGCAGACCGCCGCGGGCCCGGTGGAGCCTGGCGGCGCCGGTCAGCAGGCCGGCGGTCGTACAGGCGGCGATCAGGCCCGCGGTGCGGGCGGTGGACCAGCCGGCGCCGATGGCGGTGACGGCCTCGCCGACGACCAGCAGGGCGACACCGCCCCAGACCACGGCCAGGGTGCGCTGCCAGAGCGTGTGGAGCCAGGCGTCACCGGCCTCGCGGCTGCGTTCGGCGACGGTGCGGGCCGACTGGGTCAGCTCGTCCGACACCCACTGCCGGGACGCGGAGACGGACTGGGCGACCCCGCCGGGCAGGCCCTTCCCGGCGGCGAGTTCGTCCCGCTTGGTGAGGAAGGCGGCCACGGCCCGCCGGTGACCTTCGCGTGCTCCGTGCGGGCAGTCGCCGCACGTACAGCCACCGCCGTGCGTGCTTTTCGCCCTCGCCTCGTCCAACGCCACGGAGAACGCCGCCCTTTCCTACCCTGATCGAACCAACTCGCCGCTTATTTCTGCGAATTGTGCCGTACGGATCGGGATCTCCCCGCATCGGGGCGAGCCCGGGGCCCGTCTCGCAGAAACGTGCGATTCCCGGGCGCCGGTCAGGAGGCGGGCGGGGCGTTTCCCTCCGGTGGACACGACGATGCCGCCGCCCCCGTGGAGGGGCGGCGGCATCGGCCGGTTCCTGCGGGGAGGGTCACTCCCACTCGATGGTCCCCGGCGGCTTGCTCGTCACGTCGAGCACCACACGGTTGACGTCGGCGACCTCGTTGGTGATGCGGGTCGAGATCTTCGCCAGCGTCTCGTAGGGCAGCCGCGACCAGTCGGCCGTCATGGCGTCCTCGGAGGAGACCGGGCGCAGCACGATCGGGTGGCCGTAGGTGCGGCCGTCGCCCTGGACGCCGACGCTGCGGACGTCCGCGAGCAGGACCACGGGGCACTGCCAGATGTCGCGGTCCAGGCCGGCGGCGGTCAGCTCCTCGCGGGCGATGGCGTCGGCCTCGCGCAGCAGGTCGAGCCGCTCCTTGGTGACGTCGCCGACGATGCGGATGCCGAGGCCGGGGCCGGGGAACGGCTGGCGCTGGACGATCTCCTCCGGCAGGCCGAGCTCCTGGCCGACCATCCGGACCTCGTCCTTGAACAGCTGGCGCAGCGGCTCGACGAGCTGGAACTCGATGTCGTCGGGGAGCCCGCCGACGTTGTGGTGGGACTTGATGTTGGCGGTGCCGGTGCCGCCGCCGGACTCGACGACGTCCGGGTACAGGGTGCCCTGGACGAGGAAGGCGACCTCGGGCCCGTCCTCCTGGAGGATCTCCAGCTGGGCCTGCTCGAAGACGCGGATGAACTCGCGGCCGATGATCTTCCGCTTCTGCTCCGGGTCGGACACCCCGGCCAGGGCGTCGAGGAAGCGCTTCTCCGCGTCGACGACCTTGAGCTTCGCGCCGGTCGCGGCGACGAAGTCCTTCTCGACCTGCTCGGTCTCGCCCTTGCGCATCAGCCCGTGGTCGACGTAGACGCAGGTGAGCTGGGAGCCGATGGCCTTCTGCACGAGGGCCGCGGCGACCGCGGAGTCCACGCCGCCGGAAAGGCCGCAGATGGCGCGCTTGTCACCGACCTGCTCGCGGATCAGGGCGATCTGCTCCTCGACGACGTTGGTGGTCGTCCAGGTGGGCTCGATGCCCGCGCCGCGGTAGAGGAAGTGCTCCAGGACCTGCTGTCCGTAGGTCGAGTGCAGGACCTCCGGGTGGTACTGGACGCCGTAGAGCTTCTTCTCGTCGTTCTCGAAGGCGGCGACCGGGACGACATCGGTGGACGCGGTCACGGTGAAGCCCTCGGGGGCGGCGGAGCAGGCGTCGCCGTGCGACATCCAGACCGACTGCTCGGAGGGCGTGCCCTCGAAGAGGGTGGAGCCCGCCTTGGAGACGGCGAGGGAGGTGCGGCCGTACTCGCGCGCGCCGTTGTCGTCGACCGTGCCGCCGAGGACGGTCGCCATCAGCTGGAAGCCGTAGCACATGCCGAAGACCGGGACCCCGGCCTCGAAGAGCGAGCGGTCGAGGCGGGGCGCGCCCTCCGCGTACACCGAGGACGGGCCGCCGGACAGGATGATCGCCCGGGGGTTCCTGGCCAGCATCTCGGCCACCGGCATGGTGGACGGGACGATCTCGCTGTAGACCCGGGCCTCGCGGACCCGACGGGCGATGAGCTGGGCGTACTGCGCGCCGAAGTCGACGACCAGGACGACGTCCGTCGTGGTGTCGGGGGCGGCGGGGGGTGCTGCTGGCACGGGGGCGGCCTTCCGGCGGTGGAGAGGGGGTCGGTCCTCCCGATTCTACCGGCCGTGGGACATCGCCCCGCCGGGCTCCCGTCTCACCATCCGGGCCCCACGTGGACCCGGGCCCGGGGCGGGGGCCATACTGGGCCCATGCGTCAGCACACGATCTTCGTCTTTACCTATGGCACCCGGCCCGCCGGCTGCCACGGTCGTGCTGCTTGAGCATCTGACAAGCAACGTTCCAGGCGCCCCGGGCCGACAGGCCCGGGGCGTTCTGGCGTTCCGGTCCAGTCGCTCCGGGGTCCTCAGCCCACCGGGAGTCACAGATGACCAGCACCGCACCCACCCAGTCGGCCGCCGAGCGCACCGGCGCGCACTCCGCCGAGGCCGCGTCCCTGATCGGGGACGCCCGGTCGCGCATCGACGCGCTGGACGACCGGATCATCGGTCTCGTCCAGGAACGGATGGCCGTCTCGGCGGTGATCCAGGAGGCGAGGATCACGTCCGGCGGACGCCGGGTGAACCTCTCCCGGGAGATGGACGTCCTCGGCCACTACAGCGACGCCCTGGGCAAGCCGGGCACCGCCCTCGCCATGACGCTGCTGGAGCTGAGCCGCGGCCGGGTGTGACGTGCACCGAGGGGCGGGGTGCGGGTGCGCGGAGGCGGCCGGGCCCGGCGGGGCGGTGCGGTGCGGTGGGCCTTTCTGCCGGGCCGTACGGCCGCACCGGCCTCCGGCGCTCCTCACCCGTACGGCGCGTGACCGGGCTCCGGCCCGCTTCGTCGGTCCGGGTGTCCGTGCCGGGCGGCGGTATCGGCAGGAGGCCGCGCCCGGCTCCGCGGGGACGTGTGACGTGCCTGAGGTGCGTCGTGGGACCACGCCCCGGCGCGGGTGACCGGACGGCACGGGACAGCCGTCCGGTCACCCGTGCGTACGGCGCCGGAGGCACCCCGGACCGGACGGCACCGGCCCGCGGCCGCCTCCCAAGCCCGGGGCCACGGCGGACACCGTGACCGCCGCAGACACCGCAGACACCGCAGACACCGCGAACGTTGCGGGCAGCACGGCCGCCACCGGCCTCAGCGGCGCTGAGCGCGGGGCCGGGTCGCCGCGAGGAGCACCGTTCCGGCGGCCACGGCGACGGCCGCGACGGCGCCGGTCGTGAGGGCGGCGGTGCCGGTGGACGCGAGGCCGCCGCCCGTGTACGACGTGGCGGAACCGGACGTGCCGGTGGTCCCCGGGCCGGCCGCTGCACCCGCGGTCCCCGTGGGCTGCTCGTCGCCGTCACCGTCCGGGTCCTGCGTGGAACCGCCCGCGGCGGCACCCTCCGAGGTGCCACCGGAGTTCCCGGCGCCGGAGTCCCCGCCGCCCAGCACGAGATACGCGGTGTTGTCCGCCGGCTCCGGGTCGAAGGGCAGAGCGGGGTCGCTCAGCCAGGTGTTGCGGATCCGGACGGCGCCCCGGGCTCCGGGGACCACCTCGGTGATCTTCAGCTCGAACCGGTACCGGGTCTCGGCACCGTCGCGGACGGCCATCGACGTGTCGCAGACGTAGCGGGGTGCGGCGTGCTGGTCCTCGCGGTACGTGCCCTTCGCCGTCACCCCCTGGCAGGAGTCCGGCCGGGCGGTGACCTCGGCGCCCTCGGGGACGGTGAAGTCGAAGGTGGCGACGGGCTCACCGGACCGGATGTAGCCGATCCACGCGGGTCCGTCGTTGCGGAAGCCGAGGTCCGCGGTGACGGTCTCGCCCACGGCGCCGCCGGTCCTGCCGCCCACCGCGACGAAGTTCGCGGTGTTCTCCGTACGGAAGTCGGCCTCCTGCTGGTTGTCCCAGGGGTCGAGGTCCGCGCTCCGGGCGGAGGAGCCGGTCCTCCGCACGGTCAGTTCGGGTCCCGTGCCGCGGGTGAAGGGCGCCCCCGCGCGCCGGGCGGAGCGCTGTGCGGCGCTGTCCTCGTCGATCCGGTGGATGAAGGTGTCGTAGTAGGCGCGCTCGGTGGCAACGACCGACAGCGGCTCCGCCAGCGTGTAGGTGGCGCCCGGCTCGAAGGAGCCCGGCACCGAGCACAGGGCGGTGGCCCAGACGAAGCCCTCGAACGGCTCCTCCCCGGCCTCGTCGTCGTACGCGCAGTTGGCGTACCGCTCGGGGATCTCCAGGCCGCGCGAGTACCTCAGGGTCAGCAGGACGCCGTCGGCGGCCCTGGTGCCCCGGTTGGTGAACGTGATCGGTGCGAGCTGCACGTCGCCCGGGCGGAGCCGGTGCTCGAAGGGGAGCGGCTCCATGACCAGGTCGGGGCCGCCGACGGTCACCCGCGTCGAGAAGGGGGTGAAGGTGGCGCCGTCCGCCGAACCGGTCACCTCGATGGTGCCGGAGGCGCCGTCCTCGCTGCCCTCGGCGGCGACCAGGTCGAAGTCGGCGACGGAGCTGAAGCCGGCGTGGACGCCGTAGTCGTGGCAGACCGCCGTGTCCCCGCTGATCTCGCAGTCCGATCCGGTGTCCTCGGCCGGAAGGAGCTCGGCCACGCCCTCGATGCCGGCGAGGTCGAGGGTGTAGGTCACCTCGCCCCGGTAGTCCGTGCCGTCCGGGCCCGGGTGGCGGACGGTGAGCCCGAGCGAGGACCGCTGGGGGTTCCCGCTCTCCGGACGGGGGTGCACCGCGGTCTCGGCGGGGCCGCCGAGGGTGAAAGCAGGGGCGTCCGCCCGCGCCGGGGTGCCGACGGCGAGCGAGCCGGCGGCGAGCAGCCCGGCGGCGGCGAGACCTCCTGCCGCGCGGCGCAGCACTGCTCGGGGGGAAAGGCGTGTCATCGCGAACCTCGTGGGGGATCGGCATAGCTGTGTGACTGCTGTGACTGCTGTGACTCGGTACGGGTTCGACCGCCGCACGGCGCCGAGAGTTGCGCCGGACAAGATCACGAAAGGAGCACGCCCCCGCCGGGGCCCAGACTCGGCGGGGGCACGGTGAAGACCCGGCATGGGCCTCCGCGGAGACCTCGGCAAGGACCTCGGCACCGGCCCCTGCTGCCGGGACGCGGCCGCCGGTTCCGTTCCCCCGGCGTCGGCGCAGGGGGGCGACGGCGGTGCGAAGTCCCGGGGGTGCGGCAGCATCCCCGCCCCGGGACGTACGCCGAGGGGCCGCACCCGGAGTGCGGCCCCTCGGCGTTCACCTGTTCAGACCTCCTCGGCGGCGGTCCTCGGCGGGACCGCGGGCATCCCCAGGAACGGCAGCTTCAGCGCGCCGAAGGCCTCCTCCGGCACGGCGGGCGCCTGCGGTTCGACCGCGGCGAGCCGTTCGTAGGCGGCGCCCTGCGCCGGGCGCGGGTCGGCCTCGCCCTTGTTGGGCCAGAAGGACATCGCGCGCTCGGCCTGCGCGGTGATGGTCAGCGAGGGATTGACCCCGAGGTTGGCCGAGACGGCGGAGCCGTCGACCACGGAGATCCCGGGGTGCCCGTACAGCCGGTGGTAGGGGTCGATGACGCCCTCCTGCGGGCTCGCGCCGATCGGGCAGCCGCCGAGGAAGTGCGCGGTCAGCGGGGTGCCCATCAGCTCCCCGACGTTCGATCCGGCGAAGCCGTTGATCTCCTGGGCGAGCAGCGTCGCGCCCTGGGTGGCCTCGGCGATCTGCGTCGGGTTGGGCGAGCCGTGGCCCTGCCGGGCGGTGAGCAGGCCCTTTCCGACACCGCCGGGCTTGCGGTACGCGGTCAGCGAGTTGTCCAGCGACTGCATGACGAGGCCGATGATGGTCCGCTCCGACCAGCGCCGGTTGGACAGCGACCGCATGAGGAGCCACGGGTGCCGGGCCGCGTTGCCGAACCAGCCCAGGACCCGGTGGGTGCTGTAGGGCACCTGGAGGATGGTCAGCGCGCCCATGGCGTTGGAGCCCTTGCCGTACCGCACGGGCTCGATGTGGGTGTTCGCGTCCGGGTGGATCGACGAGGTGATGGCGACGCCCCGGGTGAAGTCGGCCTTCGCGGTGCCGTGCTTCCTGCGGTAGCGGCGGTCGCTGGTCTGCGCCCCCACCAGGCCCTCGGAGTTGGTCCGGGTCAGCTCGCCGAGCCGGGCCGAGAGCCGGGGCAGCAGCCCCTCGTCCTTCATGGTGTGCAGCAGGGTCTGGGTGCCGTAGGTCCCGGCCGCGACGACGACGTACCGGGACCGCAGCACGGTCGGTGCGGCCTTGCGGCGCCGGTGCGTGGGAACCGTCGAGACGCGGTGGCCGCCGTCCGGGCCGTCGGTGACGGCGACGACGGACGTCATCGGGTGGATGACGGCGCCGGCCTTCTCCGCCAGGTAGAGGTAGTTCTCGTTGAGGGTGTTCTTCGCGCCGTGGCGGCAGCCCGTCATGCATTCACCGCACTGGGAGCAGGCCTTGCGCGCCGGGCCCGCGCCCCCGAAGTAGGGGTCGGCCGTCTCTCCCCCGGGCTTCGCGCGGGCGGTGCCGTCGGCGTCCTGGCCGTCCCCGAAGAAGACCCCGACCGGGGCCAGGTGGAAGGTGTCGCCGACGCCCATGGTCTCGGCCACGGCCTTCAGGTGCACGTCCGCCGGGGTCACGGTCGGGTTCAGCCGCACCCCGAGCATCCGCTTCGCCTGGTCGTAGTACGGCGCCAGCTCGGCCTTCCAGTCGGTGATGCCGGACCACTGGCGGTCCTCGAAGAAGGGGGCGGGCGGCACGTACAGGGTGTTGGCGTAGTTGAGGGAGCCTCCGCCGACGCCCGCGCCGGCCAGCACCATCACCTTGCCGAGCAGGTGCACCCGCTGGATGCCGAACAGGCCGAGCGCCGGGGCCCAGAGGTAGTTCTTGACGTCCCAGGAGTTCTTGGGCAGCGTCGCGGGCGTGAAGCGGCGGCCCGCCTCCAGGACGCCGACCCGGTACCCCTTCTCGCTGAGCCGCAGGGCCGAGACCGCGCCGCCGAAGCCCGAGCCGACGACGAGGACGTCGTAGTCGTACGCGTCGTCGTCCGCCGCCGGAGCGGCCGGACCGGCCTGGTTCTGGGCATGGCTGTCCTGGGACATGGCTCTCCTCGGTGCGGAAAGGACGGACGGGTGGGTGGGTGGGGCGCGGAGCAGGGACGGAGCGGAAGGGGCCGGGGCGGTGTCAGCGCAGCCGGAGTGCCTTCATCACCGCGAGGCTGCGGCTCATGAAGGCCGCGTACTTCTCGTCGTCCATCCCGAACGCCGGGGCGAGGGGCATCAGCCGCTGCTGTGCCACCGTCTGGGCCTCGGTGTACTTCAGGATGCCCTCGGAGCCGTGGCGCCGGCCGAGACCGGAGTCCTTCATGCCGCCCATGGGCGACTGGACGCTGCCGTACGCGGGTGCGTAGCCCTCGTTGATGTTGACCGTGCCGGTCCGCAGCCGCGCGGCGACGCTGTGCCCGCGCCCGCTGCTCCTGGTCCAGACACTGGAGTTGAGGCCGTACGGCGTGGCGTTGGCGAGGGCGACGGCCTCGGCGTCGTCACGGAAGCGGTAGACGGAGACGACGGGCCCGAAGGTCTCCTCACCGCACACCGCCATGGGTGCCTCCACGCCGTCGAGGATCGTCGGCTCGTAGAAGAGGGGGCCGATGTCGGGGCGGGCGACACCGCCCGCGACGAGCGTGGCGCCCTTCTCCACGGCTTCCGCCACGTGCCGGCTGACGGTCTCCAGCTGCCGTTCGCCGACGAGGGAGCCCATGTCGGCGCCGTAGGCGAGGGAGTTGCCGAGCCGCATGGCCTTCGTACGGGCGGCGAAGCGCTCCACGAAGGCGTCGGCGACCGACTCGTGGACGTAGAGCCGCTCGATGGAGATGCAGAGCTGTCCGGCGGAGGAGAAGCAGGCGCGGACGGCGCCCGCGGCGGCCTTCTCCACGTCGGCGTCCTCCAGCACCAGCATGGCGTTCTTGCCGCCGAGTTCGAGGGACACGCCGACGAGCCGGGCGGCGGCGCCCTGGGCGACCTCCCGGCCGGTGCGGGTGGAGCCGGTGAAGGAGACGTAGTCGGCACGGCTGACGACCTCGGGGCCCACGACGGGGCCCTCGCCGATGACGACCTGGAACACCTCGGCGGGCAGCCCGGCCTCGATCAGCAGGTCGCGTGCCCACAGGGCGGTCAGCGCGGTCTCCGTGTCGGGCTTCATCACGACGGCGTTGCCGGAGACGAAGGCCGGCAGCGCGTCGCCGACGGACAGTTCGAGCGGGTAGTTCCAGGGGGCGATCTGGCCGACGACCCCGCGCGGCTGGCGGAGTTCGGTGACCTTGGTGAGGGTCGGGACGACGCCGGTGTGGCGCTTGGCCTTGAGGTACGAGGCGGCCGTGCGCCCGTAGTGCCGGGCGGCGACGGCGACGGCCTGCACCTCCTCGTGGGCGTGCAGCCGGGCCTTGCCGGTCTCCAGCTGGATGAGGTCGAGGACCTCGGACTGACGCCGCAGGACCAGGTCGTGGAAGCGCAGCAGCACGGCGGCCCTGGCGCGCACCGGCGTGGCGGCCCACGCGGGCTGGGCCGCACGGGCACGGTCGAAGGCCGTGGCGACGTCCTCGGGCGTGGACTCGGGCAGCTCGGCGAGCCTCTCCCCGGTGAAGGGGCTGTGGTTGGCCGTGCGGCCGGAGCCGACGACGTCACGGGTCAGCCGGGCGATCACCTCGGGGGTGACCACGTCGGCGGCGGTGCGCGCGTGCGCCGGGGCGGCGGCCACCGGATTGGTGCCGACGCGGCTGCCGGAGGCGGCGGGCGTGGTCGTGGAGGCCTGCGAGTCCGTCATGAGGGCGAGAGTATGTCCACCCGCCCACTTTGGGTACCCGTGGGTAACAGGTTTTCACAGACCCTGCGGGAGACGCCTGCGGAGTCCCTTCATTCAGCCAGTGATCACTGGCGGCATAACCGCTGATCAGGAGCGATACACCGCCGCTCGGCGGATCCCGGGCCGCCGGACGTGAAGGTTCGGCCGTCAGCCGGTCCGCTCGGGCGGTTCCCAGCTGCGCAGCATCGTCTCGAAGGTCTTCCGGCTCTCCTCCCGGTCCTCCTCGGGACCGGTCATGTAGAGGGCGTACTCCGGTCCGCCCGTCTCCGCGAAGTACATCTGGTCGATGCCGTGGCGCGGTCCCGGGTGGTCCTTGGACTCGACCCAGGTGAACTCCCAGCGGGAGCCGGGACGGTCCCGGAAGACGTTCTCCTCCAGCGTCAGCCGTGCGTACGCGGGCAGGCGCACGGACAGGTCCTTCTCGATGCTGCGCATGTGCGCGTAGGAGGTGCCGAAGTCCGGATCGGGGTCGAGGCTGATGCGGACACGGTGCGCGCCCTCGTCCGGGGTGTAGTCGATCTGGCCCTTGTCCGTGCTGCGCTCCCAGCCCTCCGGGACGGCGAGGCTGAAGCCCTCGGGGTCGGTGACCCTCTTCCATCCGTCGGGGATGTCCTTCACCGGGGCGTCTCCCCCGGTCTGCCCGTCGGTGGCGGAGGGGCCCGGTGCGGCGCTGCTCCGCCCCCCGCCGCCCGCGGTGCCCCCGTCCCGGTCCTGCGCCTTCATCGCGACGAGGCCGGCCGCCCCGCCGAGCACCGCGGCCGCGGCGACGACCACCAGGACGGTGCGCCAGCGGCCCGCACCGGCCCGGGCGGGGGACGCCGCGGTGTACGGGGCCGACGGCTCCGGGGCCTGGGCTCCCGACCTCGGGAGGCGCTCGGTGGAGCCCTCCGGCGTGGGGACGGGCCGCAGATCGTCCCCGGAGAGCCGCTGCGTCGGCACGTGCGCCTGTGCGGCGCGCGGTCTGCGCCCCTCCATCGCGTCCAGCAGCATGCGCTCCGCCTGCTCGGCGGTCGGGCGCTCCGCGGGGTCCTTGCGCAGCAGCGCGGTGATCACCGGCGTCAGCGCACCCCCGCGCGCCGGCGGGGGCGGTTCCTCCCCGACCACGGCCTGCATGGTGGAGATGGGCGACGTGCGGCGGAACGGCGAGTTCCCCTCGACCGCCGCGTAGAGCGTGGCGCCCAGCGACCAGAGGTCGGACGCGGGCCCCGGGTCGCCGCCGCGCACCCGCTCGGGTGCCAGGTAGTCGATGGAACCGACCAGCTCGCCCGTCCGGGTGATGGTGGAGTCGCCCTCGATGGCGGCGATCCCGAAGTCGGTCAGCAGGACCTGTCCGTCCCGGGCGAGCAGGACGTTGGCCGGTTTCACGTCCCGGTGCAGGACCCCCGCGCCGTGGGCGGCCCGCAGGGCGCTCAGCACGTGCAGCCCGATCCTGGCCGCCTCGCGCGGCTCGACCTCGCCGGACTCCTTCGCCGCGTCGGCGAGCGAGGGCCCGTCGACGTACTGCATGACGATCCAGGGGCGGTGGTCGTACTCGATGACGTCGTGGACCGTGACGACGCCCGGGTGCGTGATCCGGGCCGCCGCGCGCGCCTCCTTCTGCGTCCGGGCGTGCAGGACGGCGCGGTCGGACTCGGAGGCGTACAGCCCGGCGGTCAGTTCCTTGACGGCCACGGTCCGGTGGAGCACCTCGTCGTGAGCGCGCCACACCTTGCCCATGCCGCCGCGGCCCAGGACGTCACCCAGGCGGTACCGTCCGGCCAGTACGATCTCCGCGTCCGTGCCCTGTGCGTGTTCCACGTGTGTCCCCGCCCCGTTCCTTGGGACGACAGGGTACGGAGGGGAGGCGGTGCCACGGAACCTCGCACCGCTCACGAGACCGCACTGTGATGCTTGTCGCGTTCCGCTGTCGACGGGTCAGGACCCGGCGCGGTAGGAGGAGATGGCCTGCCCGTAGATCTCGGCGACCTTGTCCCGCTCGTTCTCCGGGCCGATGACCTGCACGACGTGGTACCGGCCGTCCACGATCAGGACCAGGTTGCGGACGTACACCTGACGGCCGCTGCTCTCCTGCCAGGTGAACTGCCCCTCCGCCATGGCCTGTCGGCCGACGTCGACGCGTCGCAGACCGGTGGAGGTGGCCCAGCTGGACTCGCGGAAGGGCCGCAGCTCGGGCTCCGCGGTCCGCTGGTAGTCCAGCGGGTCGTCGCCGTTGGCCTTGACGGTGTCCCGGCCGGGCACGATCAGCACACTGAACCCGTCGCTGCCGTACCGGACCTGACGGTCCGCGTTGGCCGGGCTGCGCTGCCAGTCCTTCGGCACGCCGATCTCGAACCCCTCGGCGTCCTTGCGCAGGGCGTAGCCGGACGCCAGGGCGACGGCGGAGCGGCTGGTCTGCGGCTGCTGCGAACCGGACGACGCCGAGGACCCCTTCGACGGTGCGGAACCCTCCGGCGGCGCGTCCCCGGAGGAGGCGGACGGGCCGCTGCCGGGGTCCGCGGGTGCGACGGAGTCGGAGGGCGCCGCCCCCGTGCCCTCGCCCTCCTTGGGCATGAACAGCACGGCGTAGGCGACGGCCGCGGCCATCGCGAGCAGGATCAGGACCAGCAGCAGGCGCCCGAGCCGTCGCGGCGCCCGGCCGCCGGGCGGCGGCTGCCGCAGCACCTTGGGCCCCTTGGGCTCCCGGGGCGGCCGGGACGGCTTCTCGTACGCCTGCGGCTGCTCGTACACCTGCTGCTCGTAGCCCTGCTGCCCGAAGGCCTGCTGCTCGTGGGCCTGTGGTGTCCCGCGGCGCCGTGACCGCCCCTGGCGGTGCCGGCCGTGGGCCGCGCCGCCGCGTCCCCAGCGGCGGCGCACCAGCTCGCCCCGGCGGCGCACGATCGGCAGACGGGTGGCGTCGGCCGGCGGCATCGTGACGATGTCGATGCCGGCCTCGGGCTCGGGGGCCGAGCGCACGAGGGAGCGCAGCCAGCCGCGCAGCTCCTCGAAGTCCGGCCGCTCCGTGGGGTCCTGGCGCAGCAGCGACTCGACGACGGGCCGCAGCGGTCCGCACTCCTCGGCGAAGGCGGGCGGTTCACCGCAGACCATCTGGACGAGCTCGGCGGCGTTCTCCTCCGGGTACGGGGCGTGGCCCTGCACCGCGCGGTAGAGCAGCGCGCCGAGCGCCCAGAGGTCGGTGGAGGGGCCGATGGGCGGGGCGAGGCGCCAGTTGTCGTGGACGGGCCCGGCCTGCTCGGGCGCCCAGCGCTCGGTGACCGCCCCGACGACGGCGATGCGGGCCTGCCGGGCGCGCTCGGCGGCGAGCGGGGTGGCCGGGCCCCGGTAGGCGGGGGCGGCGCCGCCCCCGGCGACGACCTCGCCCCAGCCGCCGGCGGCCGCCCGGGCGGGCACCGGCTCCGGCAACCCGTCCCGGCGCGCGACGTGACTGCCGCCCGGGCGGCGGGCGTCGGCGCGCAGCGCGTCCTCGCCGGAGCCGCCCCGTCCTCCGGAGCCGCCCGCGGGCACGGGACGGCCGGAGCCGGGACCGTCGCTCCAGGTGCCTGCGAGATGGACCCGCCGGCCGGGAGGCACCGGACCGCCGGGGCCGCGGCCGTCCGGACCCGCGCCGCCCGGACCCCGGCCGCCGGAACCGCCGTACGGGCCGTCAGGGCCGCCGTACGGGCCGTCGGCGTCGTCGCTGTCGTCGTCCTCTTCGTCGTCGTCCGCCGTGTCGTCCACGGCGCCGGGCGCCGTGCCGTACGGATACGGATACGGGGACTCGCCCGGCCTGCCCCAGCCGCTGGGCAGCTGAGGGCGGCCCGGGTCGGGGGCGGGAGCCGCCGGGGCGGCGGGCTCTTCCCGTCCGTCCGTCGCGGACGCGGCGTCGCGTTCCTGGTCGACGTGCCGGTGGTCCTCACCGGCGCGGGCCGCCGCACGGGCTCCCGCACGGTAGGCCGCGATGGCCCCGGCACGGGCGGCACGCGCCTGTGCGGCACTCCCGGGCGCGGGCAGCGCGGGGCGCTCCGCGTCGGTCCCGGTGCGGGGCGCGGGGGCCGGCACCCCGTCGGTGGACGCCCTGGGCGCGGGCAGCGCCTCCGGCGCGGACGCGGCGGCCGGAGGTCCGTGGGCGCCGGGCTCCGCGGCCGGCCACCGGGAGGGACCGTGCTCCTCCGTCGGCGCCTCGGCGGGCCACGGTGCGGCGGGGGGATCCACCGCGGCGGCGGGACCCGGTGCGGCGCCGGGCCGCTCCTGCGGGCCGGGCCCGGCGACGGACCGCCGGTACGGGCCGGGCTCCACCGCCTCGGGCTGGTACCGGCCGGACTCGTACCGGTCGGGCTCGTACCGGTCGGCGTCGACGGCCGGCGGTCCGTACGGGCCGGGCTCGACGGCCGGCGGTTCGTACGGGCCGGTGGGGCCGGATTCGACCGCCGGGGGCCCGTAGGTGTCCTCCTCGTCCCGCTGCGGCGCCGGAACGTATCCGCACAGCGCCTCCTCGGCCGCGCCCGCCGCGAGCCCGGTCAGCACGACGCGTCCGTCGTCGCAGACCAGCACCGTGCGGACCGTGATGTTGCGGTGCGTCCAGCCGTGCGCGTGCAGGACCCGCAGTGCCGTGAGCACGTCGGAGCCGATCTCGGCGGCCCGGTAGGGGTTGAGCGGCCGCTCCGCGAGGAGCGCGGCGAGCGGCCGTGCAGGGACGAGTTCGCTGACTATCCACAGCGATCCCGCCTCGGCGAAGACGTCGAAGACCTGGTCCAGCCGGGGATGGTCGGGCACCTGGGCGGCGGCCTGCGCGGCCTCGATCGCCCGCCGGACCGCGGGGTCCGTGGACCGCCGCACCGTGCGTCCGGTGGCGCGCCGGGCGGAGGTCAGGCCGTCGGCGTCGAGCACCTCGGCGTCCACGACCTCGGGCAGCGGCACCTGCCGGACCAGGACCTCCTGCCCGCTGTAGGTGTCGAAGGCCCGCGTCTCCGCGAGTTCGTACGCGTCGGACGGGGGCAGCGGCAGGCGGTAGCGGTCGGCAAGCACCCGACCCGCGTAGTCGTCCACGACGCCTCCCCAGAGCGCGCTGTCCCCCGGTCACCGAGACCGCGTGATTCCGTCAGTTGCGGTCACTTGCCGTGCAATTGACCTGTCGTACCAGCTGTGTACGGTTCTCGGTCTCTCACCATACGTGGCAAGTCGCGGCGGTGCGGCCGGGTCGGGGCAACCCGGCCGCCCCGCGCCTCAGTCGGTCGGCTCGAACGTGGCGAAGGCCGTTTCGCGCAGCGTCCGGCATTCCTCGCCGTCCCATGCGTCGGCCTCGCAGCTGACCATGATCGAGTAACCGTGGCCGGCGTCGACCTTGAAGCCCCGGTTGAGGACCCGGATGCGCTTGCCCTGCTGGTCGCGGGTGAACTCCCAGTCGGCGGCGGTCGGGTAGCCGTTGTACTCGACCTTCTTTATCCCGATGTGCCGGTAGCCGCTGCTGAGGCTCTTGGTGGCCCCGACCGCCCCGGACCAGGCGGCTGCGGCGTCGTTCTTCGGGGAGGAGGTGTAGTCGACCTGGACCCGCGGGAAACCGCCGTCGGCGTTGTAGATGGCACCGGAGTTCCGGCCGGCTATGGCGTCGAATGTGAAGGACCCGGGCATCGCCATCGAGAAGTGGAACTGCTTGTTGGCGACCTTCTCGTACCCCTCGGGCAGCGCGTCCGGGCCGTCACCGGGCTCGTCGGGCTCCTTCGAGGGAGACGGGTCCCCGGAGGCCTCGTCCCCGCCCTGTCCCTGACCGTCCTTGCCGCCGTCCTTCGCACCGGCGTCGGTGCTCTCCTCCTTGCCCGAGCCGCCTCCGGTGGCGGTCCCGGTGTCGTCCCCCGTGGTCGCGCCGGAGGAGGAGGCGGTGCCGCCCCCTCCGGTCCCGCCCCCGTCGCCCGTGTCGTCGCCTAGCGTGAGCGCGAGGACCGTGCCGAGGACGGCGAGCACGACGACCCCGGCGATGATCGCCAGGGTGCGGCGCGGCACCACGTCGGTGATCGACGCACGGGTCGCTGCCGGCCGTCCCGTCGAGGCCTTCCCGGCCGTGGCCGCCGGGGTGCCCGGGGCGTGCGAGGGGGCCGCGGGCGCGGCGCCCGCCGGGGACTTGGCGTTCCGTACGGACTTCAGCGCGTCGCGCAGCCGGTCCCGGGTGCTCTCGGCGATCCCGGCGACGCCCGCGGACGGGGTCACGGCGGTGGCGGCGGGGCCCGCGCTCCCGGAGCCCGCGCCGTCACCCGCCGGTCCGCCGGAGCCCGCGGCGGCCGCGGCTCCGGCGGCAGCGGCCTTCCTGCCACCGCCCTTGCCGTCGTCGCGGCCCTTCCTGCCGCCCCGGTCGCTCCCGGTGTCACCGATCGAGGGCAGGGCCATGACCTGGGTGGAGTCGGCCGGCGGCGGTACGGGGTGTTCCGGGGCGTTGATCACGGCGTTGAGCAGGACCCGCGCCCCGGCGTCGTCCAGCCGCTCGTCGGGGTCCCTGGCCAGCAGGCCGTAGATGACCTTCTCCAGCGGCCCCGCGTGCACGGGCGTCTCGACCGGCTCCGTCATGACCGCCGTCAGGGTGGCGATGGCCGAGCCCTTGTCGTACGGGGGACGGCCCTCGACGGCCGCGTACAGCAGTCCGCCGAGCGACCAGAGGTCGGCGGGCGGGCCCGGCTTGTGGCCGCGGGCGCGTTCGGGCGAGATGTAGGAGGGGGCGCCGACGAGCATGCCCGTGGAGGTGACGGAGGGGTCGCCCTCGACCTGGGCGATGCCGAAGTCCGTCAGGACGACGCGGCCGTCCTCGGAGATCAGCACGTTGGACGGCTTCACGTCACGGTGCAGGATGCCCTCGCGGTGCGCGGAGCGCAGCACGTCGAGGATGGCGAGGCCGACCTCCGCGGCACGTCTCGGCGTGAGGGTGCCGTCCTCGCGGATCACCTCGGCGAGGGACTTGCCCTCGATGAGTTCCATGACGATCCACGGCCGGTCGTCCTCGTCGACCACGTCGTAGACCGTCACGGCACTGGTGTTGCGGATCCTCGCGATCGCCTTCGCCTCACGCAGGGTCCGCGTGATCAGGCGCCGCTTCTCGTCGTCCTCGATGGACGACGGGAACCGGAGTTCCTTGACCGCGACCGTACGCCCCAACGTCTCGTCGGCTGCACGCCAGACCGTGCCCATGCCGCCCCGGCCGAGCACCTCCCCGAGGCGGTACCGCCCCGCGAGAAGGCGTCCGTCCTTGTCCCGTTGGGGCTCCCGCGACTGCTGCGCCTCCGACATGCGTCCCCTCTGCGATCAACCCGCCCTGGCAGAGCGTTCATTGTCCCTCACCTCGGGACCGGTCATGGTGCCGGGTCCGGGGTCGGCCATGATGTGGCGGGAGGAAGGAACCCCCTGCCATGCCGATACTGAGGGCGCTGCTCGCCGCCCCGCTGGTGCTGACTCTGCTCACGGTGGGATCCGCGAACCTGCCCAGCGAACCACACCTCCCGGCCGCATCGTCCTCCTTGTCCAGGCTCGTCGTCGAGGGCCCGGCCCCCGCGGCGGCGCTCCTGGCGCACGAGGGCGCACCCGGGGGCGTGGAACGGTACGAGTCCGCGGGTGCCGGCATCGGGGCGGACGACCGCTTCCGGGCGGGCAGCATCACCAAGACGTTTGTCGCGGTGGTCGTCCTCCAACTCGCCCGGGAGGGCGCGCTCCGGCTGGAGGACAGCGTCGAGGACCACCTGCCGGGTCTGGTGCACGGCCGGGGGCGCGACGGCTCCGCCATCACACTGCGCGCACTGCTGACCCACACCAGCGGCCTGTCCGACTACACGGCGGCCCTGCCCGCCTCGGACCCGGTGTTCACGGGGACCGCGGGTCCGTCGGCGGGGCCGCTCACGCCGACCGCCGCGGTCCGCGCGGCGGTGGCCCGCCCCCCGGTGGCGGCGTACGGCTCCTACGCCTACTCCAACACCAACTACGTCCTGCTCGGCCTGGTCGTCCAGCGCGTCACGGGACGGCCGTACGCCGCGGAGATCCGGCACCGCGTCCTCCTCCCCCTCCGGCTGACCGGCACCTCGCTGCCGGGATCCGACTCCGCCCTCCCCTCCCCGCACTCCCGCGGTTACCACCGCTCCCCCGTGGACGGGAGGTTGCGGGAGGTCACGGCCGTCGACCCGCGGATCGCGGGCGCGTCGGGGGAGCTGATCTCCACGCTGAGGGACCTGGACCGCTTCTACGCGGCGCTGCTGGGCGGCCGGCTGCTGGCGCCCGCCGAGCTCGCCGTGCTCCTGGACACCCGTACGGCGGGCGGTGCGTACGGGATGGGGATCTATCCGCAGCGGCTTCCCTGCGGCACCACCGTCTGGGGCCACAACGGGCTCATCGCCGGCAGCTACGCGCGGACCGCGGCCACCCGGGACGGGCGGCACGTGCTCACCTTCCGGCTGAACGCCGACGCGCGGCCCGGCACGGACCTCGAAGCGGGCCTGCTGGCGGCGGAGTTCTGCCCGCCGGCCCGCTCCGAGGGCGGCTGAGGGATCAGCCCGGCACGATGTCCGGCGCCCCCAGCCGTGCCGCGTCGGCCGTCAGATCGTCCGGCTGGCGCTGGGACTCGCGCTCCGCTTCCACCCGCTTGCGGTAGTGCTCCACCTCGCGTTCGATCCGGTCGGTGTCCCAGCCGAGCACCGGTGCCATCAGGTCCGCGCACTCGCGGGCGCAGCGGGTGCCCCGGTCGAAGGTCTCGATGGAGATCCGGGTGCGCCGGGTGAGGACGTCGTCGAGGTGCCGGGCGCCTTCGTGCGAGGCGGCGTAGACCACCTCGGCGCGCAGGTAGTCCTCGGCGCCGGTGAGCGGTTCGCCGAGCGAGGAGTCCCCCTTCACCAGCTCCAGGAGCTCCTCGGTCACCGAGCCGTACCGGTTGAGCAGGTGCTCCACCCGGACGACGTGCAGCCCGGTGCGGGCGGCGATCCTGGCGCGGGCGTTCCACAGGGCGCGGTAGCCCTCGGCGCCCAGCAGCGGGACGTCCTCGGTGACGCAGTCCGCCACCCGCTGGTCCAGCGCGTGCACCGCCTCGTCGACGGCGTCCTTCGCCATCACCCGGTACGTGGTGTACTTCCCGCCGGCCACGACGACGAGCCCCGGTGCCGGATGGGCCACCGTGTGCTCGCGGGAGAGCTTGCTGGTGGCGTCCGACTCGCCGGCCAGCAGGGGCCGGAGCCCCGCGTAGACGCCCTCGACGTCGTCCCTGCCGAGCGGGGTGTTCAGCACCGAGTTCACGCGTTCGAGCAGGTAATCGATGTCGGCGCTGGAGGCCGCCGGGTGGGCCTTGTCCAGGTCCCAGTCGGTGTCGGTGGTGCCGACGATCCAGTGCCGGCCCCACGGGATCACGAAGAGCACGGACTTCTCGGTCCGCAGGATGAGCCCGGTGGAGGAGTGGATGCGGTCCTTGGGCACGACGAGGTGGATGCCCTTGGAGGCCCGGACGTGGAACTGCCCGCGCTCGCCGATGAGCGCCTGGGTGTCGTCGGTCCAGACGCCGGTGGCGTTCACCACCTGCTTGGCGCGGATCTCGTACTCGGCGCCGCCCTCGACGTCCTGCACCCGCGCGCCGACGACCCGCTCGCCCTCCCGCAGGAAGCCGGTCACCCGCGCGCCGTTCGCCACGTGTGCGCCGTAGCTCGCGGCGGTGCGCACCAGGGTCGCGACGAACCGCGCGTCGTCCATCTGGGCGTCGTAGTACTGGAGGGCCCCGACCAGGGCGTCCTTCCGCAGGGCCGGCGCGACCCGCAGCGCGCGGCGGCGGCTGAGGTGCCGGTGGACGGGCAGTCCGCGGCCGTGGCCGGAGGACACCGACATCGCGTCGTAGAGGGCGACGCCCGAGCCGGCGTACAGGCGCTCCCAGCCCTTGTGCTGCAGGGGGTAGAGGAAGGGCACCGGCTTCACCAGGTGCGGCGCCAGCCGCTCCAGGAGCAGCCCGCGCTCCTTCAGCGCCTCGCGCACGAGGGCGAAGTCCAGCATCTCCAGATAGCGCAGCCCGCCGTGGATCAGCTTGCTCGACCGGCTGGACGTGCCGGAGGCCCAGTCGCGCGCCTCGACGAGTCCGGTGGAAAGCCCTCTGGTGGCCGCGTCCAGCACGGTCCCGGCGCCGACCACGCCCGCTCCCACGACCAGCACGTCCAATTCGCGCTCGGCCATCGCGTTCAGCGCGTCGGTGCGCTCCGCGGGTCCCAGTGTCGCTGTCCTCACTGCTGCCTCCCGGTAATCCCGGTGCATCGGGGGTGGTACGGCACGAGTGCGGGGACCGGCCGGGGGGCCGGGCGCCCGTGCCCACCCCTCGATTCTGTCCGCGGTCCACGACTTCAGCCACTGCCTGTGGACAACACCCGCCTCACAAGAGTCACAGAATGCGACATATAGGTCATATTTACGCCTAGTCTGACATAGCGCTGTCCACAGCAGTTGCACTTTCTGTCTCTTGGCCTTAGGGAAAGGACGGCCCACATGCCCGCAGACCTCGCCGTCATCGGACTCGGTCACCTCGGCCTGCCCCTCGCCCAGGCAGCCGTCGGGGTGGGGATCCACACCGTCGGCTACGACACCGACCCGCGGCCGTTCGCCGAGCTCTCCGCGGGGCGTACGCCGGTCGAGGGATCCCTCAGCGCGTCCGACATCCGCAGGATGCTCTCGCGAGGTTTCCGGCCGACCGCCGACCCGGTGGAGCTGGGCCGTGTCCGCACCGCCGCGATCTGCGCCCCGACGCCCCTCGGGCCGGACCGCACCCTCGACCTCGGCGCCGTGACGGACGCGGCCCGCGCCCTGGCGGCGCGGCTGCGCCCGCACACCACCGTCCTGGTGGAGTCCGCGGTGCCGCCCGGCACCACCGAGAACGTCGTACGCCCGCTGCTGGAGGAGGGGTCCGGGCTGCGCGCCGGCCGGGACTTCCACCTCGCCCACTCCCCCGGCCGTCTCGACCCCGGCAACCGCGTGCACACGTACGGCAACACCCCGAAGGTCATCGGCGGCCTCACGCCGGCGTGCACCGAGTCGGCCGCCGCCTTCTACGGGCGGCTCACCGACAAGGTCGTCCGGGCCCGCGGGCCGCGCGAGGCGGAGATGACGAAGGTCCTGGAGACCAACTTCCGGCACGTCAACATCGCGCTGGTCAACGAGATGGCGGTGCTCTGCCACGACCTGGGCGTCGACCTCTGGGACGTCATCAGGTGCGCCGAGACCAAGCCCTTCGGCTTCGAGGCGTTCCGCCCCGGTCCCGGCGTCGGCGGCCACGGCGCCCCGGTCGACCCCGGCTGCTTCCCGTACGACAGCCGCACCCCCGGGCACCCCCTGCGCATGGTCTCGCTGGCCAAGGAGATCAACGACCGGATGCCCAGCTATGTGATCCAGCGCTGCGCGACCCTGCTGAACGAGCACGGCAAGTCCGTCCGCGGCGCCCGGGTCCTGCTGCTCGGCGTCACGTACAAGCCCGACCTCGCCGACCAGGAGTCCTCGCCCGCCCGCGAGATCGCCACCCGGCTGATGGACATGGGCGCTCAGATCCGCTACCACGACCCGCACGTCCTGGACTGGCGGGTGCGCGAACGGCCCGTCCCGCGCGCCGACTCGCTCTACGAGGCCGCCGCCGGGGCCGACCTGACGGTGCTCCTCCAGCATCACCGCACCTACGACCTCCAGGGACTGGCGGTGAAGGCCCAACTCCTCCTGGACACCCGGGGGGCCACCCCGGCGGGAGCCGCCCACCGGCTGTAGCGGTCGCCCCCTCGCGCGGGCCCCGGACATTTCCGGTGGGCCGTGTCGGCGCGGGCTGCTAGCCTGCGGCGTCACTTCTCGCACACGCGTGCGCACCATTCCAGGGGGAACATCCAGATGAGCCAGCCCGTACAGCCGCCCAACCCGCCGCAGCAGCCCCACGGCGGCCGGCCGTCCGACGGCAACCCGTACGCGGATCAGCAGCCCGCGCCCGGCAACCCCTACGCCGGTCAGCAGGGCGCGCCGACGGGCAACCCGTACGCCGGCCAGCAGCAGGGGGCCCCGACGGGCAACCCGTTCGCGGGCCAGCAGCAGGGCGCGCCGACGGGCAACCCCTTCGCGGGCCAGCAGCCCGGCCAGTTCGCCGGCGGCTTCCCGCCCGCCCCGCCCGCTCCGCGCGGCAACGTGGGCCTCGGCATCCTGACCGCCTTCGGCACCGCGGTCGTCGCGGCGATCCTGTACGGCGTCATCGCCGGCTCCATCGAGCGCGAGGTCGGCTACGCGGCCATCGGCGTCGGCTTCCTGGTCGGTTTCGCGGCGAGCAAGGTCGGCGGGCCCCTCCCGGCGATCGGCGCGGCCAGTGCCGTCTTCGCCCTGGGCGCGGTCTTCCTCGGTCAGCTCGTCGCCATGTCGATGATCCTCGCGGACGGGCTGGGCATCGGATTCTCCGAGGTCTTCTTCGACCACTTCGGCGACGTCCTCGACGTCTGGAAGCGGGAGTCCGACTTCATGACGTACCTCTTCCTGCTCCTGGCTCCGGTCGCCGCCTTCGGTGGCGCCAAGAAGGCCGCGTAACCGGCGGACCGGCCCACGCGCGACGGCCCGGACCTCGACGAGGTCCGGGCCGTCGCGCGTGGCGCGCGGGAGGTCAGCGGCGGTGCTGCGAGTCCGCCACCGTCACCTCGACGCGCTGGAACTCCTTGAGGTCGCTGTAGCCCGTGGTGGCCATCGCGCGGCGCAGCGCGCCGAAGATGTTCATCGAGCCGTCGGGGGTGTGCGAGGGGCCGGTCAGGACCTCCTCGGTCGTGCCGACCGAGCCGAGGTCGACCAGCTTGCCGCGCGGCACGTCCTCGTGGACGGCCTCCATGCCCCAGTGCCGGCCGCGGCCCGGGGAGTCCGTGGCGCGGGCGAGCGGGGAGCCCATCATCACGGCGTCCGCACCGCAGGCGATGGCCTTGGGCAGGTCGCCGGACCAGCCGACACCGCCGTCGGCGATGACGTGGACGTACCGGCCGCCGGACTCGTCCATGTAGTCGCGGCGGGCACCGGCCACGTCGGCGACCGCGGTCGCCATCGGGACCTGGATGCCGAAGACGTTGCGCGTGGTGTGCGCGGCGCCGCCGCCGAAGCCGACGAGGACACCGGCGGCGCCGGTGCGCATCAGGTGCAGGGCGGCGGTGTACGTGGCGCAGCCGCCGACGATCACCGGGACGTCCAGCTCGTAGATGAACTGCTTCAGGTTGAGCGGTTCGGCGGCGCCGGAGACGTGCTCGGCGGAGACCGTCGTGCCGCGGATGACGAAGATGTCCACGCCCGCGTCGACGACGGCCTTGGAGAACTGCGCGGTGCGCTGCGGGGAGAGCGCGGCGGCGGTGACGACACCGGAGTCGCGCACCTCCTTGATGCGCTGTCCGATCAGCTCCTCCTGGATGGGGGCGGAGTAGATCTCCTGGAGCCGCCGGGTGGCGGTCTCGACGGGCATCTCGGCGATCTCGTCGAGCAGGGCCTGCGGGTCGGCGTGCCGGGTCCACAGCCCTTCGAGGTTGAGGACACCGAGGCCGCCCAGCTCACCGATGCGGATGGCGGTCTGCGGGGAGACCACCGAGTCCATGGGCGCGGCCAGGAACGGCAGCTCGAAACGGTAGGCGTCGATCTGCCAGGCGATCGAGACCTCCTTCGGGTCACGGGTGCGCCGGCTCGGCACGACAGCGATGTCGTCGAACGCGTAAGCCCTGCGGCCGCGCTTGCCGCGCCCGATCTCGATCTCAGTCACGATGGTGTGGCCTTTCCTCTACGTCTGCGCTGACCAGTATCCCCGACGCACGCGTGAGGGGCGGTCCCGGGAACACCGGTCCGCCCCTCACCTGCGCTGATGCCTTACTTCCTGCTGTAGTTCGGTGCTTCCACCGTCATCTGGATGTCGTGCGGGTGGCTCTCCTTGAGACCCGCCGAGGTGATCCGGACGAAGCGGCCCTTGCTCTCCATCTCGTCGACGGTCGCGGCGCCGACGTATCCCATGGTCTGGCGGAGGCCGCCGACGAGCTGGTGCAGGACGTTGGCCAGCGGGCCGCGGTAGGGCACCTGCCCCTCGATGCCCTCGGGCACGAGCTTGTCGTCCGAGGCGACCTCGGCCTGGAAGTAGCGGTCCTTGGAGTACGACCGCCCCTGGCCGCGGGACTGCATGGCGCCCAGCGAGCCCATGCCGCGGTACGACTTGAACTGCTTGCCGTTGATGAACATCAGCTCACCCGGGGACTCCTCGCAGCCGGCCAGGAGGCTGCCCAGCATCACGCTGTCGGCTCCGGCGGACAGCGCCTTGCCGATGTCACCGGAGTACTGGAGGCCGCCGTCGCCGATCACCGGGACGCCCGCGGCGCGGGCCGCGAGGGCCGCCTCGTAGATCGCGGTGACCTGCGGGACACCGATGCCGGCGACCACGCGGGTGGTGCAGATCGAGCCGGGGCCGACGCCGACCTTCACCCCGTCGACACCGGCGTCGACCAGCGCCTGGGCGCCGTCGCGGGTGGCGACGTTGCCGCCGATGACGTCGATGCCGACGCTCGACTTGATCTTCGCCATCCAGTCGAGGGCGTTGCGGTTGTGCCCGTGCGAGGTGTCGACGATCAGGAAGTCGACCCCGGCGGACGCCAGCGCCTGCGCGCGGTCCAGCGCCTCGGGGCTGGCTCCGACGGCCGCGCCGACGAGCAGACGGCCTTCGGCGTCCTTGGCGGCGTTCGGGTACTGCTCGGCCTTCTTGAAGTCCTTGACCGTGATGAGGCCCTTGAGGACGCCCGCGTCGTCGACCAGCGGCAGCTTCTCGATCTTGTGGCGGCGCAGCAGCTCCATGGCCTCCACGCCGGAGATGCCGACGCGTCCGGTGACGAGCGGCATCGGCGTCATGACCTCGCGCACCTGGCGCGACCGGTCCGACTCGAAGGCCATGTCACGGTTGGTCACGATGCCGAGGAGCTTGCCCGCGGGGTCGGTGACCGGCACCCCGCTGATGCGGAACTTCGCGCAGAGCGCGTCCGCCTCGCCCAGCGTGGCGTCGGGGTTCACGGTGATCGGGTCGGTGACCATCCCCGACTCGGACCGCTTGACCAGGTCGACCTGGTTGACCTGGTCCTCGATGGAGAGGTTGCGGTGCAGCACGCCGACGCCGCCCTGACGGGCCATGGCGATGGCCATCCGCGCCTCGGTCACCTTGTCCATGGCGGCCGACAGCAGGGGGATGTTCACCCGCACGTTGCGCGAGATGAGGGACGAGGTGTCGACCGCGTTGGGCAGGACCTCGGACGCGCCCGGCAGCAGCAGCACGTCGTCGTATGTCAGCCCGAGCGTCGCGAACTTCTCAGGCACTCCGTCGACGTTTGCAGTCATGACACCTTCCCCAAATGGCCTTGATCGGTGCGGATGTCCATGCTAACGGCCTCGCGGGGTGTCTCATTCCACGAGCAAGATCACCTGGCGGTTCTGTGGCATCCTCCACACCGCCGGAGTCCGCCGGACCGGTCGTCACTGGCCCGCGAGGGCCCGCAGTCTGCTCAGCGCACGGTGCTGGGCGACCCGGACGGCGCCGGGGGACATCCCGAGCATCTGCCCGGTCTCCTCGGCGGTCAGTCCGACCGCGACCCGGAGGACCAGCAGCTCCCGCTGGTTCTCCGGAAGATTGGCGAGGAGCTTCTTCGCCCAGGCGGCGTCGCTGCTGAGCAGGGCCCGCTCCTCGGGGCCGAGCGAGTCGTCGGGGCGTTCCGGCATCTCGTCCGAGGGCACGGCCGTCGAACCGGGGTGCCGCATCGCGGCGCGCTGGAGATCGGCGACCTTGTGGCCCGCGATGGCGAAGACGAAGGCCTCGAAGGGCCGGCCGGTGTCCTTGTACCTGGGCAGCGCCATCAGCACCGCGACGCAGACCTCCTGTGCCAGGTCCTCCACGAAGTGACGGGCGTCACCGGGCAGCCGGTTCAGCCGGGACCTGCAGTAGCGCAGGGCGAGGGGGTGGACGTGTGCCAGCAGGTCGTGGGTGGCCTGCGCGTCACCGTCGACGGCCTGGTGCACCAGAGCACCGATCACCGTCGTCCCGTCCTCACGCATCGGACCATGGTGCCCCGGCGCCGTCCGATCCGCGCCATCGCGTCCCGGGTTGTGCACCGAAGCGTTATCAGCGGCGGCGCCCGCACCGCCGGCGGGCGCGTCGGGGCGCCCGGCGGAGGCGTCCGCCGGTGCGCCGTCGGCGTGGTGCGTGCGTGCCCCTGCGTTCTGAGCGGGTGCGCCGGATGTCATGTCCTGCGCCCTCCCCTTCCGCTCGACCGAATGTTCCCCGAGGAACTCCACCACCCCAAGGATGCGGCATCGGCCGGGAAGCGTCACACAGCGCTGATGGGGACGACCCGGCCGCGGGTCCGCCGCCACCGTCGCCCCGTCCGCCGGCGTGCGGACGGGATCGCACGGCTACCGGCCGCGCGGCGGCGTCAGCGGACGAGGCCCCAGCGGAAGCCGAGTGCGACGGCGTGCGCGCGGTCCGACGCCCCGAGCTTCTTGAACAGACGGCGCGCGTGGGTCTTCACGGTGTCCTCGGAGAGGAACAGCTCGCGTCCGATCTCGGCGTTGGACCGGCCGTGGCTCATGCCTTCGAGCACCTGGATCTCCCGCGCCGTGAGCGTGGGCGCCGCGCCCATCTCCGCGGACCGCAGCCGGCGCGGGGCCAGCCGCCAGGTCGGGTCGGCGAGCGCCTGGGTGACGGTCGCCCGCAGCTCGGCGCGCGAGGCGTCCTTGTGGAGATAGCCGCGGGCTCCGGCGGCGACCGCGAGGGCGACCCCGTCCAGGTCCTCGGCGACGGTCAGCATGATGATCCTGGCCCCGGGGTCCGCAGAGAGCAGCCGCCGGACCGTCTCCACACCCCCCAGGCCGGGCATGCGTACGTCCATCAGAATCAGATCCGAACGATCGGCCCCCCAGCGGCGGAGGACTTCCTCGCCGTTGGCCGCGGTCGTCACGCGCTCGACACCGGGCACGGTCGCAACCGCCCGGCGGAGCGCTTCTCGGGCAAGCGGGGAGTCGTCGCAGACGAGGACGGATGTCATGACCGTCCTCCGCAGCTGATGCGCGTCACCTTGAGCCTCCAGGCTGATACAAGTCGTCACCTGTGCGGTCGACCCCCTCGGACATCTGCCCGAGCTCGTTCTGCGTCAACCGCCTCCCCCTCATCAACGACGGTCACTCGAAAGAGTTACGGGCCGAAGCATCCGGTTCGGCACTCTAAGTGAGGGGTCGTTCACGGAGGAGAGCGACACGGGATCGTTCACCCGTCAATCGATCTTCCACTCTTCGACCTGCCCCATTTAGCGGGTTTTCTTCCCTTTTGGTGGCGTCTATGGCTAGATTCGCCATCAGTCATATTTACATCTACTAAGACCGTAGATGTACCGTCGGGACTCAGGTCACCGTCGAGCAGTGACGAGCGGCGACGGCCGACATGCCGTTTCCGAACCAGCAAGGGTTTCGAGGGGACACGCAATGGCAGATTTCTCCCGCCTTCCAGGACCCAACGCGGACCTGTGGGACTGGCAGCTGCTGGCAGCCTGCCGCGGGGTCGACAGTTCGCTCTTCTTCCACCCCGAAGGCGAGCGCGGAGCGGCCAGGAGCGCCCGTGAGACCTCGGCGAAAGAGGTCTGCATGCGCTGCCCGGTGCGCGCCGAGTGCGCGGCGCACGCGCTCGCGGTCCGGGAGCCCTACGGCGTCTGGGGCGGCCTGACCGAGGACGAGCGCGAGGAGCTCATGGGCCGCGCCCGCAACCGTCTGATCTCCGCCCACTCGGGACCGCCGCAGGAGTCCGGCCGCACCTGACGCCCCGGACGGACCGTCTGACGCAGAAACGTTCCTCCACTGCGGACGCCCCGCCGCCGTACTCGCACCGGGTGCGGCGGGGTCAGCGCGTGGCGGCCAGGGACAGCTGGTCCAGGGTGGCCGCCACCGCGGGGACCCGGGCGAGGTCGGGCAGGGTGAGGGCGACGACCTCACGTTCCACGGCGGGCTCCACCGTCACGGTGCGCGCCCCCTTGGGGCGTACCGATTCGAGAGCCAGGCCGGGCAGGACGGCGACGCCGAGCCCGGCGCCCACGAGTCCGATCACCGCCGGGTAGTCGTCGGTGGCGAAGTCGATCCGGGGGGTGAAGCCGGAGGTCGCGCAGACCTCCACCAGCTGGCGCCTGCAGCGCGGGCAGCCGGCGATCCAGGGTTCGTCGGCGAGTTCCCCGATGCCCACCGCGTCCTTGTCCGCCAGCCGGTGCCCCTCGGGCACCAGGCCGATCAGCCGGTCCCTGAGCAGCGGGCGCACGACCAGGTCGTCCCATTCGCCGGTGACCGTGCCGTAGCGGAAGGCGAGGGCGATGTCGCAGTCGCCGTCGCGCAGCATCTCCACCGAACGCGGCGGTTCCGCCTCGACGAGGGAGACCTGGGTGCCGGGGTGCGCGGCGCGGAGGGCGGCGAGGGCGCCGGGCACCAGGGTGGAGCTGCCGCTGGGGAAGGACACCAGCCGGACCCGGCCGGCCCGCAGTCCGGCGATCGCGGCGACCTCCTCCTCGGCGGCGGTGAGTCCGGCGAGGATGCCGGAGGCGTGCCGCACCAGCGCCTCACCCGCCTGGGTGAGGCGCATCTCGCGGCCGGTGCGGATCAGCAGCGGGGTGCCCGCCGAGGTCTCCAGTGCCTTCATCTGCTGGCTGACGGCGGGCTGGGTGCAGCCGAGCTCGCGGGCGGCGGCGGAGAAGGAACCGGTGGTGGCCACGGCGCGCAGGACACGGAGATGACGGGCTTCGATCACCCTTCAACCATAAGGGACGCTTGCAGAATCAGCCGAATAATCATGAGCACCTTTGAGAACCGCGCGGCTAACCTGACTGTTCATGAAGGTGCTCACCGTGAATCTCGGCCGTCCCACCCCCTCCGCGCACTCCGACGCGGCCGACGGCCTCACCGGGATCGGCAAGCAGCCGTCCGACGCCCCGGTGCGGGTGGACGACCCGGGCCCGAAGGGCACCGGCGGCAGCGGTCTGGCCGGTGACGCGGTGTGCGACCTGCGCCACCACGGCGGTACCGACCAGGCGGTGTACGCGTACGCCCGTGAGGAGCTGGACGCCTGGGAGGAGCGGCTCGGCCGTCCCCTGCCCAACGGCGCGTTCGGCGAGAACCTCACGACGCTCGGGATCGAGGTGAGCCGCGCACGGATCGGGGAGCGCTGGCGGATCGGCGACGCGCTGGTCCTGGAGGTCACGGCGGGCCGCATCCCCTGCCGTACGTTCGCCGGGCACCTGGGCGAGCGGGGCTGGGTGAAGCGGTTCACGCGCGAGGGGGCGACGGGCGCGTACCTCCGGGTGATCGAGCCGGGCACGATCCGCTCCGGGGATCCGGTCGAGGTGGTGCACGTGCCGGGCCACGACATCACCGCGGCCCTGGAGTTCCGGGCGACGACCACGGAGCGGGAGCTGCTGCCCCGGCTGCTCGACGCGGGGGACGCGCTGCACACGGAGACGCTGCGGGCGGCGCGGGCGTGGGTGGAGAAGCGGGGGCTCTCCTCCTGAGGGTCTTCCGCCCGGGATGTGTGCGGGTCGGTACCCCGTTCGGGCGGACGCTAACGTGCCGCCTATGACGACTGCACTGATTACGGGCGCGACGGCGGGGATCGGGGCCGCCTTCGCACGGCGGCTCGCGGGTGACGGGCACAATCTGGTGCTGGCTGCCCGCGACACCGAGCGGCTGCGGGCCCAGGCCACGGAGCTGCACGACCGGCACGGCATCGAGGCCGAGGTGCTGACGGCCGACCTGTCCACGGATGCCGGGATCGAAGCGGTCGCCGCCCGGCTGACGGACCGGGTGAGCCCGGTCGACCTGCTGGTCAACAACGCCGGCTTCGGGAACAAGGGCCGCTATCTGGACGTGTCCGTCGCCGACGAGCTGACGATGCTGAAGGTGCACTGCGAGGCGGTGCTGCGACTGACCTCGGCCGCGGCGGGCTCGATGCGGGAGCGCGGGCGCGGCGGGGTGGTCAACGTGGCCTCGGTCGCCGCCTTCCTGCCGCGCGGGACGTACGGGGCGTCGAAGGCGTGGGTCGTGCAGTTCACCCAGGGCGCGGCGAAGGACCTGGCGGGTACGGGAGTGCGGCTGATGGCGCTGTGCCCCGGCTTCGTACGGACCGAGTTCCACGAGCGGGCCGGCATGGGGACGGGCAACATCCCGGACTGGATGTGGCTCGACGCGGACAAGCTGGTGGCCGCGGCCCTGGAGGACCTGGCCCGGGGCAGGTCCGTGTCGATCCCGGACCCGCGCTACAAGGCGCTGATGGGCCTGGTGAAGCTGACGCCCCGCAGCCTGCTCGGCGGTGTCACCACCCGCGCGGGCCGGACGTACGGTCCCGAGTAGGCCGGACCGGGGCGCCCGCGACGCTGTGGGCTGCACGGACCCGGGCGACCCGCGGCACCCGCGGGCCGCGCGCTTCGCCCCGCCCCCGCGCGGAAGGGGCCGAGGCTCACCGGTCCGCGCCCGGCGCGGCGGTCCCCCGGAGAACACCGAGGCCCGGTGCCCCCGCGACGGGGGTACCGGGCCTCGGTGCTGCGTGCCGGGCGTACTAGTGGGAGTGGCCGTGGCCGCCGTGGGCGGCGTCGGCCTCTTCCTCGGCCGGCTTCTCGACGACCAGGGTCTCGGTCGTGAGCAGCAGCGACGCGATGGACGCGGCGTTCTCCAGGGCGGAGCGGGTGACCTTGACCGGGTCGATGACGCCGGCCTTCACCAGGTCGCCGTACTCACCGGTCGCGGCGTTGAAGCCCTGACCCTTGTCGAGGTCGGAGACCTTCGAGGTGATGACGTAGCCCTCGAGGCCCGCGTTCTCGGCGATCCAGCGGAGCGGCTCGACGGCGGCGCGGCGCACGACCGCGACACCCGTGGCCTCGTCGCCGGTCTTGCCGAGGTTTCCGTCCAGCACCTTGACGGCGTGCACCAGAGCGGAGCCACCACCGGAGACGATGCCCTCCTCGACCGCGGCGCGGGTCGCGGAGATGGCGTCCTCCAGACGGTGCTTCTTCTCCTTGAGCTCCACCTCGGTGGCGGCACCGACACGGATCACGCACACGCCGCCGGCCAGCTTCGCGAGGCGCTCCTGGAGCTTCTCGCGGTCCCAGTCGGAGTCCGTGGCGTCGATCTCGGCCTTGATCTGGTTGACGCGGCCCTTGACGTCGGCGGAGTCGCCGCCGCCGTCGACGATGGTCGTGTCGTCCTTGGAGACGGTGACGCGGCGGGCCGTGCCGAGCACGTCCAGACCGGCCTGGTCGAGCTTGAGGCCGACCTCCTCGGCGATGACGGTCGCACCGGTGAGGGTGGCGATGTCACCGAGCATGGCCTTGCGGCGGTCGCCGAAGCCCGGAGCCTTCACCGCGACGGCGTTGAAGGTGCCGCGGATCTTGTTGACGACGAGGGTGGAGAGCGCCTCGCCCTCGACGTCCTCGGCGATGATCAGCAGCGGCTTGGAGCTGCCGGCCTGGATGACCTTCTCCAGGAGCGGGAGCAGCTCCTGGATGGAGCCGATCTTGCCCTGGTGGATCAGGATGTACGGGTCGTCGAGGACGGCCTCCATACGCTCCTGGTCGGTCACCATGTACGGGGACAGGTACCCCTTGTCGAAGGCCATGCCCTCGGTGAACTCGAGGTCCAGGCCGAAGGTGTTGGACTCCTCGACGGTGATGACACCGTCCTTGCCGACCTTGTCCATCGCGTCCGCGATGAGCTCGCCGACCTGCGGGTCCTGCGCGGAGAGCGCGGCCACGGCGGCGATGTCGGCCTTGTCGTCGATCGGGCGGGCGGTCGCGAGGAGGTCCTCGGACACGGCCTTCACGGCGGCGTCGATGCCCTTCTTCAGGGCGGCCGGGGACGCGCCCGCAGCGACGTTGCGCAGGCCTTCGCGTACGAGGGCCTGGGCGAGCACGGTGGCGGTGGTGGTGCCGTCACCCGCCACGTCGTTGGTCTTGGTCGCCACCTCCTTCACCAGCTGGGCACCGAGGTTCTCGTACGGGTCGTCGAGCTCGACCTCGCGCGCGATGGTGACACCGTCGTTGGTGATGGTGGGGGCGCCGAACTTCTTGTCGATGACGACGTTGCGGCCCTTCGGGCCGATCGTCACCTTCACCGTGTCGGCAAGCTTGTTGACGCCGCGCTCAAGGGCGCGACGGGCGTCCTCGTCGAACTTCAGAATCTTCGCCATGGGCTGAGCTGTCCTCTCAAACGAACTGCGCCCCTCGCCGCCCGGCTAGTTATTTCGCAGGGGGCCAGGGGCGCAGAACAGAAGCAAACGTGGGTGAACTACTTCTCGACGATCGCGAGAACGTCGCGCGCCGAGAGGACGAGGTACTCCTCGCCGTTGTACTTCACCTCGGTGCCGCCGTACTTGCTGTACAGCACGACGTCGCCGGTCTTGACGTCGAGCGGAAGGCGCTCGCCGTTCTCGAAGCGGCCCGGGCCCACGGCCAGGACGACGCCCTCCTGGGGCTTCTCCTTGGCGGTGTCCGGAATGACCAGGCCGGAAGCCGTGGTCTGCTCGGCGTCGAGCGGCTGGACCACAATGCGGTCCTCGAGCGGCTTGATCGCAACCTTGGAGCTGGTGGTCGACACGATCCGGTCTCCCCCTTCGGAGATCTCACGGGGTTTAACAGTCTGTGGGTGGCGACCAGGTCGATCCGTCGTCGCGGGTGCCGGACCTGCCCTGTCGCACAGTGGTGCTGGCACTCTCCCTCGGGGAGTGCCAGCACTGAGACTATGACCGCGATTAGCACTCGGTCAAGCGGAGTGCCAATTCACCACCCTCGCGTGGCGTCGCGGGACCGGCGCACGCCCGGTCAACGCGGGAGAGGGCCGCGGCGTTCCGGCCCGGACGAGGAGAACGGCCCGGACCGGACGGCGGACCGCGGGAGGCCCGGTCGGCACCGGGGGACGGACGGCGCGAGGGGCCGAGGGCCGCGCGGACGCACCGGAAGGCGTGGGCGGCACAAGGGACCGAGGGCGGCGCGGGCGGCGCCGCAGGGCTCGGGAGCGGCACCGGGGAGTACGGGCCGGGCGGCGCCGTCAGCGGCCGACGGCGGCGCGGGCCGAGCGGACGCCCCGTCACGAGGTCCGCGCCCGCGCCGCCGCGGACCCGTCAGACGTAGTCCTCCAGCCTGGCCACGGCGTACCCCTTGTCCGTGACGGTCTTCATGACGCGGCGGATCATGTCCGCCATGGACCCCTTCCAGTCCTCCTCGCCCCGGAAGTGGGTGAGGATGATGTCACCGGGGTGCAGGTCCTGGTCCCACTCGCGCCACTCCATGTGGTCCGGGAAGGCCTCGGCCGCCCAGAGGGGGACGGCCTTGATGCCGCAGGACCGGGCGACGCGCAGGGTGTCGCCGTTGTAGTTGCCGTACGGCGGCCGCAGGAGGGTGGGGCGCTTCCCGAAGTGCTTCTGGATCTTGTCCTGTTCGCCGCAGATCTCCCGCCGCTGCTCCTCCTTCGAGAGCCCCGGGAGGTACCGGTGGTTCAGCGTGTGGTTGTTGAGGGTGACCCCCCTCTCCTGCATGTCCTTGAAGTAGCCGTAGTCGTCACTGACCACGTAGTCGCTGAGGAAGGCGCTGTACGGGATCTTCAGCTCGGTCATCATCCGCAGCAGCTCGGGGTCCTTCTCCGCCCCGTCGTCCATCGTCAGGAAGACGATGCGCTCCTTGGTGGGCACGGTGGTGAAGACCGGCGGCAGCGTCTCCCCGCCCTCCACCTCGAATCCCTTGCGGGTGGTGATCCGCGGCTTCACGGCGGGCGGCGCGGGGGCGGTGAGCGGCACCTTCGCCAGCCCCCACTTCCGCGCGACGGCGACGCGGGCGGCCAGCTCCCGCTTGAGCCGCCGGGCCTCGGCCTCGGCCGCGGCGGGCGCCTTCCCGGCGGCGGCTCCCGGCTGCCCGGCGGCCGGTTCCGGAGGGCTTCCGGCCCCTTCGTCCGCACCGTCGGCGCACCCGGAGGCGACCGCTCCGATCATCAGGGCGACGAGGACCGCAGAGACCGTTCTGTGCGGTCTCGCCGTTCTTTTGTGTTTTTGTCTTACTAGCTGCATGGCGCCGCATCCTGCCACCGCGGCACGGGCCGCCGACCGCGACACCTCCGGGGGGCCGGGTGCGTCGCCCGGCTGGCTCACAATGGATCCGTGAACGCTCTTCCCCCCGCCGACCGGACCGGTCCCGCCGGTCCGCTCGCCGACTTCGCCTCCCTGCGCACCCCCGAGGGCGCCGCGCTCCTGGACGAGCTGCGCGACCACGACCCGGCCCGGGAACTGGCGACCGCGACCCGGCTGCGCCGCACCCATCCCGCCGCCCTGGTGTCGGCGGCCCTCGGCCAGGCGCGGCTGCGGCAGCGCGCGGTGGCGAAGTTCGGGGCGGAGGACGCGTACCGCATGTTCTTCACCCCGAACGGCGTGGAGCAGGCCACCCGCAGCTCCGTCGCCGGCCACCGTGCCGGGCGGTTCGCGGCGCTCGGTGTACGGAGCGTGGCCGACCTGTGCTGCGGTATCGGCGGCGACGCGATCGCCCTGGCCCGGGCGGGCATCTCGGTGCTGGCCGTGGACCGCGACCCGCTCACCGCGCAGGTGGCCCGTGCCAACGCCGAGGCGCTGGGTCTCCAGGACCGCGTCGAGGTGCGGTGCGCCGATGTCACCGGGATCGACACCTCCCCGTACGACGCCGTCTTCGTCGACCCGGCGCGGCGCGGCGGGCGGGGCAGGATCTTCGACCCCGAGGCCTACTCGCCGCCGCTCTCCTGGGCGACCGGGGCCGCGCTGGCGGCGCCGCGCGCCGCGCTGAAGATCGCCCCCGGTGTCCCGCACGAGGCGATCGCGCCGCAGGCCGAGGCCGAGTGGATCTCGGACGGCGGCGACGTGAAGGAGGCCGTGCTGTGGTTCGGCGAGGGCTTCACACCCGGAGCGTTCCGGGCGACGCTGCTGCCGTCCGGCACGACCCTCGTCTCCGGGGGCCGGCCGCCCGCCCCGCCGGTCGGTCCCGTGGGCCGGTATCTGTACGAGCCGGACGGCGCCGTCATCCGCGCCCATCTGGTGGCCCGGATCGCGGAGGCGTGCGGCGGGCGGCTGATCGACGAGACGATCGCGTACGTCACGAGTGAGCGGGAGTACGCCTCGGACGCCGTCTCCGGCTACGAGATCACCGATCAGCTGCCCTTCAACACGAAGAAGCTGAAGGCGCTGCTGAGGGAGCGCCGGGTGGGGGTCCTGACCGTCAAGAAGCGCGGCTCGGCGGTCGAACCCGAGGAGCTGCGGCGCAGGATGAAGCTCCAGGGACCGCACGCGGCCACGGTGTTCCTGACCCGGGTGGCCGGGGCCCCGACGATGCTGATCGGGCAGCCGGTCGCACGGCCCTGATCAGGCGTCCACCGCGGCCGGCGCCCCGGCGAGCACCCGGAGCACCCAGCGGCGGTGGGCGAACGCCTTGACGAGGCCGGTCAGTCCGGTCAGCCACGCGAGGAATCCGAGCCCCATCAGCAGGGCCACCAGACCGTACGTCTGCTCGCCGGCCCGGGCGGTCGCCGGGACGGCGACACAGGCGAACAGGCCCACCGCGCAGAGCGGGAACGAGGTCAGCAGCCAGGCGAGGCTCGCCCGCGGCCTGCGCAGCGGAGCGTCCCACGCCGGATCGCGGTCCAGACCGCCCCACGCCACGAGCAGCCGGTGGATCCGCAGGTCCCGGGCCGCGCCGACGGCGAGGAGGACGACGGCGGGGACGAGCAGTGCGGCGCCGCCCGCGAGGCAGAAGACGCCCGGGATCGCGTCGAACGCGCCGAGGGCGTCCTCGAACATGAGCCAGGCGGCTCCCACCAGGGACCAGCCGAACGCGGCGGTACCCGCCCACATCCACAGGATCCCGAGCCGTGCGGGCCCGATGAACCCCGTGACCAGTTCACCGAGCACCACCGCCCGGTCCCTCAGCAGGGCGTCCCGGTCGGGCCAGGAACGTATTCCGACGGGCGGGGGCGGCGGCGGGAGCGGTGAACTGCTGGGCATGGCTCCGAGGTTACCGAGCCCGCACCCCGCTCCCCCGCGCCGCCCCGGCCCCACGGCGGGCTCGCGGTGGCCCGGCGGTGCGGGTCAGGTCAGCGGGTAGGACGTCCGGCCCGCCGCCTCGTCGATCTCGTCGTGCGCCTTGGTGAGCAGCCTCATCGCCAGTTCGTTGAGCGCACGGGCCCCGGCGATCTCCTCGCCCACCCGTGGCTGCTGCGCGTCGGTGGGGTGACGGCTGGCGTAGCCGTGCGCCCGCACCTCGGTCCCGTCGCTCAGCCGCACCATCGCGGCGGCACGGGTCCGGTGGCTGTCCTCCTCGAACTCCAGCTCGACATGCCATCCGACGGTGGTCTCCATCATGACGGTCACCTCCCGGGATCTCCTGTCTCCAGGGTGCGCCCGTCGCCCCGCCCGCGCACGGCGTGCGGCACGCGCCGTGCGGGGTTCGGGTCAGGCGTCCAGCAGGGCCTGCACGTCCAGCTTCCGCATCCCCGTCATCACCTTCATCGCCCGGTCCGCCCGGGCCCGGTCGGGGCCGCCGAGCAGCTCGGGCAGGGCGCGCGGGACGATCTGCCAGGACAGGCCGTACCGGTCCTTCAGCCACCCGCACATGCTCTCCTCACCGCCCTCGGTGAGCCGCTCCCACAGCCGGTCGACCTCCGCCTGGTCCACGCAGTCCACACTGAGCGAGACCGCTTCGCTGAACCGGAACTGGGGGCCGCCGTTGAGACCGAGGTACTCCTGGCCCGCGAGGACGAACTCCACCGTCAGGACGGTGCCGGTCTCCCCCGGCGCGGCGTCCGTGGTGCGGGTGACCTCGACGATGCGGGAGTCGCCGCCGAAGACGGACACGTAGAACTCCGCGGCCTCCCGGGCCTGGCCGTCGAACCACAGACAGGGCCTGATCTTCTGCATGGTCTCTCTCCTCCACTCGGCGCGCCGCTCCGCGGGACGCTGTGCAAGGTAGACCCCGGCAGGACCCGGAACTCATCGGGACACGCGCACACCGGCCCGGGGTTCCGGGAGGCGCCCGGTCCGGATCAGCCGCCCGCCGGACCGAGGGACTCGAAGCGCCAGCGGTGCACGGCGCGGGTGACCAGCCCGGCGTCCGGCTCCGGCAGCTCCGGGAGCTCGTCGTCGTACGCCGCGTCCCACCAGGTCAGCACGAGCACCCGGTCCTGCGGGGCGCGCAGCAGCTCGCCGCGCAGCGGCCGGGGGGCCAGCTCGGCCGCCCTCGCCCCGGCCCACGCCAGCAGCTCCGCGCCCCGGCCCTCGGCGGCGCGGGCCTCCCACATCAGGGCGACGGTCATGAGTAGAGGTTGTCCTTGCTGATCTCGTGCACGTGGTCATGGCCGTGCGCGTGGCTGTGCGCACCCGGCACATGGGTCTCGGTGACCGGCAGCGAGGAGTCCGCCGAGAGGCCGAGGTCCGACACCGGGCGGTTGCGCGCGACCATCTCCGCGCCGAGGGCGGCGACCATCGCCCCGTTGTCCGTGCAGAGCCCGGGCCTCGGGACCCGCAGCCTGATCCCGGCCTTCGCGCACCGCTCCTCGGCGAGCGCCCGGAGCCGCGAGTTGGCCGCGACACCGCCGCCGATCATCAGGTGGTCCACGCCCTCGTCCTTGCAGGCCCGGACGGCCTTGCGGGTGAGGACGTCGACGACGGCCTCCTGGAAGGACGCCGCCACGTCCCGGACGGGGACGTCCTCGCCCGCCGCGCGCTTCGCCTCGATCCAGCGCGCCACCGAGGTCTTGAGGCCGGAGAAGGAGAAGTCGTACGCGGGGTCCCGCGAGCCGCTCAGTCCGCGCGGGAAGGCGATGGCCTTCGGGTCGCCCTCCCTGGCCAGCCGGTCGATCACCGGGCCGCCGGGGAAGCCGAGGTCCAGTACCCGGGCGATCTTGTCGAAGGCCTCGCCCGCCGCGTCGTCGATGGTCGCGCCCAGCGGCCGTACGTCGTTGGTGATGTCCGGGGCCAGCAGCAGCGAGGAGTGGCCGCCGCTCACCAGGAGCGCCATCGTCGGCTCGGGCAGCGGGCCGTGCTCCAGCTGGTCGACACAGATGTGCGAGGCGAGGTGGTTCACCCCGTACAGCGGCTTGTCCAGGGCGTAGGCGTACGCCTTGGCGGCCGAGACCCCGACGAGCAGCGCCCCGGCGAGTCCGGGGCCGGCCGTGACCGCGATGCCGTCGAGGTCGCGGGCGCTGATCCCGGCGTCCCCGAGGGCGCGCTCGATGGTGGGGACCATCGACTCCAGGTGGGCGCGGGAGGCGATCTCGGGTACGACGCCGCCGAAGCGTGCGTGTGTGTCGACGCTGGAGGCGACGGCGTCGGCGAGGAGCGTCGTGCCGCGCACGATGCCGACACCGGTCTCGTCGCAGGAGGTCTCGATGCCGAGTACGAGCGGTTCGTCAGCCATCAGTCTGTCTCTGTTCCTTGTACGGTCAGGCGCATGACGAGTGCGTCGATGTTGCCCGGCTGGTAGTAGCCCCTGCGGAAGCCGATGGGTTCGAAGTCGAAGCGTTCGTAGAGCTTCTGGGCGCGGGTGTTGTCGACACGGACCTCCAGCAGCACCGCGGTGCATTCGAGGGCGGTGGCGTGCCGCAGCAGGTCGGTCAGCAGTTCGGAGCCGAGGCCGGTGCCCCACCGGCTGCGGCCGACCGCGATGGTCTGGACGTCGGCGAGGTCGCCGGCCGAGGCCAGGCCTGCGTAGCCGACGACCCTCCCGTCGGCGGGGTCCTCGGCGACGACGTAGTGGTGGGTGGCCCGGGGTCCGCGGGTGCGGGCGAGTTCGGACCAGAACATGCCGGCCGACCAGGCGTCGTCGGGGAAGAGCTCGTGTTCCAGCTCCAGCACCGGCTCGATGTCCCACCAGCGCATCTCGCGCAGCACAGCGGTCGTGGCGGTCACTGGGGGGTGACCACCTTGTAGTTCTTCGGGACCTGGGCGTCGGGCCTTCGCAGGTAGAGCGGCTGGGGCGGCAGCAGCGCGACGCCGGCGGCGAGCCGTTCGACGGCCAGGGCGGCGAGCGCGGCGGCGGAGACGTGCTCCGGGCCGCGGGCGTCCGGGAAGGCCTCGGGGTAGAGGAGCGCGCCCGCACCGGCGACGGGCAGTCCGGCGAGCCGCTCGGCGATGTCGGCGGGCCGGTCGACGGAGGGGTCGCCGTCCCGGGTGCGGGGGTCGGTGTAGCGCGCCCAGTAGACCTCCTTGCGCCGCGCGTCGGTGGCGACGGCGAAGGGGCCCTCCGGTCCGGCGGCGTACGCCAGGGCGTCGAGGGTGCACACGCCGTGCACCGGCACGGACAGCGCGGAGCCGAAGGTCGCGGCGGTGACGAGCCCGACGCGCAGCCCGGTGTACGGGCCGGGGCCGACCCCGACGGCCACGTCGGTCACGGCGTCGAGCTTGACCCCGGCCTCGGCGAGGACCCGGTGCACGGCGGGCAGCAGCAGTTCCCCGTGCCTGCGGGCGTCGACCTGGCCGGTCTCGGCGACGACGGAGGTCCCGTCGTGGAGGGCGACGGTGACGGCGGGGGTGGCGGTATCCATGGCGAGCAGCAGCACGCGAACAGCCTACGGCTCCGCCGACCGGGCCACGGCGGCCCGTGCAGCGTCCCGGGCTCCCTCCTCGCTGCTGGTACCGTCGCCGGGTATACGCGTGTACGACGTAAATGCTTGTACGACATGCGACGGATGCAGGTGAAAGGGGACCTCACGGTGGCACGGGGCAGCTCGGGAATCGTGGCCGGGCTCACTGCCGCGGCGGTGGCCGCGGTCTGTTTCCTCGCCTACCAGGCGTCGGCGAACGCGCCCGACTCCCTGACCGCCGCTCCGGCCGGGCCCTCCAGCTCGCCGGCGGCTCCCTCGTCGAAGCCGGCGCCGCCGAAGGACCCGCACGCGGTCCCCGAGGACTCCGACACGGGTGTCCGGGTGGTGTACGCGCTGAAGGACCGGCGGGTCTGGCTCGTGGACGACAAGGAGAAGACCCTCCGGACGTTCACCGTCATGCCGAGCTCGGTGAGCCCGCTGCCGGGTGTCTACACGGTGTCCTCGCGCTCGGGCACCATCAAGGGCTCCGACGGTGTGCTGATCGAGCACGTGGTGCGCTTCGCGAACGTCGACGACGTGTCCGTGGGCTTCAGCGCCGCCCAGGACGGCTCGATGCAGAGCCCCGACCCCACGATGAAGACCGGCGGGGTGCGGATGAAGCGGGCCGACGGCGACGAGATGTGGACCTTCGCCACGGTCGGCGCGAAGGTCGTCGTCGTCCCCTGACCTGACCGCAGGCGGCCCGGGGCGTACCGCGTCCCGGGCGGCGGCCGGGATCAGGCCGCGTCGCGCTCCGCGGGGGGCGGCGCGTCACCGGTGTCGTCCGGATCGGCGTCCGCGTCGCGGGGCGGGGTGGACACCGCCGTCGCGGCCGCGCAGGAGGCCAGCAGGTCCTTCATCGACACCGCGGACACCGGCGGCTGCTCCGCCTGCGACGACTGCGGCCGCACTTCACGCTCGGGTGCCGGCATGGATGCCTCCTCGGGCTTCGGTGAGAGACGTGGTTAGGTACACCTAACCCGCCCCTGTACCCCATGTGACCACGGCGGGGCTCCCCCGCGCAACATTTTACCGACGCCCTGTCGGAAAGTGTCGGGAAGCGGAGCCGGGAGCGGCCTCGGGCCGGCGTCCCTCAGCGTGCCGACAGATCGGTGTCCAGGGACGCCCAGCGCGCGCCGATCCCCACCAGGGTCACCGTGCGGCGCTCGTCGTCGGTGTCGCCCACCGCGCGGTCGATCACCACGCGCAGCCGGTCGTCCGACAGCTCCTCGACCTTGCCGTCGCCCCACTCGACGACGATCACCGACTCGGGCAGCGACACGTCGAGGTCCAGGTCCTCCATCTCGTCGAGCCCGCCGCCCAGGCGGTACGCGTCGACGTGGACCAGGGCGGGGCCCTCGCCCAGCGGCGGATGGACCCGGGCGATGACGAAGGTCGGCGAGGTCACGGCCCCGCGGACGCCGAGGCCCTCGCCGAGGCCCCGGGTCAGGGTGGTCTTGCCCGCACCGAGCTCACCGGTGAGCATCACGAGGTCGCCGGGGGCCAGCACGCCGGCGATCCGGCGGCCCAGCTCCTTCATCTCTTCGGGGGACTCGACGGCGACGTCCAGGGTGACGGTGCCCGGTGCGACGGTGTCGGCCACCGGGCCGTTGTGCGCTGCTTCCATGCCGACCAACGGTAGAGGATCAGCGCGCTCCGGCCGGAACCGCTCCGATCCGCACCAGCAGGTCCGCGAGCCGGTCGGTCACCGTCTCGGGGTGCTCCAGCATCACCAGGTGCCCCCCGTCCGGCACGATGACCAGCTCCGCGTCGGGCAGCTGGTCCGCGATGGCCTCGCTGTGCGAACTGGGTGTCACGAGGTCCTTGTCACCGGCCAGGATCAGCACCGGGATCCCACGGAAGGCGGGCAGCGCCGCGCTCTTGTCGTGCTCGGTGAAGGCCGGGTAGAACTCGGCGACCACATCGATCGGGGTCGACTCGATGAGCCGCTCGGCGAACCGCGCGACGGCCGGGTCCACGTCCTTCGACCCGAACGAGTAGCGCTTGATCAGCCCCGCGAACAGGTCGGCGGTCGCCCGCCGGCCGCGCTCCACCAACTCCGTCTGCGAGCCGAGCGCCTTGAGCACCCCGGGCAGCACCCGGCGCACCGCGTTCACCCCGGCCACCGGAAGGCCGAAGTTCACCTCGCCGAGCTTGCCGCTCGACGTCCCGACGAAGGCGACCGCGGCCACCCGGTCGCGGACCAGCTCCGGGTGGCGGTCGGCGAGCGCCATCATCGTCATGCCGCCCATGGAGTGCCCGACGAGCACCAGCGGTCCCTCGGGGGCCGCCGCGTCGATGACCGCCTTGAGGTCGCGGCCCAGCTGGTCGATACCCACCGGCACGCCCTCGGCCTGCGCCCGGCCGCGCTCGGACCGGCCGTGGCTGCGCTGGTCCCAGTGCACCGTGCGGACCAGCCCGCGCAGCGCGGCGCGCTGGAAGTGCCAGGAGTCCTGGCCCAGGCAGTAGCCGTGGCTGAAGACGACGGTCAGCGGTGCGGGGTCCTTGCTGCCGAAGAGCCTGCGGCGGCGCGGCCCCGAGCCTGCGGGGGTGCCCGGTCCGGGGCGTCCGCCCGCACGGCTCGCCCCGCCGTCCGGTTCGATCTCGTCGACCTCGTAGTACAGCTCGGTGCCGTCGTCCGCGAGGGCCCGGCCGGGGTGGCCCCGCAGGGAGCCGTACGGGCCGGAGGCGTCCAGCGCGAGGCGGGCCTTCTTGCGCATGCCCCGGCCCACGGTGAGCCGTTCGACGGCGACGCCGGCGGCCGCGCCCGCGGCGATGACGCCTATCGCCGCCCCGGCGACGCCCGCCCGGCGCCAGCCGGCCGCCGCGACGGCCGCCGTCGCCACCACGTCCTCCGCGCTGGTCTCGCTCACCGTGCCGTGCTCCTTCGTCGCTGTCGTCGCTGTCGTCGGCCGGGGCGGACCGCGGCCCGCTCCGGCCGGGGTCTCAGTCCCTGCCGGAGTCCTCGTGGAGATGGACGCGCGGGACGCGCGCACCGATGCGTGTGACGATCTCGTACGCGATGGTGTCCGCCGCCCGCGCCCAGTCCTCCGCGCTCGGCTCGCCCCGGTCCCCCGGCCCGAACAGCACCGCTTCCGTGCCCGCCGCGGGGGTGTCCCCTCCGAGGTCGACGACGAACTGGTCCATCGCGACCCGGCCCGCGATCCTGCGGACGGCGCCCGCGATCAGGACGGGGCCCCGGCCGGAGGCGTGGCGGGGGATCCCGTCCGCGTAGCCGACCGGCACCAGGGCGAGCGTCGTCTCGGCGGGCGTCGTGTAGTGGTGCCCGTAGCTGATCCCGTGCCCCGGAGGCACCTGCTTGACCAGGGCGACCGAGGCGGCCAGCGTCATGACCGGACGCAGCCCGAAGTCGGCGGAGGTGCCCAGCTCGGGGCTGGGCGAGATGCCGTACATCGCGATGCCGGTGCGCACGAGGTCGAAGTGCGACTCGGGCACCGTGAGCGTGGCCGGGGAGTTGGCGATGTGCCGCACCTCGGGCCGGACGCCCTCCTTCTCCGCGTACGCCAGCATGTGGTGGAAGACGTCCAGCTGGGCGGCGATCGAGGGGTGGCCGGGCTCGTCCGCACAGGCGAAGTGTGACCAGAGGCCGGTGACGCGCAGGACGCCCGCGTCCTCGGCGGCGCGGGCGGCCGAGACGAGCGCGGGCCAGTCTGCGGGCTGGCAGCCGTTGCGTCCCAGGCCGGTGTCCGCCTTGAGCTGGACCCTGGCCGGGATCCCGGCGAGGGTGGCGGCGGCGACGACCTCGTCGAGCGCCCACATCCCGCTGACCGAGACGTCGATGTCCGCCTCGACCGCCTCGCGCCAGGGGCCGCCGGGGGTCCACAGCCAGCACATGATCCGGCCGCCGATACCGGCCGCCCGCAGGGCGAGCGCCTCCTGCGGGGTGGCGGTGCCCAGCCAGGCCGCGCCGGCCTCCCGGGCCGCCCGGGCGCAGGGCACCGCCCCGTGGCCGTACGCGTCGGACTTCACCACGGCCATGAGCTGCGCGCCGGACGCCCGCGCGCGCAGCGTGCGCACGTTGGCGCGCAGTGCGGCGAGGTCGATCTCGGCACGGGCTCTCAGGGTCGCTGTCTCGTTCATCGCGCCCAGTGTCTCAGAGCCGTACGCCTGTGCTCTCGATCTCCTGTGCCCGGTGAGGCGGTCACCGGTGGTCGAGGGCATGTTCCAGATGGCCGACGAGGACCGGGACGTGACTGGCCGGGACGTCCTTCACGGACGTGACGAGGGTGACGGCGCCGCCCCTGCGCAGCAGCGCGAGCAGCGTCTCGACGGCCTCGGTGTGGGCGGGGTCGCCGAGCTCGGTGCGGTAGCGGTCCGCGAAGGCGTCGTACCGGCCGCCCGACCGGTCCTCGTGGTACCAGGTCCGGAGCTCGTCCGACGGCGTGACGTCCTTGGCCCACAGGTCGACGGCCGCGCGCTCCTTCGAGATCCCGCGCGGCCAGAGCCGGTCGACCAGCACGCGGGTGCCGTCGTCGTCCTCCGGCGGGTCGTACACCCTGCGTACGCGGATGCCGCTGCCGCTGCCCATGTCCGGTCACCGCCCGTTCCCGTCGCTCAGGCCTGTGCCTTCCAGCGTGGATCAGGCCAGGACGTCCCGCCACGCCGCCGGCAGGGCGTCCGCGACGTCCTGTGCGGCGACCGGTGCCCCGTCCGAGGCCAGGCGTGCCGCGAGACCGTGCAGATGGGCGCCGACCGACGCGGCGTCGTGGGCGGCGAGGCCCGCGGCCAGCAGCGAACCGGTCAGCCCGGACAGCACGTCCCCGCTGCCCGCCGTGGCCAGCCAGGGCGTGCCGGTCGGGTTGACCCGCACGGGCGTGTCCCCGGGCTCCGCCACGAGCGTCGTCGAGCCCTTCAGGAGCACCGTGGCGCGGTAGCGGGCCGCCAGCTCCCGCACGGCGGCGAGCCGTCCGCCCTCGACCTCCTCGCGCCCCGTGCCGAGCAGGGCGGCGGCCTCACCGGCGTGCGGGGTGAGGACGGTGGCGGCGGTCCTCGCGCGCACGGCCGCGGCGTCCATCAGCCGCAGTCCGTCCGCGTCGACCAGCACCGGGACCTCCGCGGCCAGCACGTCGGCCACGGCCTCCGCCGACGCGGAGGAGTCGCCCAGCCCCGGGCCGACGACCCAGGCCTGCACCCGTCCGGCCTTCGACGGCGGACCGGCGTGCACCAGGGTCTCCGGGAACCGGGCGAGCACCGCGCCGGCCCCGGGCCCGCTGTACCGCACCGCTCCCGCACCCCCGCGGAGCGCCCCCGCGACCGCCAGCACGGCCGCGCCCGGGTAGCGCTCCGACCCCGCGGCCACCCCGACGACCCCGCGCCGGTACTTGTCGCTCGCGGACCCGGGCGCGGGCAGCAGGGCGGCCACGTCGGCGTACTGGAGGGCCTCCAGGTCGGGCCGGTCGGGCAGGTCCGCCGCCAGGCCGATGTCGACGAGCCGGAGTGCGCCCGCGTGCCCGGCGGCCGGGTCGACGAGCAGCCCGGGCTTGTACGTGCCGAAGGTGACCGTCGCGTCGGCCCGCACGGCCTCACCGAGCACCTGCCCGGTGTCCGCCTCGACGCCGCTAGGCAGGTCCACGGCGAGGACGGGCGCGTGGCCCGCGGTGACCGCGCGCACCAGCTCCGCCGCCCCGGGCCGCAGTCCGCCGCGGCCCCCGATCCCGGTGATGCCGTCGACGACGAGGTCGACGGTCCCGACGGCGCCGGGCGGGCCGCCGAGCACCTGCCCGCCCGCCGCCAGCAGCGCCGCGAGCCCGGCGCCGTGGACCTTGTCCGGGCTGGTCAGCACGGCACGGACGGCTGCTCCGCGCCGGGCCAGCCGGGCGCCCGCGTACAGGGTGTCCCCGCCGTTGTCACCGCTGCCGACGAGGAGCAGCACCCGCGCCCCGTAGACGCGTCCGTTCCGGCGCAGCAGATCGCCGCAGGCCACCGCGAGTCCGGCGGCGGCGCGCCGCATCAGCGCGCCCTCCGGGAGCCGCGCCATGAGGGCCCGCTCGGCGGCCCGTACGGTCTCGACGCTGTAGGCGTGTCGCATACGGTCAACCCTCCGCGATCACCACGGCCGACGCCACCCCCGCGTCGTGGCTGAGGGACACGTGCCAGCTGCGGACGCCGAGCTCGGCCGCCCGTGCCGCGACGGTGCCGCGCACCTCCAGCCGGGGCCGGCCGCTCTCCTCGACGCAGACCTCGGCGTCGGTCCAGAGCAGCCCGCCCGGCGCGCCGAGCGCCTTGGCCAGGGCCTCCTTCGCCGCGAACCGGGCGGCCAGCGACGCGGTTCCGCGCCGCTCCCCGCCCGGCAGCAGCAACTCCCGCTCCAGGAAGAGCCGATCGGCCAGCTGGGGCGTGCGCTCCAGCGCCGCGCCGAAGCGCTCGATCTCCGCCACATCGATCCCGACCCCGATGATCACGCGCTCACTCACTCACTCACTCGACTGTCACGGACTTCGCCAGGTTGCGCGGCTGGTCCACCTCGTTGCCCCGGGCCGTCGCCAGTTCGCAGGCGAAGACCTGCAGGGGCACCGTGGCGACCAGCGGCTGGAGCAGCGTAGGCGTAACCGGGATCCTGATGAGGTGGTCGGCGTACGGGACGACCTCCTCGTCGCCCTCCTCCGCGATCACGACGGTACGGGCTCCGCGCGCCCTGATCTCCTGGATGTTCGACACGATCTTGTCGTGCAGCACCGAACGGCCCTGCGGCGAGGGGACGATCACGACGACCGGCAGCCCCTCCTCGATCAGCGCGATCGGCCCGTGCTTGAGCTCTCCGGCGGCGAACCCCTCGGCGTGCATGTACGCCAGCTCCTTGAGCTTCAGCGCCCCTTCCATGGCCACCGGATAGCCCACGTGCCGGCCCACGAAGAGCACGGTGTCGTGGGCGGCCAGGGAGCGGGCCAGTTCGCGTACGGGCTCCATGGTGTCCAGGACGCGCTCGACCGCGCCGGACATCTCGGAGAGCTGGCGCACCACGGTGCGGATCTCGTCGCCCCACTTGGTGCCGCGCACCTGTCCGAGGTAGAGCGCGACGAGGTAGCAGGCGACGAGCTGGGTCAGGAACGCCTTGGTGGAGGCGACGGCGACCTCGGGTCCGGCGTGCGTGTAGAGGACGGCGTCGGACTCCCTGGGGATCGTCGAGCCGTTGGTGTTGCAGATGGCGAGGACCCGCGCCCCCTGCTCACGCGCGTGCCGGACCGCCATCAGGGTGTCCATCGTCTCGCCGGACTGCGAGATGGCGACGACGAGGGTGCGCTGGTCCAGGATCGGGTCGCGGTAGCGGAACTCGCTGGCGAGCTCGGTCTCGCAGGGCAGCCTGGTCCAGTGCTCGATGGCGTACTTGGCGATCATCCCGGCGTGGAACGCGGTCCCGCAGGCGACGATGACGACCTTGTCGACCTCGCGGAGCACCCCCGGCGCGATGCGCACCTCGTCGAGGTGGAGCGTGCCGGAGTCGTCGACGCGTCCGAGCAGGGTGTCGGCGACCGCCTTGGGCTGGTCGGCGATCTCCTTGAGCATGAAGGAGGCGTAGCCGCCCTTCTCGGCGGCCGAGGCGTCCCAGTCGACGTGGTACTCCCGCACGTCGGCGGGCCGCCCGTCGAACCCGGTGACCGTCACCCCGTCCCGGCGCAGCTCGACGACCTGGTCCTGGCCCAGCTCGATCGCGGACCGGGTGTGCGCGATGAACGCGGCGACGTCGGAGGCCAGGAAGACCTCCTCCTCGCCGACCCCCACGACGAGCGGTGAGTTCCGCCGGGCCCCGACCACCGCGTCGGGCTCGTCCGCATGGACGGCGACCAGGGTGAACGCACCCTCCAGCCGACGGCACACCTGCCGCATGGCGTCCGCCAGGTCGCCGCCGGACGAGTACGCCTCGGCGAGCAGATGGGCCACCACCTCGGTGTCGGTCTCGGAGGTGAGGTCGTGGCCCCGCCCGGCCAGCTCCTCACGGAGCGACGCGAAGTTCTCGATGATCCCGTTGTGCACGACGGCGACCCGGCCGGCGTTGTCGAGATGCGGGTGGGCGTTGCCGTCGGTGGGCCCGCCATGGGTGGCCCAACGGGTGTGCCCGATCCCGGCGTTCCCGGCCGGCAGCGGCCGGTCCTTGAGCTCCTTCTCCAGATTGAGGAGCTTGCCCGCCTTCTTCGCGGCGGCCAGCCCCCCGTCCGCGAGGACGGCGACCCCGGCGGAGTCGTACCCCCGGTACTCCAGCCGCTTCAGCCCCGCGACCACGACGTCCTGCGCCGACTGCGTTCCGACATAACCCACGATTCCGCACATATCGACACCATAAGGCCGGTATCACCGGCCCGGGCGCCGCCGAAGCGCCTGACGCTGCGCCAAAAGTGTTCCGGCACAGGGGTGAACCCTCCGGCGGCGCGGGGCGGGGGGTGCTCCTGGGGGACAGCTCGGGTGGGGCCGCTCGCGTCGGGGCCGCTCATGTGGGGGTGGCTCATGCGGGGGTGGCTCATGCGGGGGTGGGAAGGCGGGGAGCGGGAAGGCCGGGGGCTGAGGCCGGACCCGTCCTCGATCGACCTTGTCCACCCGCACCCTGCGGTTCCTGGCCGGACAGCTGACGTCCAGGCGTCGGGACATCGGGACGCGGTGGCGACGGCTTCCCGTGGCCCGTCAGGCCCTGCTCGCCCTGGCCCACCTGCGGTGTGGCGACACCTACGCCCGGCTTGCGGCCGGGTTCGGCATCGGAATCGCCACCGTCTACCGCTACATACGTGAAGCCATCGAGGTCTTGGCCGCCCTCGCCCCGACCCTGGCCGAGGCGATGAGGACCATCCGGACGAAGGCGTTCGTCATCCTCGACGGAACCCTGCTGCCCATCGACCGCATCGCCGCCGACACCCCCTACTACTCCGGGAAACACAAACGCCACGGCATGAACGTCCAGGTCCTCACCGATCCGTTCGGCCGTCTGCTGTGGGCCTCACCGGCTCCGCCCGGCTCGACCCACGACCTGACCGCCGCCCGGCAGCACGGGATCATCGACGCGCTCGCCGCAGCGGGCCTGCTGGGCGGACAAGGCATACCAAGGAGCCGGCAGGCCCGTTCGTGTCCCGTTTCGAGGGCACCACCTCAAGCAGTGGAAGCGCCGCCACAACACCACCCACGCCAAGATCCGTTGTCTTGGCGAGCAGGCCACAGCCACCCTCAAGGGCTGGCGCCTCCTGCGGAAACTCCGCTGCAGCACCAACCGCATCACCGCGATCGTCCAGGCCGTTCTTGTCCTTCACCACGCGTCAGCGTGAGGTTGGAAAAGGCTCACTGATCCCCGATGGACTCGCGGAACCGCCGCACCTCAGAGATGGTCGTCGACCACTCAGAAATTTGGTTCCCGTCCTCGTCAACCAAACTTCGAGCCTCCACATATCGCCAAGGCTCTTGTGGATTGAACTCTTCTTCGAGGCCATCCAGGAAGATGATCGAATTTTGCACGTGGACAGATTCCCCTTCCCGGTAAATGGGCCAGCAGGAGATGAAGTTAGCGGTCTCCGGGTCCGTGATCGAAGAGACGAGGCACGAGGCCGAATTGTCGCTCACCTCAAGCTCCCTCAGGGCTCTCTCCCAACTTCGAGAGTAGTCAGCCACCGTCCAGAAGCTCAGGTCCATCAGGAATGATTCTGAGAAATCCCCGACCGTGAGCCTACCGGCGACCTCGGAAGGCGACGAGACGCCGCCCTCCGAGGCGGGATCACCGATCACTTCGATCGCGAATCGGTTATTCCTTGAGATAGTTGAGATCTGGGTCATAAGTACCGATCCGTTGGCCCTTGCGGTTGAACATCTTCCAGCCGTCCGACACATTATGCCCGTCAATATCTGGCATGATGTAGTTCTTCCCGTTCGAGAAGACCACCTGTCCGTGCGAATTGAACGGAGCCTTCTGCGCAGGGATTCTCGTCCTGTGCCCAAGGGCCCCCGCCCTGTCCCCTACGGTTCCGGCGTACAACTCCCGGTTCTGTGCACGTCGCGCGGCTACCGGGTCCGGATGATACGGATCACCCTTGAGCGCCGGGGAAGACGTGTACCCCTCAGGAAGATCACAGTCGCTGTTGTGAACGAGAACCGGCGTCTGACCAGCGAGCACATAGTACGTGTGGGTGTCACTGACCGTGAGGTTGTGAACCGTTTCGCCGGTCGCCGTCCAGCGTTGGATCGCGCTGACCTGGACGTGGGTGCCGGCGCCGGTGCGGAGCCATTCGCCGCCCTTGAGGTCCGTCGCGTCGATCCGGGCGCCGAGTTCCTCGACCCAGAAGGGGTGACCGTCGGTAGCGGTGACCGAGGCCGTCTCGTCGCCCCGGTCCCCGTCGGTGTCGATGGTGACCTTGACCAGGTGCTTGACGCCCTCACCCGTGATCTCGGCGGTGACCGTCTCGACGCTGGTCCTTCCGGTCTCCGGGGCGGTGGCGAGCACCTTGTCGCCGACCTTGACGTCCTCGATGGCCTTGGTCGAGCCGTCGGCCATCACCACCTTCGTCCCGGGGACGAAGCTGTTGCCGACCGAACAGGATCCACCCGATTCGCCGGACTTCCCTGAGCCGCCGCCCCGGCTGCTGCCTGCGTTGCTCCGCGAGGACCCACCCGAAGTACCACCGGGTTTGCTCGCGCTCGCCTTGGAGCCGCCCGAGCTCTTGTGGGTGGCCCAAGCCGAGGACACGTTGGGTGCCGCCTTGGCCTGGGCCTGCTTCTGGACGGGGCTGCCGGTCTTCTTCGTCTCGTCGGCAGCCTTGTTGCTGGTTGTCTGTTTCTTCTCCGCTGCCTTTTTCTTCGCGGCCTGTGCCGCCTCCCTGCAGACGGCGGCGGCCTCCCGCGAGGGCGTCGACACCCCGTACGGGAACGCGTGGACCGGCGCCGCCATCGACACCGTCATCGGGATCCCGGACGTCAACAACGACCGCATCCCCGACCTATGGGCGCGCTTCACCGTCGACGGATCGGTGAAGGTCTACCACCCGTCCAAGACCAACACCAACGGGCCTGCGAAGACGGTGATCTCCGGCGGCTGGGGTGACGTCAAGGCCTTCGGCTGACGCGGCGGCCCGGTCGGGACGGAGGCGCGGGACGCGGCTGTGCGCCCCGGGCCTCCGGCCCGTTCCGACCGATCGGGCACCTCCGGTTCCCCCACGTGACCGACCCCACCCCCCACTCCGTCAGAACTCCCGCGACAATGAGTACGTGATCACTTCGTCCGCACGGAGCCCCCGCCGCACCGAGCACGCGCCGACGCCCTACGTCGACCTGACCCGGGCCGAGTGGAGCGCTCTGCGCGACAAGACCCCGCTGCCGCTGACCGCGGAGGAGGTCGAGAGGCTGCGCGGGCTCGGCGACGTCATCGACCTCGACGAGGTCCGGGACGTCTATCTGCCGCTCTCCCGGCTGCTCAACCTGTACGTCCAGGCGACCTCGGGACTGCGCGGCGCCCTGAACACCTTCCTGGGCGACGCGGGCAACGGGCACGGCGAGCAGCGCGGCACACCGTTCGTCATAGGGGTGGCCGGCAGTGTCGCCGTCGGCAAGTCGACGACCGCCCGCATCCTGCAGGCGCTGCTGGCACGCTGGCCGGAGCACCCCCGGGTGGAGCTGGTGACCACGGACGGCTTCTTGCTGCCGATGAAGGAGCTGGAGGCGCGGGGCCTCATGTCGCGCAAGGGGTTCCCGGAGTCGTACGACCGGCGGGCGCTGACCCGGTTCGTCGCCGACATCAAGGCCGGCAAGGACGAGGTGACGGCGCCGGTCTACTCGCATCTGATCTACGACATCGTCCCGGGCGAGCGGCTGACCGTGCGCCGCCCCGACATCCTGATCGTCGAGGGGCTGAACGTGCTGCAGCCCGCGCTGCCCGGCAAGGACGGCCGGACCCGGGTCGGGCTCGCGGACTACTTCGACTTCAGCGTGTACGTCGACGCGCGTGCCGAGGACATCGAGAACTGGTACCTCCACCGCTTCCGCAGGCTGCGGGAGACGGCGTTCCAGAACCCCTTCTCGTACTTCCGCAAGTACACCCAGGTCTCCGAGAAGGAGGCGCTGGACTACGCCCGGACGATGTGGCGGACCATCAACAAGCCCAATCTGCTGGAGAACGTGGCGCCGACGCGCAGCCGTGCCACTCTGGTGCTCCGCAAGGGGCCGGACCACAAGGTCCAGCGGCTCTCGCTGCGCAAGCTCTGACGCCGGAAGGGATGCGCCGTGCTGCATCTGCGCCTCATCGTGCCCGCCGACCGCACCGACGAGGTGGTCGGCCTGGTCGAGCGGACCGTGGGCACCGCCCATGTCGCCGTGCTCGCGGGTGCGGCGCGGAGCCCGGCGGGCGACGTGGTCCTGTGCGACGTGGCGCGGGAGGCGGGCGACGAACTGATCGGCGCGCTGCGGGAGAGGGGCATCGACAGCGTCGGCTCGATCACCGTCGAGAACATCGACCTCACCCTCTCCCGGCACGCCGACGAGGCGGAGCGGGCGGCGCCCGGCGAGAGCGCGGACGCGGTGCTGTGGGAGGAGCTGAGCGAGGTCACCCACGAGGAGTCGACGTTCAGCGTCACCTATGTGGCCTTCCTCGCCCTCGCGACGATGCTCGCCGCGTGCGGGGTGATGCTCGACAACGCGGTCCTGATCGTGGGTGCGATGGCGGTGGGCCCGGAGTTCGGCCCGCTGGCGGGCATCTCGACGGCCGTGGTGCAGCGTGCGCCGAGGCTGGTGGGGCGGTCGCTGTGGGCGCTGACCGGCGGCTTCGTGGCGGCGATGGTGCTCACGGCGGGTTTCGCCCGGCTGATGGACGCGCTCGGGCTGTTCACCGCGGACATGGTCGCGGCGGACCGGCCGAACACCGGTTTCATCTGGCATCCGGACTGGATGTCGTTCGTGGTGGCGCTGCTGGCGGGCATCGCGGGGACGCTGTCGCTGACCTCGGCGAAGTCGGGGGCGCTGATCGGTGTGGCGATCTCGGTGACCACGGTCCCGGCCGCCGCCAACGCCGCGGTGGCCTTCAGCTACCAGGACCTGGCGCAGACCTGGGGGTCCTCGGGGCAGCTGATGGCCAACCTGGGCGGCATCGTGCTGGCGGGGACGCTGACGCTGCTGGTGCAGAAGGCGTTGTGGGCCCGGCAGCGCAGGACGGACCCGGCCGTGCGGCCGGGTCCGTCGGTGCGTCGGGGTTCCGTCAGCCGAGGGCGGCCTTGACCACGTCGGCCAGCTGCCCGGCCACGGCGCGCGCCTGCTCCAGGTCGGCGGCCTCGACCATGACCCGCACCAGCGGCTCGGTGCCCGACTTGCGCAGGAGCACGCGCCCGGTGTCGCCCAGCTCGCGCTCGGCCAGGGTCACCGCGTTGGCCACCTCGGGCGAGGTGTCCACCCGGGACTTGTCGACGTCCGGCACGTTGACCAGGACCTGCGGGAGGCGCTGCATGACGCCCGCCAGGTCGGCGAGGGTGCGTCCGGTGGCGGCGACCCGGGCGGCGAGCATCAGCCCGGTCAGGGTGCCGTCCCCCGTCGTGGCGTGGTCCAGGACGATGACGTGGCCGGACTGCTCGCCGCCCAGGGCGAAGCCCTCGGCCTTCATCGACTCCAGGACGTAGCGGTCGCCGACGGCGGTCTGGACGAGCTGGATGCCCTCGCGCTCCATCGCCGTCTTGAAGCCCAGGTTCGACATGACCGTGCCGACGACGGTGTCCTTGCGCAGGTGGCCGGCCTCGCGCATGGCGACGGCGAGCACCGCCAGGATCTGGTCGCCGTCGACCTCCTGGCCGTGCGCGTCCACGGCCAGGCAGCGGTCCGCGTCGCCGTCGTGCGCGATGCCGAGGTCGGCGCGGTGCTCGACGACGGCCGAGCGCAGCAGGTCCAGGTGGGTGGAGCCGCATCCGTCGTTGATGTTCAGGCCGTTCGGTTCCGCGCCGATGGTGACGACCTCGGCGCCGGCCCGGGCGAACGCCTCGGGCGAGACGCGGGCGGCGGCGCCGTGGGCCTCGTCGAGGACGACCTTCAGCCCGTCGAGCCGGTTGGGGAGGACGGCGACGAGGTGGGCGACGTAGCGGTCGAAGCCCTCGGTGTAGTCGGTGACGCGTCCCACGCCGGCGCCGGTCGGGCGCACCCAGGGCTCGCCGGTGCGGTGCTGCTCGTAGACCGACTCGATGCGGTCCTCCAGCTCGTCGGCGAGCTTGTGGCCGCCGCGGGCGAAGAACTTGATGCCGTTGTCCGGCATGGCGTTGTGGCTGGCGGAGAGCATGACGCCGATGTCGGCGCCGAGCGAGCCGGTGAGGTAGGCGACGGCCGGGGTGGGCAGCACACCGACGCGCAGCACGTCCACGCCCGCGCTCGCCAGGCCCGCCACGACGGCGGCCTCCAGGAACTCTCCGGACGCGCGCGGGTCGCGGCCCACCACGGCGGTCGGCCGGTGGCCCTCGAAGGTGCCCGCCTCGGCCAGTACGTGCGCCGCCGCGACCGACAGGCCGAGCGCGAGCTCCGCTGTCAGGTCCGCGTTGGCGACACCGCGTACGCCGTCCGTGCCGAAGAGTCGTCCCACTGGTGTCCTCCGAAGGTGCTCCGAAACCGCAAACCAAAGTAAACAAAACAGGGCATAGCAAGGCAAGGCACAGCGAATGAGGGCGCGCCCGAGGCCATCGACCCGATAAACGTGCAAGCGTCTCAAGCCGTTATACGCCCGCACGGGCCGATAAACGAACGCCCCAGCGGCACGGGGTGTGCCGCCGGGGCGTTCGTGTAAAGCAGACGAGCAGGCGATTTAGCGCTTGCTGTACTGCGGGGCCTTACGGGCCTTCTTGAGACCGGCCTTCTTGCGCTCGACCGCACGGTCGTCGCGGGAGAGGAAGCCGGCCTTCTTCAGCGTGGCGCGGTTGTTGTCCACGTCGGCCTCGTTCAGCGCGCGGGCCACACCGAGGCGCAGGGCGCCGGCCTGGCCGGAGACGCCGCCACCCGAGATGCGGGCGATGACGTCGTAGCGGCCGTCGAGCTCGAGCACCTTGAAGGGCTCGTTGACTTCCTGCTGGTGCACCTTGTTGGGGAAGTAGTCCTCAAGGGTGCGACCGTTGATCTTCCACTTGCCGGTGCCCGGGACGATCCGGACGCGGGCGATGGCGTTCTTGCGACGGCCGAGGCCGGCGGCGGGCTGCGGGTCGCCGAAGCGGCCCGCGAGCGACTCGGAGGTGTACTCACCCTCGACGGGGACCTCCGACTCGAAGGTGGTCACCTCGGCGAAGGTCTCTTCGCCCTCGGTGCCCTCGGCACCTTCGGTGGTCGTCTCAACAGTGGTCTCGGCCACGATTCTCCTCAGATCTTTCTGTACGTCTTAGGGGGGAGGCCGGAACTACTGCGCGACCTGGGTGATCTCGAACGGGACCGGCTGCTGCGCAGCGTGCGGGTGCTGGTCGCCCGCGTAGACCTTGAGCTTCGAGAGCATCTGACGACCCAGGGTGTTCTTGGGGATCATGCCCTTGATGGCCTTCTCGACGGCCTTCTCGGGGTTCTTCGAGAGGAGCTCGTCGTACCGCACGGAACGGAGACCGCCCGGGAAGCCCGAGTGGCGGTACGCCATCTTCTGGGTCTTCTTGTTGCCGGAGAGGTGGACCTTCTCGGCGTTGATGATGATGACGAAGTCGCCCATGTCCATGTGGGGGGCGTAGATCGCCTTGTGCTTGCCTCGGAGAAGGTTCGCAGCCGTGGTGGCCAGACGGCCCAGGACGATGTCCTCGGCGTCGATGATGTGCCACTGGCGAGTGACATCGCCGGGCTTGGGGCTGTACGTACGCACTTCGTAGCCTTCGCTTCTTCAGTGGATGAGGTCCAGACACATGGCACCTCTGAAGCGATCATGCAGCTGGGGCGCACAATGCCGGGAACACTGCCCGTATGCGAGCCACTGGTAACTGCTCCAGAGAACCTACGTAAGGGCCCTTCGCGTGAGAACGACGAAGCCAATACGTATAACAACCCCTGACAGTACCCGCCCCGCCCCGGACGGGTCAAAACGCGTCGGGCCCTACCGCTCCCGCTCCACCCGGCGCTCGTCCCAGACGGGCTCCGCGGTCTCCCGGACCACCCCGTCGGAGCCGAAGACCAGGTAGCGGTCGAAGGACTTCGCGAACCACCGGTCGTGGGTGACGGCCATCACCGTCCCGTCGTACGCCTCCAGCCCGTCCTGCAGGGCCTCGGCCGACTCCAGGTCGAGGTTGTCCGTCGGCTCGTCCAGCAGCAGCGCGGTCGTGCCGGCCAGCTCCAGGAGCAGGATCTGGAACCGCGCCTGCTGCCCGCCGGACAGCCGCTCGAAGGCCTGGTCCCCCTGGCGCTCCAGCTCGTAGCGCCGCAGCACCGACATCGCGGCGCCGCGGTCCCTGGCGTGCTCCTTCCACAGGATCTCGACGAGCGTCGTGCCGAGCAGCTCCGGGTGGGCGTGGGTCTGGGCGAAGTGGCCGGGCACGACCCGTGCGCCGAGCTTCCACTCCCCGGTGTGCGCCACCGGCTCGCCCGCCAGCAGGCGGAGGAAGTGCGACTTCCCCGATCCGTTGGAGCCGAGCACCGCCACCCGCTCCCCGTAGTAGATCTCCAGGTCGAACGGCTTCATCAGCCCGGTCAGCTCCAGGCCGGTGCACGTCACCGCCCGGACCCCGGTCCGGCCGCCGCGCAGCCGCATCCTGATGTCCTGCTCGCGGGGCGGCTCCGGCGGCGGTCCGGCCTCCTCGAACTTCTTGAAGCGGGTCTGCATCGCGTGGTAGCGGTTCGCCATGTCGGGGCTGTTCGCCGCCTGCTGCCGCATCCGCAGGACGAGCGCCTTCAGCCGGGCGTGCTCCTCCTCCCAGCGCCGCAGGAGCTCCTCGAAGCGCGCGAAGCGTTCCTTGCGCGCCTGGTGGTAGGTGCCGAACCCGCCGCCGTGCACCCAGACGTCCGAGCCGGCCGGGCTGGGCTCCACGCTGACGATCTTCTCGGCGGCCCGGGAGAGGAGCTCGCGGTCGTGGGAGACGAAGAGCACCGTCTTGCGGGTCTCCTTGAGCCTCTCCTCCAGCCACCGCTTGCCGGGGACGTCCAGGTAGTTGTCCGGCTCGTCCAGGAGCAGCACCTCGTCGGGGCCGCGCAGCAGCGCCTCCAGGACCAGCCGCTTCTGCTCACCGCCGCTGAGCGTGCGCACCTCCCGCCACTGCGCCTTCTCGTACGGGACGCCGAGCGCGGCCGTGGTGCACATGTCCCACAGCGTCTCGGCCTCGTACCCCCGCGCCTCCGCCCAGTCGCTGAGCGCCTGCGCGTACGCCATCTGCGCGGCCTCGTCGTCCACCGTGAGGATGCGTGTCTCGGCCGCGTCGACGGCCTTCGCCGCCTCCCTGATGCGGGGCTGGGCCACGGACACCAGCAGGTCGCGGACGGTCCGCTCGTCCCGCACCGAGCCCACGAACTGGGCCATCACCCCCAGTCCCCCGCTGACCGAGACCGAGCCGCCGTGCGGCTGGAGCTCCCCGGCGAGCAGCTTCAGGAGGGTCGTCTTGCCCGCGCCGTTCGCGCCCACGAGGGCGACCACGGCGCCGTCGGCCACCCGGAACGACGCGTCGCCGAGCAGCACCCGTCCGTCCGGCAGGTAGTACTCCAGATGGCCTGCTTCGAGATGTCCCATGCACAGCATTGTCACGGCAGCCGAACCGTGGACCCAACCGGATTACGGTCGGTCTAGGATTCGCCGCATGAGCTTTGGGCAAGGGGGGCCCTCCTGGGGGCCGGGAGACAGCCGCACTCCGGACTGGGCGGCGCTGGCGGAGGCCTCCGCGTCGCGCGGCAGGCGCCGGAAGTGGATGCTGATCGGCGGCGGGGCGCTGGCCACCGCGGCGGTCGGCGCGATCGTGGCCACGGCCGTCATCTCCGCCGACGGGGGCGGCGGCTCCGGGCCGAAGAAGAGCGCCACCGAGCTGCCGGGCCCGGCCGATCTGCCCTCGGAGTCCGCACCGGACCCCTCCTTCTCCTCGGTCGCGCCGCCGCGCCCGCCGGACCCGAAGGACTACATAGCCGACGAGAAGAAGGACAGCTCCCCGGTCACCGTGGACGCCTTCTTCCCCGGCAGGAAGCTGACCATGGGCGACCGCGTCTACGCCAAGAACGCGACCGCGCGCACGGCCGCCTGCGCCACGACGACCCAGGGCGCCCTCGGCTCGGTCCTCGACGGCAACGGCTGCGACCAGGTCATCCGCGCCACGTACAGCAAGGACGGCATCGCGGTCACCATCGGCCTCGCCGTCTTCGGCACCGAGAAGGAGGCCAGGAAGGCCGCCCAGGAGGCGTCCGGCGGTCTCGCCTCGCTCAGCGGCTCGGGCGTCCCCACCTTCTGCCGCGGCGGGTCCGTGTGCCGGCGTACCGCCAACTCCTACGGCCGTTACGCCTACTTCACCATCGGCGGCTACACCGACGGGCGGGACACGACGGAGTCCTCCGAGGACGTGTACGCGGTCGGCGACGACCTGACCGACTTCACCTTCCGCCAGATCCGCCACCGCGGTGAGGTCCAGGCCTCGGCGGCGGCGCAGGCCCCCGTCACCTGACGGTCCGGTGCTCCCCCACGCACCCGGCCCGCCCCGCATCTCCCCCCACGCACCAGCCCCGTCCTTCCCCTCGACCGAGGACCCGCAGCCGTGCGTCTGACCGCCCTCTTCACCGTCCCGCGCGTCCTGCGCCACAGCAACGCGATCGGCGCCGACCTGCCCCCGGACGACGCCGTGGTCCTCGACGCCCCGGACCCCCCGCTGCGGGCCGCACTCGCCGCCGCCTCATCGGGCGACCACGCGCCGGCCGCCGAACTGCTCGCGGGCACCCGCGAGCACGCCCAGTGGGAGCGCAGGGACACCTGCGTCTCCCGCCTCGCGCGGGCCTCGCTGCACCACCCGGGCTGGCTGGACAGCTGGCTGGAGGACTCCCCCGAGGACCCCGACGCCGTGCTGGTCAAGGCCGACCAGTACATCTACCAGGCCTGGCAGATACGGACCGGCGCCCGCGCCAAGCACGTCGAGGCCGACCAGTTCCGGGCGTTCCACGCGGTGCTGCGGGACTCGGTGCCGGTGATCTCCGCCGCCGCCGAGCTGAACCCCGGCGACCCGGTCCCGTGGCGCATCGCACTGACCCAGGCCCGCGGCATCCAGGCCCCGCGCGAGGTCTTCGACACCTATCGGTCCGAGGCGAACGCCCGCGATCCGCACCACGAGGGCTGCCACGTCCAGGCGCTCCAGTACCTCTGCGCCAAGTGGTACGGCTCGCACGAGGAGATGTTCGCCTACGCCGAGCGCACGGCCGACCAGGCTCCTCCGGGCTCCCGGCTCCACGCGCTGCCGCTCCAGGCCGTCGTGGAGTACCTGATCGCGGACGACGGGACGCCCGGGCCCGGGCCGCACAGCGCGCGCACCGCGGCGGCGGTGGCCCGCGCGCAGGCGCTGTCGGAGAGCTACGCCCCGGGGGACCGGGAGGCCGCCGGTTTCCGCAACCACCTGGCCTACGTCCTGTGGGCGCTGAACCGCCACGAGGAGGCCCTGACCGCCTTCCGCAGCATCGGGGTGCACGCCACCACCTTCCCGTGGACGTACTTCGGCGAGGCCCGCGAGGAGTTCCTGGAGGCCCGCTCCGACACCCGCATCGAGCTGGCGACCCGGATCCCCTTCTTCCGCGGCTCGCCCGTGCCCCCGGACACCGGTGCGCACGACTGGGAGCGCGAGCTGGCACCGCGGTCGCTGGCCATCGCCTCCACCGGGCCCACCGAGGTGGCCAGGGCCGCCCTGATCTGCGGGCACAGCCTGCGGACGGCCCCGGCCGGCAACCACCACACGTACGTCGAGATCGTGCCGGACCCGGTGCGCGGCAGGCGGGGCGCGCTGCTCCCCGAGGACCCGCTCACCGCGGCGGCCGGCAACTTCACCACGGCCGAGGACTGGCCGGCCCTGGTCCTGCACCGCACCCCGGAACGCAGCAGCTTCACGCTGGTGCACCGGGGCAGGAAGGCGGCGGCCCACGTCTGGGAGACCGCCGCCCCCGCCACCGACCACGCGGAGGCGACGGCGACGGCCGCCGCGCTCGCCCGTGCCTACGGGATCGCCGACCCCCGCCCGCTGGCCCACGTCCTGCGCGCCACCGGCGACCCCGCCCGCCACCAGAGCGAGCTGGTCGCCGCCCTGCGCCTCCCCCCGCCGCCCGCCGGGTACGGCGGCGCGCAGGAGGTGCTCGCGGAGCTCCCCGGCGCCCGGGTGCTGGCCCGGCGGGGCTTTCTCGCGGGCATGCGGGACACCATGACCACGAAGAGCGGTGTCCACCCGGAGGCCCCGCCGCAGGACGAGCCGCACCCGGCCCACTGGTGGGTGCTGCGGACGGCGGCGCTGCTGTTCTTCACCGCGGCCGCCGGCTACGCCTGGTGGACCCCGGACATCGGCTGGTTCCGCTCCTCCGCCTCCACCGCCCTGGCCCTGCACTTCGCGGCCAAGCTGGTCCGTGCCCTGCGCCGCCGTCCGGTCAGCAGCACTCCGCCCCCGGCAGCGTCCTGACGTTGCGCGCCTCCAGGGCGCGCGCGGCCAGCAACGCGTCGGCCGGGTAGGCAACTTCCTCCAGTGTCAGTCCGTGCGGGCGCACCACGTGCACCGCCGGATCGCGCACCCGCGCGGCCAGCACCTCGACGGGCCACCCCGCGGGCCGGCGTCCGTCCCCGACGAACAGCGCCGCGCCGATCAGCGCCCGCACCATGTTGTGGCAGAACGCGTCGGCCTGGACGGTCGCCGTGAGCACGCCCGACTCGGCGTCGCGCACCCAGTGCAGCTTCTGCAGCGTCCGGATGGTCGTGGCGCCCTCCCGCTTCTTGCAGTACGCGGCGAAGTCGTGCTCCCCCACCATCAGGGCCGCGGCCTCGTTCATCGCGTCCCGGTCGAGCGGACGGTCGTGCCACAGCACGTGGCCGCGGACCAGCGGGTCCACACCGCCCGGCCGGTCCGCCACCCGGTAGGCGTACCGGCGCCACAGTGCGGAGAAGCGCGCGTTGAACCCCGCCGGGGCCTCGGCCGCCCGCCAGATCCGCACGTCCGGGGGCAGCCGCCCCGCCATCCTCCGCAGCAGCTTCTCCTCGTGCTCGGCCCACACCGGGGCCGGCAGGTCGACGTGCGCCACCTGCCCGCGCGCGTGCACCCCGGCGTCCGTCCGGCCCGCCACCGTCAGGCCGTACGTCACCGGGGACCGGGTCACCGTCCGCAGCGCGTCCTCGATCTCGCCCTGCACCGTGCGCCGGCCGTTCTGCTTCGCCCAGCCGGAGAAGTCCCTGCCGTCGTAGGAAAGGTCCAGCCGTACCCGTACGTGTCCGGGCTCTGCCTCGTCACTCACCCGAAGATCCTCTCAGCAGAACGGGCCCGCACCGCCCCGAAGGGTGGTGCGGGCCCGTATCCGGGTCTCAGAACGCTCAGGCGTCCTTGGACTCCTCGTCGGCCTTCTCGGCCGGCTTGGCGTCCTCGACGGCCTCGGACTCGGCCGCGGGGGCCTCGTCCTTCTTGGCGGCGTCTTCCTTGACCGCGCGCTTCGTCGCGGCCTCGGCCTCACCGGTGGCCTGCTGGGCCACGGTCAGCGCCTCGACCAGCTCGATGACCGCCATCGGGGCGTTGTCGCCACGACGGTTGCCGATCTTGGTGATGCGGGTGTAGCCACCGGGGCGGTTCTCGTACCGCGGGGCGATCTCGGTGAAGAGCGTGTGCACGATGCTCTTGTCCGTGATCGACTGCAGCACCAGGCGACGGTTGTGGATGTCGCCCTTCTTCGCCTTGGTGATGAAGCGCTCGGCGACCGGACGCAGGCGGCGGGCCTTGGCCTCGGTCGTGGTGATGCGGCCGTGCTCGAACAGCGACTTCGCGAGGTTGATGAGAAGAAGCTTCTCGTGCGCAGCGCTGCCGCCCAGACGGGCACCCTTGGCGGGCTGAGGCATGGTGTTTCTCCTTGTGTGCTGCACCGGCCGTATCAGGTACCGGTGTCAGTTCCCGCGAGTGATCTTCCCCAAGAGTCCATATCGACGGGATGGTTTGGCACCTCGATGTCGGCTCGTCGCATCCTGGGGCTGGAGTCGGTCCCAAG
>NZ_JBEXRT010000039.1:0-70546 GCF_040613235.1 Streptomyces sp. NPDC006296 | reverse complement strand
TCGGTCCCGTTTCACCGGGGCCCTCCGGGCGCTTCCCTTCGTTCTTGCGTTTCCGACTCTATCAGACTCTTTCGTGTCCGATTCCCGGTCGAAGCAGGATCCTGCGGTACTACTCTATTCGCTTTCCAGTTCTTCGCTTTCGCGTTTCCCTTTCGGCGTGGTCACTACGTTAGCCGATTTCCTCGGCGACTCATAATCGAGTCGGTCAGGAAAATTCCGGCATGCCGAAATTGCACCCGCCAGGGGTGAATCGTAGGTAGTGGTTGGCCCTCTCACGATGCTTCGGCCCGGTCCGATGGACCGTGCCAAGAACAACTGCATCCGTTCAAGCGGCTCGGACTACATTAGGGAAACAGCGGGGGCGAGTCAAGTTGCGCGACGACGGGGCGCATGGGCCCGGTAGGGGCTGACCGTCGGGTCGCCGTCGATCCAGAAGCGCCAGGGCTGGTGGGCCCCGTCACCGCCCACCCCGGTGCGCGGGCCGCTCCGTACCCGGTGGGGGGCCGGCGGGGTGCCCCGCAGGACGGACAGCGGCCGTCGGCGGCCGGCCACGACATCGGCCCCGTCCAGCCTGCGGTCCACGTCGAGTGCGGTGGCCAGACGTGCCGGTCCCCGGGCCAGTTCCCTGTCGTGCCGGGCCGAGAAGCGCCGTGCGCGGGCCCTCTCCGCGCCGATGCCGATCTCCCCCGCCCGGAGCAGGACCCCGCTCGCCCTGCCCTCGGGCCCGCACACCAGGTTGAGGCAGTGCCACATCCCGTACGTGAAGTACACGTACGAGTGACCGGGCGGACCGAACATCGCGCTGTTGCGGGCCGTCCGGCCGCGGAAGGCATGGGAACCGGGGTCGATCTCCCCCGCGTACGCCTCCACCTCCGTGAGCCGCAGCTCGATGACGCCCTCGTCGGTGGTCCGGACGAGCACGCGGCCCAGGAGGTCGGGTGCCACCTCCAGGACGGGCCGGTCGAAGAAGTCGCGCCCGAGCGGCGTGCGGTCCATGCCCTCGTTCATGGCGTCCGAGGGTACTGGGCCCGGTGCGACGGGAACCGGCTACGGTCGTGGCGCGTATGTAGGGGTCAGGACCAAGGAGGAAAACATGGGCTTCAAGCGGCTGCTCGCGAGCATGGGTGCCGGCGGTGCTTCGGTCGAGACCGAGCTGACCGAACTCAACGTCGTCCCCGGCGGGGTCGTCCAGGGTGAGGTGCGCATCCAGGGCGGTTCCGTGGCCCAGCAGATCGAGGGGCTCTCGGTCGGCCTGCAGGCACGGGTCGAGGTCGAGAGCGGGGACCAGGAGACCAAGCAGGACATCGAGTTCACCAAGCTGCGGCTCGGCGGTGCCTTCGAGGTGCAGGCCGGCGCGGTGCACGTGGTGCCGTTCGGTCTGGAGATCCCCTGGGAGACGCCGATCACCATGTTCGCCGGGCAGCACCTGCGCGGTATGAACATCGGGGTCACGACGGAGCTGGAGATCGCCCGCGCGCTGGACTCGGGCGACCTGGACCCGATCAATGTGCACCCGCTGCCCGCGCAGCAGGCCGTTCTGGACGCCTTCGGGCAGCTCGGGTTCGGTTTCCGCAGCGCCGACATGGAGCGCGGCCACATCCGCGGGACCCGTCAGCGCCTGCCGTTCTACCAGGAGATCGAGTTCTTCCCGCCGCAGCAGTACCGGGGGCTGAACCAGGTGGAGCTGACGTTCATCGCGGACGACCGCGAGATGGACGTCGTCCTGGAGATGGACAAGAAGCCGGGTTTGTTCAGTGAGGGCAGCGACTCCTACCGTGCGTTCAAGGTCGGCCTGAACGACTTCCAGGGCACCGACTGGGCCGCGTACCTGAACGAGTGGCTCGCCCAGGTCGGCGGCCGGCGCAACTGGCTCTGATCTCCCCCGGGGCTGTCCCGTGGTCTCCGGCGGAGCGGCGCGGCGTCGCACGGTGGTGGGACGCCGCACACGGGGCGGGGACACCTTAGGGTCGGTGCGAAGACATCGCACAGCCGATCAGGAGAGGTGCTGACGTGACCGAGCCGAAGAGGGCGCCGCTGCCGCACGACTTCCATCCCGAGGTCCCCTCGTTCACCGTGGTGAGCGAGGACCTGGCCGCCGGCGCCGTGCTGGCGGACGCCCAGGTGTTCGCCGCGGGCAACACCTCGCCGCAGCTCCGCTGGGAGGGCTTCCCGGCGGAGACGAAGAGCTTCGCGGTGACCTGCTTCGATCCGGACGCGCCGACGGGCAGCGGTTTCTGGCACTGGGTGCTCTTCGACATCCCGGCCACCGTGACGGAGCTTCCGGCCGGTGCGGGGAGCGGGGTGTTCGAGGGACTGCCCGAGGGTGCCGTCCAGGTCCGCAACGACTACGGGGCCAAGGAGTTCGGCGGGGCCGCGCCGCCCCCCGGGGAGAACCACCGCTACGTCTTCACGGTGTACGCCGTGGACACCGCCACGCTCGGGCCGGACAGCGACGCCTCGCCCGCCGTGGTCGGGTTCAACCTGCGTTTCCACACGCTGGGACGGGCCCAGCTGATCGGGGAGTACGCCGCCCCCGGAAGCTGAATGTTCGCCTCCCGTTTGCCCTGCCCTGGTCTTGGAGAGATCAGGGCAGGGCACTTTTTATTGCGTTGTCCCCCACGGTCCGTCCGGAGAGAGTTGTTCCGGGCCCGCCGACGGGCGGGCGGCACACGGGAGGTGGACGGGATGCGGGACACACTGGTACTCAATGCGAGCTTCGAGCCGCTGTCGACGGTGACGCTGAACCGCGCGGTGGTCCTGGTCCTGCAGGACAAGGCCGTCGTGGAGCAGTCGCATCCCGCGCTCCGTATGCGTGGTGCCGCCGTGGACCTTCCGGTGCCGCAGGTGATCAGACTCTGCCGGTACGTACGGGTGCCCTTCCGAAGACACGCGCCGTGGTCCAGACGGGGTGTGCTGATACGGGACCAGCACCGGTGCGCGTACTGCGGGCGGCGGGCCAGCACCGTGGACCACGTGGTGCCGCGGGCCCAGGGCGGTCAGGACACCTGGCTGAACACCGTCGCCTCGTGCGCGGAGGACAACCACCGCAAGGCGGCCCGGACCCCGGAGCAGGCGGACATGCCGCTGCTGCACCGGCCGTTCGTGCCGTCCCCGGCGGACGCCATGCTGCTGGCGATGGGCGTCGGCGACCGGTCGGCGCTGCCGGAGTGGCTGGCCCGCTCGGCGGCGTGAGCTCCGCACCGGTCAGGGGGTGTGCGGAGCCCGGCCCGGCACCGGGGGTGCGGGCTCCGTCCGTCAGCGCAGCAGCAGTTGGACGATGGCCGCGGTGCCCACGACGACGATCAGGGCGCGCAGGAGGACCGGGCTGAGCCGGCGGCCGACCTTCGCGCCGATCTGTCCGCCGATCGCGGAGCCCACCGCGATGAGGACGACCGCCGTCCAGTCGAAGTCCGCGGCGAAGAGGAAGAAGAGCGCGGCGACGGTGTTGACGACGGCGGCGAGGACGTTCTTCACGGCGTTGAGGCGCTGCATCGTGTCGTTCAGCAGCATGCCCATCAGGGACAGGTAGATGATGCCCTGGGCCGCCGTGAAGTAGCCGCCGTAGACGCTGGCGAGCATGAGCCCGATGAACAGGAGCGGGCCGCCGTCGGGGCGGGCGGCGGTGCCGGTGCGCTCGCGGCGGCGTTGCACCGCCCGGCTGATGCGGGGCTGCAGGATGACCAGGACCAGCGCGAGGGCGACCAGGACGGGGACGATCGTCTCGAACGCCGTGGCCGGCAGGGCCAGCAGGAGGGTGGCTCCGGCGAGACCGCCGATCAGCGCGCCGACGCTCAGCTTCAGGATGCGCCGGCGTTGGCCGGCGAGCTCGGCGCGGTAGCCGATCGCACCGCTGATGGCGCCCGGGATCAGGCCGAGGGCGTTCGACACGGTGGCGGTGACGGGGGGCACGCCGGTGGCGAGGAGGACCGGAAAGGTGATCAGTGTGCCGGAGCCGACGATGGTGTTGATCGTGCCGGCGCCGACCCCGGCGGCGAAGACGGCGAGCATCTCCCAGACGGACAAGGTCCTCTCCTTCGATGGTCGGTGACGCCTCCCCGCCATGAAGGTCGAGGGGCCTCACCGATCATGCACGAAGGGGTTTCCCGGTCATTCGACCGGGGGCTGCTCCCTGCGCTCCGTACCGGTGTTGAAGCCGGGGGCCCCGCCGCCGAGGTTGCCGAAGGCGCCGCTGAGTCCCTTGAGTGCGTCGCCGATCTCGCTGGGCACGATCCAGAGCTTGTTGGCGTCCCCCTCGGCGATCTTGGGGAGCATCTGGAGGTACTGGTAGGAGAGGAGCTTCTGGTCCGGGTCCCCCGCGTGGATGGACTCGAAGACCGTGCGGATGGCCTGGGCCTCGCCCTCCGCGCGCAGGGCGGACGCCTTGGCCTCACCTTCGGCGCGCAGGATCGCGGACTGCTTCTCGCCCTCCGCGGTGAGGATCGCGGACTGCCTGATCCCTTCCGCGGTGAGGATGGCAGCGCGCTTGTCACGGTCGGCGCGCATCTGCTTCTCCATCGAGTCCTGGATGGAGGTGGGCGGTTCGATGGCCTTGAGCTCGACGCGGTTGACGCGGATGCCCCACTTGCCGGTGGCCTCGTCGAGGACTCCGCGCAGCGCGGCGTTGATCTCCTCGCGGGAGGTCAGGGTCCGTTCCAGGTCCATGCCGCCGATGATGTTGCGGAGGGTGGTGACGGTGAGCTGCTCGATCGCCTGGATGTAGCTGGCGACTTCGTACGTCGCGGCGCGGGCGTCGGTCACCTGGTAGTAGATGACGGTGTCGATGTTGACGACGAGGTTGTCCTGGGTGATCACCGGCTGGGGCGGGAAGGGGACGACCTGTTCGCGGAGGTCGATCCTGTTGCGGATCGAGTCGATGAACGGGACGACGATGTTCAGCCCGGCGTTGAGCGTGCGGGTGTAGCGGCCGAAGCGCTCGACGATGGCGGCACTGGCCTGCGGGATGACCTGGATCGTCTTGATCAGGGCGATGAAGACGAGCACCACCAGAATGATCAGGACGATGATGATCGGTTGCATCGTGTGCCTCGTGCCCTTCGGTTGCCGACGGATCGCGGTGATCGAGGTCGATCGGTCATGACGATCGTATTCTCATGATGATCGACTTCGAGTGTGGCAGACGGCGGCCTGCCGTGTGACCGGTTCGCTCACATGACGACGGCCGTTGCACCGTCGATGTCCACGACGTCCACCTGCCGGCCGGGTTCGAAGACCTGGTCGTCGTCGAGTGAGCGCGCGGACCAGATCTCTCCGGCGAGCTTGATCCGCCCGCCGCTCCCGTCGACCCGTTCCAGGACGACGGCCTGACGGCCCTTCAGGGCGTCGATCCCGGTGGCGTGCGGGGACTGGTTCGCCCGGTGCCGGGCCGCGATCGGACGGACGACCGCGATCAGGGCCACCGACACCAGGACGAACACCAGGACCTGGGCGACGACACCGCCCCCCAGCGCCGCGACGACGGCCGCGGCCACCGCCCCGACGGCGAACATTCCGAATTCCGGCATCGCGGTCAGGACGAGGGGAATGCCCAGTCCCACCGCACCGATCAGCCACCACACCCACGCGTCGATGTCCACATGGTCATCGTAGGACCGCGGGCCCCCTCCCCGACAGGGCGCAGCGGAGGTTGGCCGTGGTACGCCTACTGGCCGAGCGGCAGTCCGCGGGCGGTGTAGCGGTCGCCGTGGTGTTCGACGACGAGCGGCAGCCCGAAGCAGAGGGAGAGGTTCCGGGAGCTGAGCTCGGTCTCCATGGGGCCCGCGGCGAGCACCTTGCCCTGACGGATCATCAGGACGTGCGTGAAGCCGGGCGCGATCTCCTCGACGTGGTGGGTGACCATGACCATGGAGGGCGCGTACGGGTCGCGGGCCAGCCGGCCGAGGCGGCGGACCAGGTCCTCGCGTCCGCCGAGGTCGAGCCCGGCGGCCGGCTCGTCGAGGAGCAGCAGCTCGGGGTCGGTCATCATGGCGCGGGCGATGAGGGTGCGCTTGCGTTCGCCCTCGGAGAGGGTGCCGAACCTGCGGTCGAGGTAGCCGGTCATGCCGAGGCGGTCGAGGAAGGCGCGGGCGCGCTGCTCGTCGACCTCCTCGTAGTCCTCGCGCCAGGTGGCGGTCATGCCGTACGCGGCGGTGAGGACCGTCTGCAGCACGGTCTGGCGCTTGGGGAGCTTTTCGGCCATGGCGACGCCGGCGATGCCGATGCGCGGGCGGAGCTCGAAGACGTCGGTGCCGACCCCGCCGAGGCGTTCGCCGAGGACGGTGGCGGTGCCGGTGCTCGGGAAGAGGTAGCTGGAGGCGATGTTCAGGAGCGTGGTCTTGCCGGCTCCGTTGGGGCCGAGGATGACCCAGCGCTCGCCCTCCTTCACCGACCAGGAGACGTCTTCCACCAGAGCCCGTCCGTCGCGGACCACGGATACGTCCACCAGCTCCAGTACATCGCTCATGGCGCGTTGTCTCCCCATGCAGTGTCGAGATCGTCGCGTGCCGGTCGGGCACAGCTCCCAGGGAAAACCTACGCCACCCGGGGAGTGCTCAGGCCCTGGGGCCGTTCCCTAGGCTGTCCCCATGCTTTCGGAACCACGCTCAGGGCGGCTGGCCGCCTGGGGAAACGCACTTTTGGCCGGACTTGTCTCGCCGGACGACGCGGCGCTCGCGATCGTCGGCGAGGACGCGGTGCACCGTGTCGAGGGGCTGCCGGGTGAGGCGGGGCCCGTGGGGCTCACGCTGGCGCTCGGCCGGCTGAGGGGACTGGGGGCGACCGGTTTCCGGGTCGCGCTGCCGGTGCCGGGCCATCCGCTGGGGCTCAGCGGGCCGCCGGACTTCAACGCCCGGGCGCTGGAGGCGGAGGAGGCGGTCATCACGTCCGGGGCGCCGTACGGGCTCGTGCCGGAGGTGAGTGAGGCGGGGCCCGCCGGGGATCTGCACGTCGAGGTGGTCTGGGGCTGTCTGCCGGTCCGGGAGGCCGCCCCGGCGGACGTGCCGTCGCTCGGTGAGGCGGAGCGGGAGCTGGCCGAGGCGCTGCGGGACGCCACGGCGGTGCTGTCCCGGCTGGACGTCGCCGGGTCGGGTCCGGTCGCGGAGGCCGCGGTGGACGCCTACCGGGCGCGGGCGGAGCGGGGGCGCGAGGTACTGGCCCCGGGGTATCCGCCCCGGGCGGTCCGGGTGCTGGAGCTGGCCCAGCGGGTCGGGCTGCTGGTGTCGGTGGCCCATGAGAACGGGCACGGCGGCGCGGTGAGCGCGTCCGAGATCGCGGCGCGGGGCGAGGCGCTGCGCCCGGTGGAGCGGGTGGCCAGGCGCGCGCAGGTCGCGGCGTACAACGCGTATCTGGAGGAGCGGGGACGCTGATCGCGGGGCGGGGGCCGCGCGTACCGGGCGACGGGCGCCGGGACGGTGCCGGGACCGCGGCCTCCGCCGGTGGGCTCCATCGGGACCCGCCGGCGCCGGTGTGCCCCGTGACGGGCCCGCTCCGGCACCGGCTCCGCTCAGCCCGCCGCTCCGTGCCGGACGGCCCAGAGGGCGGCCTGGGTCCGGTCCGACAGGTCGAGCTTCATCAGGATGTTGGAGACGTGGGTCTTCACGGTCTTCTCCGACAGGACCAGCGCCCGGGCGATCTCGCGGTTGGAGCGGCCGTCGGCGATCAGTCCGAGCACCTCCCGCTCCCGCTCGGTCAGGGTGCTCCCCCGCCCCGTGCCGGTGCCCGTGTCGTCCTGGGCCAGCAGCGCCCCCGCGACCTCGGGCTGGAGCAGGACGTGCCCCGCGTGCACGGAGCGGATGGCACCGGCGAGGGCGTCCGGGTCCACGTCCTTGTAGACGTAGCCCGACGCTCCCGCCCGGAGCGCGGGCACGACCGTGCGCTGCTCGGTGAAGCTGGTGACGATCAGCACCTTGGCGGGGTTCTCCAGCTCCCTGAGCCTGCGCAGCGCCTCGATGCCGTCCGTGCCGGGCATCTTGACGTCCATCAGGACGACGTCGGGACGCAGCTCCTCGGTCCGGGCGACGCCCTCGGCCCCGTCCGAGGCCTCCCCGACGACCTCGATGTCGTCCTGGACCTCCAGGAACGTGCGCAGCCCCCGGCGGACCACCTGGTGGTCGTCGACGAGCAGCACCTTGATGACCCTGTCAGCCACAGGGGACCTCCATCCGGATCGTGGTTCCCCTGCCGGGCCCGGACTCGACGGTGAGCCGGCCGCCGACGCCGCCGGCCCGGTGCCGCATCGAGACGAGGCCCAGGTGCCGGCCCGCGCGCCTGATCTCGTGCGGGTCGAAGCCGCAGCCGTCGTCGGTGATCAGCAGCACGGTGGCCGCGGTGTGCCGGGCGAGGCCGACGGTGACGCGGGCGGCGCCGGAGTGGCGCAGGGCGTTGTGCAGGGCTTCCTGGGCGACCCGGAGCATGGCCTCCTCCTGGGCGGAGGGCAGGGCGCGCACCCCGGCGCTCTCGAAGGTGACCCGGGCGCTGTGGGCCCGGTCCAGGACCTGGACCTGGGTGCGGAGCGTGGCGACCAGGCCGTCCTCCTCCAGGGCCGCGGGGCGCAGCTCGACGACGGCCGCGCGCAGCTCGTCCACCGCCTCCCCGGCCAGTGCGGCGACCTGCTGGAGCTCGCCCTTGGCGCGCGCCGGGTCGCGGTCGACGAGTGCCGCGGCGGCCTGGGCGGTGAGCCGGAGCGAGAAGAGCTTCTGGCTGACGGCGTCGTGCAGCTCGTGGGCGAGCCGGGAGCGCTCCTCGGCGATGGTGAGCTCGCGGCTGCGTTCGTGGAGCCGGGCGTTGGTGAGGGCGATGGCCGCGTGCTGGGCGAGGATCGCCAGGAGTTCCTCGTCCTCCTCGGTGAATCCGCAGCTCCCCGTGGGCCCGGGGCTGCGCTTGTCGGCGAGGAAGAGGGCGCCGATGGTCTCGTCGCCGTCCTGGATGGGCAGACCGAGGAAGTCGGACATGTCGGGGTGGGCGTCGGGCCATCCCTCGAACCGGGGGTCCCGGCGGACGTCGGCGAGGCGCTGGGGCTTCGCCTCGTGAAGCATCGCCGCGAGGATGCCGTGCTGGCGGGGCAGCGGTCCGATGGCCTTCCACTGTTCGTCGCTGACCCCGTCGACGACGAACCGGGCGAAGCCGCCGTGGTCGTCCGGCACCCCGAGGGCGGCGTACTCGGCGTCGAGGAGCTCCCGGGCCGAGGCGACGATCGTCGTGAGGACGTCCCCCATGTCCTGGTGCCGGTTCATGGCGAGCAGCGCGGCGCTGACCGCGGCGAGGCCCGACGGGGGGCGATGACTCATGCGCTCACCGTACCGGCGGCGCCGGACGGTCGTATCGGGCTGTGGGCTCCCCCCGTACGGGACCTCGGGCCTAGGCCGAAGTGCCCCGGGCGGTTGCGGCGGGCGGACGAGGCGGCGGGGCCGGGCGGATTCCTACGGTGACGGCATCAGCACTCCGGAGGTTCGAGGGGATGGGTGTCATGCCGGTCGCGGTGGTCACGGGTGGTTCGAAGGGGCTGGGGCGCGCGCTGGGCGCGGCCCTCGCGGGGCGGGGCTGGGACCTGGTGCTGGGCGCCAGGTCGGCGGCGGCGGTCCGCTCGGCGGCGGCGGAGCTGGGCGTGCGCCACGGCACCCGTGCCGTGGCCGTGGCGGGGGACGTCACGGATCCGGCGCACCGCGCGGCGCTGGTGGCGGCCGCCGGGGAGCTGGGCGGTCTCGACCTGCTGGTGAGCAACGCGAGCGCGCTGGGCGCCGAACCGCTGGTCCGGCTGGAGGAGCTGTCTCCGGAGGGGCTGCGGCGGGCGCTGGAGACGAACGTGGTCGCGGCGCTCGGGCTCGTGCGGGAGGCGCTGCCGATGCTGCGGGCCTCGGCGGCCGGGGCGGTGGTGACGGTGAGTTCGGACGCCGCCACCGGGGCGTACGCGACGTGGGGCGGGTACGGGGCGTCGAAGGCCGCGCTCGACCGGCTGGCCGCGGTGCTGGGGGTGGAGGAGCCGGGGCTGCGCGTGTGGGCGGTGGACCCGGGCGACATGGCGACGGACCTCTACGCGGCGGCCGTCCCGGACGACACCGGTCCCCGTCCGAGCCCGGAGAGCGTGGTGCCCGCCTTCGTGCGGCTGCTGGAGCTGCGTCCGGCCAGTGGCAGGTACACGGCCTCCGCGCTGCTGGACCTGGGCCGGGGAGCGGGGCGATGACCGCGCCGTACGCGCTTCGGGTGCCTCCGGAGCTGTCGGCGCGGGTGCCGGCCGAGCAGCGGGGCTCGGGGCGCGACGACGTGCGGCTGCTGGTGTCGCGGGGCGGCGGGGTGGCGCACCGCGTCTTCCGGGAGCTGCCCGGGGAGCTGCGGCCCGGGGACGTCCTGGTGGTCAACACGTCGATGACGCTGGCGGCCGCGGTGTCCGGGCGGCTGGGCGGCGAACGGGTCGTCGTGCACTTCTCGACCCGGGGCGGGGACGGGCGGTGGGCGGTGGAGCTGCGCCGGCCGGACGGGGCGGGCACCACCGGGCCGCGCCCCGGGGGCCCGGCGGGGGCGGTGGTCCGGCTCCCGGGCGGGGACGCGCTGGTCCTGGAGGAGCCGCTGGGGCCCGGCGGGGTGCGCGGCTCTGGTGGGCCCGGGTGCCGAGGGACGTGCCCGGGCTGCTGGAGCGGCACGGCCGGCCGATCCGGTACGCGTACACGGAACGGGACCAGCCGCTGTCGGCCTACCGGACGGTGTTCGCCGTGCCGGCGCCCGACGGGAGCGGGTCGGCGGAGATGCCGAGTGCGGCGAGGCCGTTCACGGCGGGTCTGGTGGCGGAGCTGGTGAGCCGGGGGGTGCAGTTCGCGCCGCTGACGCTGCACACGGGAGTGGCCTCGGCCGAGGTGCACGAGCCGCCCTACCCGGAGCGCTTCGAGGTGCCCCGCCCGACGGCGCGGCTGGTCAACGCGGCCCGGGCGGGCGGGGGCAGGGTGATCGCCGTGGGGACGACGGCGGTGCGGGCCCTGGAGTCGGCGGCCGGGGAGGACGGGGTGGTGCGGGCCGCCGCGGGCTGGACGGATCTGGTGGTGACGCCGCGACGGGGGGTGCGGGTGGTGGACGGGCTGCTGACCGGGCTGCACGAGCCGGAGGCCTCGCACCTGCTGATGCTGGAGGCGGTCGCGGGGCGGGAGGCGCTGCGGCGGGCCTACGCCGAGGCGCTGGAGCGGCGGTACCGGTGGCACGAGTTCGGGGACTCCCACCTCATCCTGCCCGGAAAATCCCTTACACTCCGCATCGCGTAAGCAACTATTCGTACATGCGAAGGGGTCCCGGTGTGAGCCGAGGCATAGGGCCCACGTCACTTACGAAGAAGGATAGTTTGACCAAAACGGGCAATACGGCTGGGTTCAAACCGGACAAGGAGGTATGAACGAGACCCCCTTCCACTAGGGAGCTTCGTACGTCACACCTTTGCCAGGCCATTTTGCTGGCGCTAAGAATTGCAGCTGTCCCCGACGGAGATGCCCCCGGCTCTTCCGTCCGCGTCCTCGCCGAGGACCCCTGCTATTCGAAGAGGTACGACTGTATGTCCGTGTCCCGCATCTCCAGCCGTAGCCGTCGTCTCAACAAGACGCAGAAGCTCTCCGTCGCGGGGGTCTCGACCCTGGCCGCCGCCGCACTCGCCTTCTCGCTCGTCCCGGACGACGCTTCGGCCACCGCCGAGCCGCAGGCCGCACCGGCCGCCGCGCCGGTCGCCTACACCGGCTCGCAGACGCAGGGCCTCAAGGCCACCGGCCTGGGGCAGAACACCACGGCCGAGCGGCTGGTCAAGACCGCCGACGCGGCCAAGGCCAAGGAAGCGGCCGCGAAGAAGAAGGCCGAGGCCAAGAGCAAGGCCGCCGCGAAGGCGAAGGCCGACGCGAAGAAGCGTTCCGCCAAGAAGGCCAGCCGCGCCGCCGACCGCAAGCCGGTCTACGCGAACAACCTGGACGGCTGGATACGCGAGGCGCTCTCGATCATGCACAAGAAGAACATCCCCGGTTCGTACGAGGGTCTGCACCGCAACATCATCCGCGAGTCCAGCGGCAACCCGCGTGCGATCAACAACTGGGACATCAACGCGATCAACGGCGTCCCGTCGAAGGGCCTGCTGCAGGTCATCAAGCCGACCTTCGACTTCTACCACGTCAAGGGCACCAAGCACGACCAGTACGACCCGGTCGCCAACATCACCGCCGCGGCCAACTACGCCGCCGACAAGTACGGCTCGATCGACAACGTCAACAGCGCGTACTGAGCCTCGCACCGAGCGGACCCGGTACAGCGGCCCGCCGGTCCGCAGCGTCGCGTGACCGGCCGGCACATGCCGAAGGGCGGCACCCCACGGGGTTGCCGCCCTCGGGCGTTTCCGGGACCGGACGGCCCCGGCGGCGCTACTTGCGCATCACCTCGGGCTCGTGGCGGCGCAGCATGCGCGAGACCGCGAAGAAGAGGACGCCGCTCATGACGAGCATGACCGCGATGTCGATCCCCCACTGGCCGGCCGTGTGCTCCCAGAGCGGGTCGAGGTCGGTCGGGTTCTCGGGGTCCCACGGCGGCATCAGGTGGGCGAGGTCCAGCGTGGTGCCCGCCGCCGCCACGGCCCAGCGCGACGGCATCAGCCAGGCGAACTGCTCCAGGCCCGGCGAACCGTAGACCTGGAAGAGCACCCCGGTGAACACGACCTGGACGATGGCGAACATGACCAGCAGCGGCATGGTCTTCTCGGCCGTCTTCACCAGCGCGGAGATCAGCAGGCCGACCATCATCGAGGTGAAGCCGAGCACGATGATCGACAGGCAGATCTCCACGGCGGGGGGCATGAACAGGCCCTCCTCCGGCAGCTTGCGGGTGGAGAAGCCGATCCCGCAGATGATCACGCCCTGGAAGGCGGTGATCACGCCGAGGACGATCACCTTGGACAGCAGATAGGCGGAACGGGAGAGGCCGGTGGCCCGTTCCCGTTCGTAGATCACCCGCTCCTTGATCAGTTCTCGTACGGAGTTGGCGGCCGCCGCGAAGCACATGCCGACCGCCAGGATCAGCATGATCGTTCCGGCCTTGCCGTTGAACTTGGAGGGCGGTTCGGGCTCCGCCAGGCCGAACTCCGCCGGGATGACCACGCTCACCACGCCGAGCACGGCCGGCAGGAGCACCATCAGGAGCAGGAAGCCCTTGTCGGAGGCGATCACCGAGAGGTAGCGGCGCATCAGCGTCCACAGCTGCGCCATCCAGCCCGAGGGCTTCGGCGGGCGGATCTGCTGGGGCGAGGGCATGTGCACGGGCTGCGCGGCGACGGCGTCGATGTCCGCGGCGTACATCTGGTAGTGCTGGGAGCCGCGCCAGCGGCCCGCCCAGTCGTAGTCGCGGTAGTTCTCGAACGCGGAGAAGACGTCGGCCCAGGTGGTGTAGCCGAAGAAGTTCAGGGCCTCCTCGGGGGGCCCGAAGTAGGCGACGGACCCACCGGGCGCCATGACCAGGAGCTTGTCGCAGATGGCCAGCTCGGCCACGGAGTGGGTGACCACCAGGACCGTGCGGCCGTCGTCGGCGAGACCGCGCAGCAGCTGCATGACGTCGCGGTCCATGCCCGGGTCGAGGCCCGAGGTCGGTTCGTCGAGGAATATCAGCGACGGCTTGGTCAGCAGCTCCAGGGCGACCGAGACGCGCTTGCGCTGTCCGCCGGAGAGCGAGGTGATCTTCTTGTCCTTGTGGATGTCGAGCTTCAGCTCGGCGAGGACCTCGTGGATCCGGGCGGTGCGTTCGGTCTCGGTGGTGTCCGCGGGGAAGCGCAGCTTGGCCGCGTACCGCAGGGCCCGGGTGACCGTGAGCTCCTTGTGCAGGATGTCGTCCTGCGGCACCAGGCCGATGCGCTGCCGGAGCTCGGCGAACTGCTTGTACAGGTTCCGGTTGTCGTAGAGGACGTCCCCCTGGTTGGCGGGCCGGTAGCCGGTGAGCGCCTTGAGCAGGGTGGACTTGCCGGAGCCCGAGGGGCCGATGACAGCGATCAGGGACTTCTCCGGTACGCCGAAGGACACGTCCTTCAGGATGTCCTTGCCCCCGTCGACCGTCACCGTCAGGTGGCGGGCCGAGAACGAGACCTCACCGGTGTCGACGAACTCTTCCAGCCGGTCCCCGACCAGCCGGAAGGTCGAGTGGCCGACGCCGACGATGTCCTGCGGCCCGATGAGCGCGGTGCCGGACTTGCTGAGCGGCTGGCCGTTGACGTACGTGCCGTTGTGGGACCCGAGGTCGCGGATCTCGAACCGGCCGTCGGGGGTCGCGCGGAACTCGGCGTGCAGACGCGAGACCTGGAGGTCGGACACGACCAGCTCGTTCTCCAGCGCACGGCCGATGCGCATGACGCGGCCGAGGTCCAGCTGGTGGAACGTGGTCGGGCTGCGGTCCCCGTGCGCGGGCGGCGCACCCGCCGCACCGCCGGACGCCCCGCCCCGGTTCTGCTGGTGCGGGACCGGGGGCTGCTGCGCCTGCTGCCAGGCCGCGTGCTGCTGCGGGGCCTGCTGCTGTGCGGGGGCGGGCCAGCCCGCGGCCCCCTGCTGCGGCTGCTGTACCGGGGCCTGCTGCGGGTACTGCGCGGGCGAGGCCTGCCGGGCTCCCGCCGCCTGCCCGCCGGGCGCTCCCGCACCGGCGGGTGCGGTGAGATTCAGCCGCGGTCCGTCGGTGGCGTTGCCCAGACGGACCGACGTCCCCGCGGCGATCTCCGCCTGCTGGACGCGCCCGCCCTGGACGTAGGTGCCGTTCGTGCTGCCGTGGTCCTCGATGGACCAGCCCCGGCCGTTCCAGCTGATCGTGGCATGCCGCCACGACACCCTGGCGTCGTCGATCGTCACGTCCCCCTGCGGATCCCGTCCGAGGGTGTACGACCTGGACGGATCGAGCGACCAGGTCCTTCCATTCATTTCCAGTACGAGTTCCGGCACTCCGCGCCCCACCTAGTCGTCCCCCGAGTCGCTCCCGCTGCGGGGAGCCTAGGGATGCTGAACATCGTGGGGAACTATTCCAGGAGCGGTCCCGTAACGGAAAGCCGGGCGGCGTGAAGACCGCGCGCAGGCCTCCCGGCACCGCTGCCGACTCGGGAGAAATGGGTCCGGAGCATCCCATCCGGCCACTCGCGTCCCGGGTGCACGGCACCGCAGAGATCCGGCCATGTGCTGTCCGCGACTCGGAACGGCCTCGGAACCGGGCGCCGTCGACCTATACGGTGGGAGCACCATGAGCGCATCTCAGCCACTTCGGTCTCCTGAGTCCCCCGAGCCCCCTCCGGGCGCGGACGCCCCCACGCTTCTCGTCAAGATCTTCGGGAAGGACCGGCCGGGTCTCACCGCCGGTCTCTTCGACACGCTGGCCGCCTATGCGGTGGACGTCGTGGACATCGAGCAGGTCGTCACCCGTGGCCGCATCGTCCTGTGCGTCCTGGTGACCTCGCCGGAGCCCGGTGGCACGACCGAGGGCGATCTGCGGGCGACCGTGCACAGCTGGGCGGAGTCCCTGAAGCTCCAGGCCGAGATCATCTCGGGCACGGGCGACAACCGCCCCCGCGGTGACGGCCGTTCCCATGTGACGGTGCTCGGACACCCGCTCACCGCCGAGTCGACGGCGGCCATAGCGGCCCGGATCACCTCCAGCGGCGGCAACATCGACCGCATCTTCCGCCTGGCGAAGTATCCCGTCACGGCCGTGGAGTTCGCGGTGTCCGGCACCGCGACCGAGACGCTGCGGACCGCTCTGGCGACGGAGGCCGCCGGCATCGGCGTCGACATCGCCGTCGTGTCGGCCGGGCTGAGCCGCCGGGCCCAGCGGCTGGTCGTCATGGACGTCGACTCGACGCTCATCCAGGACGAGGTCATCGAGCTCTTCGCGGCCCATGCGGGCTGCGAGGCCGAGGTCGCCTCGGTGACCGAGCAGGCGATGCGCGGGGAGCTCGACTTCGAGCAGTCCCTGCACGCGCGGGTGGCGCTGCTGGCCGGGCTGGACGTGTCGGTGGTGGAGAAGGTGCGGACCGAGGTCCGGCTGACTCCCGGCGCCCGCACCCTCATCAGGACCCTGAAGCGGCTCGGCTACCAGGTGGGCGTGGTCTCGGGGGGCTTCACCCAGGTCACGGACGACCTGCAGGAGCGTCTCGGGCTCGACTTCGCCTCGGCCAACACGCTGGAGATCGCCGACGGCAAGCTCACCGGCCGGGTCGTGGGCGACATCGTGGACCGGGCGGGCAAGGCCCGGCTGCTGCGGCGGTTCGCGGAGCAGGCGGGCGTGCCGCTGGCCCAGACCGTGGCGATCGGGGACGGCGCGAACGATCTGGACATGCTGAACACGGCCGGCCTGGGCGTCGCCTTCAACGCGAAGCCGGTCGTCCGGGAGGCCGCGCACACCGCGGTGAACGTCCCGTTCCTCGACACGGTGCTGTACCTGCTCGGGATCACCCGCGAAGAGGTCGAGGCCGCCGACGGCCTGGTGGACTGACCGCGGGGTACGACGCATGAAGGGGCGCCGGCGCACAGGATGTGCCGGCGCCCCTTCGTGCCGTGGTGCTCAGCCGTTCGGCGTCCAGTAGTCGACGAGCTCGCCCACCCCGTGCTCCAGGCTCTTCCAGGGGCCGGAGAACTCGACGACGGCGAAGGCGGCGGTGGGGAATCCGTCCTTGGTCATCCGGGCGAGCGCGTCGCCCCGGGCCTTGCCGGAGAGCGCGTCCGCGGCCGCGTGCATACCGGGGTTGTGGGCGACGACCAGCAGATTCCGCACGTCGTCGGGCGTCTCGCCGAACAGGGCGATCAGTTCGCCGAGGGAGGCCTCGTAGAGCCTCTCCTCGTACACCGTCCTGGGGCGCTGCGCGAACTCGTGGACCGCGAGCTTCCAGGTCTCCCGGGTCCTGGTGGCGGTCGAGCACAGAGCGAGGTCGAAGACGGTCCCCGAGTCGGCCAGTCTGCGGCCGGCGACGGGGGCGTCCTTCCTCCCCCGCTCGGCCAGCGGCCGCTCGTGGTCGGACTCCTGCGACCATTCCGCCTTTGCGTGCCTGAGAAGAACGATTCTGCGAGGTGTGTCGGCGCTCATACACCTCAGCTTCGCACGGATCGCGCCGCCGGGCGCAGGGTGTTGACATGCTCGCCGACAAGGCCTTCCGTGCCGGTCAGGCGCCGAGCAGGGCCAGGACGTGCGCGAGCAGGCGCCCGGCCACGGGGTCCCCGGAGGCGGCCCGGGCGGGGCCGGGCTCCACGATCAGCAGCAGGAGCGCGGCGAAGGCCAGGGCGGGCAGCGTGACCGCCCACCACGGCAGCCGGACCGCGGCGGCGTCCGGGACGGGGCGGTGGGTCCGGGTGTGCGTACGGGCCGGCATGTCCGCCTCCGTGGGTCCTCGGCTGGGTCACCCCGAACCTACGGGCCCGCCGGTGGCCGTCCTATCCGGCGCACCACCCACTCGACCCTGAAACCGACCCCCTAAGGGCTGTCCCGTGATCGCCGGCGGACCGGCGCGCGGCGCCGGACGCGGTGCGTCGCACGGCGCAGCAGCGCCGGCACACCGGACGTGTCCGGGCGCACGGCGACGCGCCGTGGCCGTCGTCGCGCGCCCGCCGGGACGACCCCGGGGGTGGGGTCAGGGCGAGGCGATCGTGGCGATCACACCGATGACCACGGAGATGAGAAGCATCGTCCCGAACACGAGGAGGAGCTTCTTCTGACCGTTCTGGGGATTCGGATCGAGCACTGGCATGGGCACAGTCTCGCACCTCAGCATTCGTCCTCGACCGTCCGGTCCCGTCCCGCGAGGACGCCCGCGATCGTCTGGGGCACGAGGAGGGCCGCCATGAGGGTGAGCGGCAGGCCCCAGCCCCCGCTGTGCTGGTAGAGCACTCCGACCAGCAGCGGGCCGGGGATCGAGATCAGGTAGCCGGTGGACTGCGCGAACGCCGAGAGCCTGACCACGCCCGCTCCGGTGCGCGAGCGCATCCCGATCATGGTGAGGGCGAGCGGGAAGGCGCAGTTGGCGACGCCCAGCAGCAGCGCCCAGACCCAGGCGCCGCCGGCCGGGGCCACGTAGAGGCCCGCGTAGCCGAGGAGGCCGCACCCGCTGAGGACCAGGACGATCGGGCCCTGGGTCCGCAGCCGGGTGGCGACCCGGGGGATGACGAAGGCGAGCGGGACGCCCATGGCCATGATCACGGCGAGCAGCACACCCGAGGTACCGGCCGAGAGCCCCGCGTCCCGGAAGATCTGCGGCATCCAGCCCATGCTGATGTACGCGGCCGTGGCCTGGAGCCCGAAGAAGCAGGCGAGCGCCCAGGACGTACGGCTGCGGGTGATCCGGAGCGCGGGCGGCGCAGGGGTCCCCGCGGCCTGCCCGGACGTGTCGCGGCGGTCCTTCAGGAACGGGATCCAGGGCACGACGGCGACCACGGCCAGGGCCGCCCAGATCCCCAGCCCGGCCTTCCAGCTGCCGCCCAGGGCGTCCGTGAGGGGGACGGTGAGAGCGGCGGCGAGGGCGGTGCCGAGGGCCAGCGCCATCGAGTAGAGGCCGGTCATGGTGCCGACCCGGTCGGGGAACCAGCGCTTGACGATGACGGGCATCAGGACGTTGCTGACCGCGATGCCCATGAGCGCGAGGGCGCTGGCCGCGAGGAACCCGGCGGTGCCTCCCGCGAAGGGGCGCAGCAGCAGGCCGGCGGCGATGGCCGCCATGCCCGCGCAGACGACGGCGCTGGGGCCGAACCGGCGGGCCAGCCGCGGCGCCATGAAGCCGAACAGCGCGAAGCACAGCGGGGGGACGGAGGTCAGGACCCCGGCGATGCTGCCGCTCATGTGCAGCCCGTCCCGGACCTCTTCGAGGAGCGGTCCGAGACTGGTGATGGCGGGCCGGAGGTTGAGCGCCGCGAGGACCAGGCCGACGGTCGCGATCCGCAGCACCCAGGGGGACGGTCCGGGCTCCTCCCTCTCGGGCACCGGGGTGCCGGGAGCGGCGGCGGAGGGGCTGAGGGTCGGGGTCTCGTCGTGACGCATGAGACCCATCATAGAATCATGGGATGATTGGCTGTCCACTTCCGTTCTCCTCCTGAGACACTCGGGGGGACGTCCGACGGGCCCGCACCTCCCGGACCACCCCTTCCGGAACACGAGCAAGGAGCACCATGGCTCTGACGTCCACACGGCGTTCGGCTCTCGCCGACCAGGTGATCGCCCAGCTGAGGAACCAGATCACCGCGGGCGAGTGGCCCGTGGGCTCGCGGATCCCCACCGAGCCCGAGTTGGTCGAACAGCTCGGCGTCGCCCGGAACACGGTGCGCGAGGCGGTGCGCGCCCTGGCGCACAACGGGCTGCTCGACATCCGCCAGGGCTCTGGGACGTACGTGGTCGCGACCAGCGAGCTGGCCGGGGTGATGCACCGCCGCTTCGCGGACGCCGACCCCCGGCACGTCGCCGAGCTGCGCTCCACGCTGGAGTCCTCGGCCGCCCGGCTCGCCGCCCTGCGGCGCACGGACCGGGACCTGCGGCAGCTGGACGCGCTGATGGCGCGCCGCGAGGCGGCCTGGTCCTCCGGTGACGCGGAGGCGTTCGTGGCGGCCGACGCCACCCTGCACCTCGCCGTGGTGGCCGCCTCGCACAACGACGTGCTGACCGAGCTCTACGCCGACCTGAACGACCTGCTGCGCGACTACCTGCGCGACGACGTGGGCCCGGAGCTGCGGCCGGAGGCGCACATGGACCACGCGCGGCTCGTCGAGGCCATCCGGGCGGGCGACGCGGAGACGGCCGCGACGGAGGCCGCCGCCCACGCCCTGAACTGTCTGCGGGAACGCGTCTGAACCGTACGCGGGAGCGCGCGTCCGAACCGTCCGGGGGAGGCGCGTCCGAGCGGCCTGCGGGAGCGCGTCCGAGCGGGCCCCTCAGGATGCCGAGTGGCTGACCCAGGCCGAGTCGACTTCTTTCCAGCAGCGGTCCTCCAGCCTGACCGTCCGCCCGGGCTGCACCGCGACCGCGGCGGCGTCGGCGTCGACGTCCCACCACCGCGCGCACTCGGTGTGGAGCCGGACGAGATCGGTGGTGGGGTACGGGTTGTGGCAGAACGCGACCACCCGGGACCCCTCGACCGTCGTACGGCACTCCGCGCCCGAGGGTTCCGGCTCCGGCGCGAGGGGCGCCGCCGCGACGGGCGCCCGGCCGGCGGCGTTCACGGCCACCGGGGCGAGGAACCCCGCGACGACGGCCGCCGTGGCGAGCACGGCCCAGGTGCGGCGACGTGTGGAGCGCACAACGGTCTCCTCCCCGCGGCCCGACCAGAAGTCCGGTTCCCTGACATTCTGCGGTGGAACGGCCGGGTTTTCGACTTGAGCGCGGCAGGAGCCCGCGGCCGCGTACGACGGCCGGGTTCTCGGCCTGCGCGCGGAGAGCCCCCGGACACGCACGACGGCCGCGTCCCCGGCGAAGGGGACGCGGCCGTCGTGGACCGTGTGCGGTCAGGCGCCCATCATGTGCACGCCGCCGTCGACGTGGATGATCTCGCCCGTCGTCTTCGGGAAGAAGTCGGAGAGGAGCGCGACGACCCCGCGGCCGGCCGGCTCCGGGTCCGTCATGTCCCACTCCAGCGGGGAGCGGTGGTTCCAGACGTCCGCGAGCTCGCCGAAGCCCGGGATGGACTTGGCGGCCATGGAGCCCAGCGGCCCCGCCGAGATCAGGTTGCAGCGGATGCTGTCCTTGCCCAGGTCACGGGCGAGGTAGCGGGAGGTGGCCTCCAGCGCGGCCTTGGCCGGGCCCATCCAGTCGTACTGGGGCCAGGCGAACTGCGCGTCGAAGGTGAGACCGACGATCGAGCCGCCCTCGGCCATCAGGGGCTTGCAGGCCATGGCGAGCGACTTCAGCGAGAACGCCGAGACGTGCATCGCGGTGGCGACCGACTCGAAGGGCGTGTTCAGGAAGTTGCCGCCGAGCGCGTCCTGCGGCGCGAAGCCGATGGAGTGCACGACGCCGTCCAGCGATCCCAGCTCGTCCTTGACCAGGCCGGCGAGCCGGTCCAGGTGCTCGGCGTCGGTGACGTCGAGCTCGAGGACCTTGACGGGCTTCGGAAGCTTCTTGGCGATCCGCTCGGTCAGCGTCGGCCGGGGGAAGGCCGTCAGGATGACCTCGGCGCCCTGCTCCTGGGCCACCTTCGCGGTGTGGAAGGCGATGGACGACTCCATCAGCACCCCCGTGATGAGGATGCGCTTGCCGTCGAGAATTCCGCTCATGGTGATCAGTGACCCATGCCCAATCCGCCGTCAACGGGGATGACGGCTCCAGTGATGTACGACGCGTCGTCGGACGCGAGGAAGCGCACCGCGGCGGCGATCTCGGCCGGCTGCGCGTAGCGGCCGAGCGGCACCTGGGACACGATCCCCTGGCGCTGCTCCTCGGTGAGCGCCTGGGTCATGTCGGTGTCGACGAATCCGGGTGCGACGACGTTGAACGTGATGTTCCGCGAGCCGAGCTCACGGGCCAGCGACCGGGCGAAGCCGACCAGGCCCGCCTTCGACGCCGCGTAGTTGGCCTGCCCAGCCGAACCGAGGAGGCCGACCACGGAGGAGATCAGGACGACCCGGCCCTTCTTGGCGCGCAGCATCGCGCGGTTCGCGCGCTTGACGACGCGGAAGGTGCCGGTGAGGTTGGTGTCGAGCACGGACGCGAAGTCCTCCTCGGACATCCGCATCAGCAACTGGTCCTTGGTGATGCCGGCGTTGGCGACCAGCACCTCCACGGGACCGTGCTTCTCCTCGATCTCCTTGTAGGCCTGCTCCACCTGCTCGGTGTCGGTGATGTCGCACCGGACCGCGAGGACACCCGCCTCGGTGAGCGCCTGCGGCGGCTCCCCCGAGCGGTAGGTGACGGCGACCTGGTCGCCGTTGTCGGCGAAGGCGCGGGCGATGGCGAGGCCGATGCCCCGGTTTCCTCCGGTGACGAGAACCGAGCGGCTCAACGGATCACCCTTTCCTTGGCGGTCTTGGTACTCCGAAAACCTATCGGTACCACCCCTCGACCAAGGAATCGGCCTCTGACAGCGCCGCCGGGCCGCGACTGTCGGGTCCCTACAGAACAGTCGGGCGGTGCGGGTGACGGGTCAGTCGAGGGCGACGGGCGTGGTCGGTCCCACCGCGCCGTTCACCGTGACCAGCAGCAGGTCCCCGACGGTCGCGCCGGACCCGAGGCCCAGTTCCGAAACGGGCCTTGATCCCGGGATCTCCCGCGCCGCGACCGGCATGAGGTGCAGCTCGTTATTGTCGCCCTGGAACGCGAGCATGACGTAGGTCTCGTCCTCACGGATCTTCGACGCCACAGCGCTGAGCCGGTCCGGCAGCACGGCGCAGACCACGGTCAACCGCTGGCGTTGCGCCCGGGGAAACGCGGAAATCATCTGCAGCAGGCCGGGAGCCGACAGTGTTCCTTCCAGCAGCCGCGCCACACCCGCCCGGTCAGGCCGGCGTTCGTCCTCGCACGCGTGGACGAACCGCACGATCGGCAGGCCGTCGTCGAGCACCTGCTGCCAGCGAGGCAGCATGAAGTCGATATGAAGGGCGTCCTCGCGGGTCGCTCCCGCATCACCGACAGGCTCGCCGATACCGGTCAGCCAGGCGTTGATCTCGGCCCATCGCCAGACGAGTGAGCGCCCGACCGTGCCTTCAGGGTCCGGGAACGGCCCGGCGTCCGTCCGGCGCTCGCCATTCACCCATTGAAGGACGTTCTGCCGACTGCGGCCCGTCCTCTCGGCGATGTCCGGCACGCCGACCAGGTCGGGATCGAGTCGCAGCAGCCTCAACCGGGGCAGGGCGCTTCTCAGCCGCACGACGAGGCGGTGCGCGGCGTCGATAGCACTGTCCCCGGTTTCGGACAGGTCCAGCAGGTGCTTGTCCCTGTGCCGGGTGAGCAGGCCGTCGAACTCGTCGAAGATCACGCCGACTGCCAGGTCGTCGTCCACGCTGATGCCGTCCACGACGAACAGAAACTCGTACTCCATCTCGCCCTTGACCCCCTTGGCCGTGCTGTCACATGCCTCCGCGCCAGGGTTCGCCACCCCTGCGAGGGCAGACTTACCCAGTCCCCATACGTTGTCAAACGACAACGCCCCTCAAAGGGCACGGCGCGGATCGCCCTCAGGGAGTGGACAGAGCTTCGCGCGCCGCGCGAGACGACGCGCCGCGCGCCCCGGGTTCTCCGGTGTCCCCGGAACCGAAACGGTGAGACAGCCGCCTCCGGCGCAGGGGCAGTACAGCCGCCCCCAGTGCCCCTCCTTGCGCAATACCCAGCCATCAGCGACGAGCAGCTTGAGGACCACACGGATCTCTTTGTACTGGTGGTCCGCCGGCGACAACTCTCTCCCGACCATGCACCGTCTCCCCACCCCTTGGCCGTGCCGTCACGCGACGTCAACTCGGCGTGACCGAGAGACTACCCCCGGAGACCGACAACCGACGAAATCGCATGTCAATGCAGCAATTGCGAGCGTTTTCGATCGACGGCGACGCGGTGACGGCGCGCGGCGGATCCGCCCGCCGGCGTACGGACCGGGAAGGCCATGGCCGCCCGGAGGCCCTCCGTTACATGGTTCACTCCGAGGTACTCAGAGAGAAGGGAAGCCCTTCGTGGCCCACGAGGTAGATCAGTCGTTCCTGGCCCTGCCGCTGCGTGCGCTCGCCGACGCGGCGCTCGCCCGCGCCCGTGCGCTCGGCGCCGTGCACGCGGACTTCCGGTTCGAGCGGGTGCGCGGCGCGGCCTGGCGGCTGCGGGACGCCCGGCCCGCCGGCACGTCGGACACCACGGACACCGGGTACGCGGTCCGGGTGGTGCACGGCGGGGCCTGGGGCTTCGCCTCCGGCGTGGACCTGACGATGGACGCGGCGGCGCGGGTGGCCTCGCAGGCCGTCGCGATGGCGAAGCTGTCGGCCGAGGTGATCGCGGCGGCGGGCTCCGACGAGCGGGTGGAGCTGGCGGACGAGCCGGTGCACGGGGAGCGGACCTGGGTGTCGGCGTACGAACGCGACCCCTTCGAGGTGCCGGACGCCGAGAAGGCCGGGCTGCTCGCCGAGTGGAGCGCGCGGCTGCTGGCGGCCGACGGGGTCGCCCACGTGGACGCCTCCCTGATGACGGTCCACGAGAACAAGTTCTACGCGGACACCGCCGGCACCGTCACCACCCAGCAGCGGGTGCGGGTCCATCCGCAGGTGACCGCCGTGGCCGTGGACGGCGGGACCGGCGAGTTCGACTCGATGCGGACGATCGCCCCGCCGGCGGGCCGGGGCTGGGAGTACCTCACGGGCACCGGCTGGGACTGGGACGCCGAGCTGGAGCGCATCCCCGGCCTGCTGGCCGAGAAGATGCGGGCGCCGAGCGTCGGGGCGGGCACGTACGACCTGGTGGTCGACCCGTCCAACCTGTGGCTGACCATCCACGAGTCGATCGGCCACGCCACCGAGCTGGACCGGGCGCTGGGCTACGAGGCGGCCTACGCGGGCACCTCGTTCGCGACGTTCGACCAGCTCGGGAAGCTGGCCTACGGCTCCCCCGTGATGAACGTGACCGGCGACCGCACCGCCGAGCACGGGCTCGCGACCGTCGGGTACGACGACGAGGGCGTCGAGGCGCAGTCCTGGGACCTGATCAAGGACGGCACGCTGGTCGGCTACCAGACGGACCGGCGGATCGCGAAGCTGACGGGTCTGGGCCGGTCCAACGGGTGCGCGTACGCGGACTCGCCGGGCCACGTCCCCGTGCAGCGCATGGCGAACGTGTCGCTTCAGCCGGATCCGGGCGGGCTGTCGACCGAGGACCTGATCGGCGGGGTGGAGCGCGGGATCTATGTGGTCGGCGACCGGTCATGGTCGATCGACATGCAGCGGCACAACTTCCAGTTCACCGGCCAACGGTTCTTCCGGATCGAGAACGGCAGGCTGGCGGGCCAGCTGAGGGACGTCGCCTACCAGGCGACGACCACGGAGTTCTGGGGCTCGATGGAGAAGGTCGGCGGACCGCAGACCTACGTCCTGGGCGGCGCGTTCAACTGCGGCAAGGCCCAGCCCGCTCAGGTCGCGGCCGTGTCGCACGGCTGCCCCTCCGCCCTCTTCCGGGGCGTGAACATCCTCAACACGACGCAGGAGGCCGGGCGATGAGCCGCGTCAGCAAGCCGTACGAGATCGTCGAGCGGGCACTGGAGCTGACCACCGCCGACGGCTGCGTGGTCATCGCGGACGAGAGCACCTCCGCGAACCTGCGCTGGGCCGGCAACACGCTCACCACGAACGGGGTGACCCGGGGGCGGACGCTCACCGTCGTCGCGACGGTGGACGGCGCGGAGGGGACGGCGTCCGGTGTGGTGTCCCGCTCGGCCGTCACCGCCGACGACCTGGAACCGCTCGTGCGGGCGGCCGAGGCCGCCGCGCGGGGCGCAGGACCGGCCGAGGACGCGCAGCCGCTGGTGTCCGGGATCCCCGCGTCCGCCGACTTCACGGAACCGCCGGCCGGGACCGGATCCGAGGTCTTCGCCGACTTCGCCCCGGCCCTCGGCGACGCCTTCGCACGGGCCAGGGCGGGCGGCCGTGAGCTGTACGGCTTCGCGCACCACGAGATGACCTCCACCTACCTGGGGTCGTCGACCGGGGTGCGGCTGCGCCACGACCAGCCGAACGGGACCCTGGAGCTGAACGCCAAGTCCCCCGACCGGACCCGGTCGGCCTGGGCGGGCCGGGCGACCCGGGACTTCAAGGACGTCGACCCGGCGGCGCTGGACGCGGAGCTCGCCCGGCGGCTCGGCTGGGCCGAGCGCCGGATCGAGCTGCCGGCCGGCCGCTACGAGACCCTGCTCCCGCCGACGGCGGTGGCGGACCTGCTGATCTACCAGTACTGGTCGGCCTCGGCCCGGGACGCCGCGGAGGGCCGTACGGTCTTCTCCCGGCCGGGCGGCGGGACCCGGGTCGGGGAGCGGCTCTCGGAGCTGCCGCTGACCCTGCGCAGCGACCCGTACGAGCCGGGGCTGGAGTCGGCTCCGTTCGTGGTCGCCCACGCGTCCGGGGACGGCGGCTCGGTCTTCGACAACGGGCTGCCGCTGGCGCCGACGGACTGGATCGCGGGCGGCCGGCTGGAGCGGCTGACGACCACCCGGCACTCGGCGGGGCTGACCGGTCTTCCGGTGGCCCCGGCGATGGACAACCTCGTCCTGGACGGCGGCGGTGAGCGGTCCCTGGACGAGATGGTGGCCGCCACGACCGGCCGGGCGCTGCTCCTGACGTGCCTCTGGTACATCCGGGAGGTGGATCCGGCGACGCTGCTGCTGACCGGGCTGACCCGGGACGGCGTCTATCTGGTGGAGGACGGGGAGGTGCTCGGCGAGGTGAACAACTTCCGGTTCAACGAGTCGCCGGTGGGGCTGCTGTCCCGGGCCTCGGAGGCGGGCCGTACGGAGAGGACGCTGCCGCGCGAGTGGGGCGACTACTTCACCCGGGCCGCGATGCCCGCGCTGCGCGTCCCGGATTTCCACATGAGCTCGGTGAGCCGGGGGGTGTGACCCCCATAGACTGACCGGACAACCGATCGAACCGGCAGCACCAGTCGAACCCCAGAGGAGAGAAACGACCGTGACGGACATCGTCGACGAGCTGAAGTGGCGCGGGCTGTTCGCCCAGTCCACCGACGAGGACGCACTGCGCAAGGCTCTCGCGGACGGCCCGGTCACCTTCTATTGCGGCTTCGACCCGACCGCGGCGAGCCTGCACGTGGGCCATCTCGTGCAGGTGCTCACCATGCGACGGCTCCAGCTCGCCGGGCTGAGGCCGCTCGCCCTGGTGGGCGGGGCGACCGGTCAGATCGGCGACCCGCGGCCGACCGCGGAGCGCACGCTGAACGACCCGGAGACCATCGCCGCCTGGGTCCAGCGGCTCCGCGGGCAGATCGAGCCCTTCCTCACCTTCGAGGGCCCGAACGCCGCCACGATGGTGAACAACCTGGACTGGACCGCGGGCCTCTCCGCGATCGAGTTCCTGCGGGACATCGGCAAGCACTTCCGGGTCAACAAGATGCTGACGAAGGACTCGGTGGCCCGCCGGCTGGAGTCGCAGGAGGGCATCAGCTACACGGAGTTCAGCTACCAGCTCCTCCAGGGCATGGACTTCCTGGAGCTGTACCGGCGCCACGGCTGCACCCTCCAGCAGGGCGGCAGCGACCAGTGGGGCAACCTCACGGCGGGGATCGACCTGATCCACCGCCTGGAGCCGGGTGCGGCCGTGCACGCGCTGGCCACCCCGCTGATGGTGAAGGCGGACGGGACCAAGTTCGGGAAGTCCGAGAGCGGTGCCGTCTGGCTCGACCCGGAGATGACGACGCCGTACGCGTTCTACCAGTTCTGGCTGAACGTCGACGACCGGGACATCTCGACGTACATGCGCATCCTCAGCTTCCGGAGCCGTGAGGAGCTCGAGGAGCTGGAGAAGCTCACCGAGGAGCGTCCGCAGGCGCGGTCGGCGCAGCGGTCGCTGGCCGAGGAGCTGACGACGCTGGTGCACGGCGGGGAGCAGTGCGCGGCGGTCATCGCGGCGTCGAAGGCGCTGTTCGGCCAGGGCGATCTCGGTGAGCTGGACGCGTCGACGCTGGGTGCCGCGCTGTCCGAGGTGCCGCACGCCCGGGTGACCGAGCTGGGTCCGGTGGTGGACCTGCTGGTCGAGGTCGGGCTGTCCGCCAGCAAGTCGGCGGCGCGGCGGACGGTCAAGGAGGGCGGGGCCTACGTGAACAACGTGAAGGTCACGGACGGCGAGAGCGCTCCGGACGCGGGCGAGCTGCTGCACGGGCGCTGGCTGGTGCTGCGCCGGGGCAAGAAGAACCTGGCCGCCGTCGAGGTCACGGCGGGCTGACACCCCCGAGGACGCGCCGCGGCCGGTCACACAGGACGTGTGACCGGCCGCGGCGCTCCCGGCTCCGGATCAGGTTCTCCGGCCGGTGTTCCTGTTCCCTCTGATCGACTGCCAGACCATGTCGCCGACCCCGACGACGGCGACCGCTCCGATCAGCTGCAGCAGGTGACGGATCCAGTCGATCCCCTTGGTGTCGTTGACGCCGATCCAGGTGGCGACGGCATTGCCGAGGATGCTGCCCAGGATGCCGAACACCACCGTCAGCCAGAGGGGGATGTTCTGCTTCCCCGGCAGGATCGCCCGGGCGAGAACACCCAGCACCAGACCTACGATGATTGCCCACAACCAGCCCATATCGCCTCCTCGTGCGGCGCGGTGTGCGCGCGTCCGCCCAGTCTCGGCGCGAGGGACGTACGCCGCATGCCGGACAGGTCCGTACGAGGAACAGCGGTACGAATCCGCCGGGGCGGGTGCGCCCCGGTCCGATGCGCCGCGGGTGCCGGGCGTACCGTGGGAGCGGCGCCGTCCGGCGAAGTCCGGCACAGAGATCTGGTGGTGGAATCACGATGCGCAAGCAGAGCGGCCCGGAGGTCTTCCGGATCACGGGGGCCCGGCAGGGCCTCGCCGACGATGTGCGCGGCCGGCAGCGGCGCTACATCATCTCGATGTCCGTGCGCACCGTCTCGGTGGTACTGGCCGCGACCTTGTGGAACGTGGAGCGGCACGTGGCCGTGGTGGCGCTGGCGCTGGGGGTGCTGCTCCCCTATGTCGCGGTGGTCATCGCCAACGCCGGGCGGGAGAACGCCCCTTCGCTCCCCACGACGTTCGTGCCCGCGCCGATGCGGCCGGCGCTCGGCGCGGCCCCGGCGGAGTCGGCCGCGGAGTCCGGTCCGGCCGGCGGTGCCGCGGAGTCGCGCCCGGCGGACTGAGCGGGGGGCTTCGCGGGGCCGTCAAAAGCTCAGATCAATCATGACGATCCGGTGCCTCGGACCCCGGGGCCCGTGCCATACTTCGTGAGCGCTCCGCATCCCCCGTCGGAGCGACGGACCGACGCCGGGCAGCTCCCCCCGTGGCTGCCCGGCGTCGCCATTCTCCGGCGGGGATGCGCCGCGGGGACCGCCGGTGCGAGCGCTTAGGGTTGAGGTCGTGAACTTCCCCGACTCCCCCGCCGAGAGCGCCGCCGGCGCACCCGTCTGTTCAGCCAAGGGCTGCCGTGCCGATGCCGTGTGGGTGCTCGCCTGGAACAACCCGAAGCTGCACACCCCGGAGCGCCGCAAGACCTGGCTGGCGTGCGACGGGCACCGGGAGCACCTGTCCTCGTTCCTCGGTGTGCGCGGCTTCCTGAAGGACGTGGTGGCGCTGGCGGAGTGGGAGTCCTCAGCCGCCGATCGCTGACATCGGGCGGTCGGGCTGCAGGAAGGACGGGTCGTCGAGTCCGGAGCCCGGCTTCTTGCCCCACATCGCGACCTTCCAGATGCGGGCGATCTCCTCGTCCGGGGCGCCGGAGCGCAGGGCGCCGCGCAGGTCCGTCTCCTCGCGGGCGAAGAGACAGGTGCGGACCTGCCCGTCGGCGGTGAGCCGGGTGCGGTCGCAGGCGTGGCAGAAGGGCCTGGTCACGGAGGCGATGACGCCGACGCGGTGGGGTCCGCCGTCCACGGTCCAGCGCTCGGCGGGGGCGGAGCCGCGCTCCCCGTCGTCCTCGGCGGTGAGGGTGAAGCGGGTGCGCAGCGAGGCGAGTATGTCCCCGGCCGTGATCATGCCGTCGCGCTTCCAGCCGTGCTGGGCGTCGAGCGGCATCTGCTCGATGAAGCGGAGCTCGTAGGCGTTCTCCACGGCCCAGGCCAGCAGCTCGGGGGCCTCGTCGTCGTTGAGGCCGGGCATGAGGACGGAGTTGACCTTGACCGGGGTGAGTCCCGCTTCGCGGGCGGCCCGGAGTCCTTCGATGACGTCCTTGTGCCGGTCGCGGCGGGTGAGCGTCTTGAACACGTCGGGGCGCAGGGTGTCCAGGGAGACGTTGACCCGGTCCAGGCCGGCCGCCTCCAGTGCGGCTGCGGTGCGTCCGAGCCCGATGCCGTTGGTCGTGAGGGACATCCGGGGGCGCGGCTCCAGGGCCGCGCAGCGCTCGACGATGGAGACGAGGCCGGGGCGCAGCAGCGGCTCGCCGCCGGTGAAGCGGACCTCCGTGACGCCGAGCGCGGTGACCGCGATCCGGACGAGCCGGACGATCTCGTCGTCGCTGAGCAGATCCGTGCGGGAGAGCCACTGCAGGCCCTCCTCGGGCATGCAGTAGGTGCAGCGGAGATTGCACTTGTCGGTCAGCGAGACACGCAGGTCGGTGGCGACCCGGCCGTGGGTGTCGATGAGCACTGTGGGCCTCCCCCGGTGGTGTGTGGTGTCCGCTGGTCGCGGTCCGGTCCCTCCGAGCCTACGCGAGGCCGGTGACAGGGAGGGAGCCCGGTTGGCACGAGGTGCGGCGGGGCCCCCTCGTAGATCCCTACGAGGGGGCCCCGCCGGGGCGTCACGGGAGTCCGGGCGTCAGTGGGCGCCGGTGCCGGTGAGGGACTTGACCTCCAGTTCGGCGTACTTGTCCTTGTCGGGCTCCTCCTTCGAGAGGACCGAGCCGACCCAGCCGAGCAGGAAACCGAGCGGGATGGAGATGAGGCCGGGGTTCTCCAGGGGGAACCAGGCGAAGTCCACGTCCGGGAACATCGAGGTGGCCTTACCGGAGACGACCGGGGAGAACAGCACCAGGACGACGGACGAGGCCAGACCGCCGTAGATCGACCAGAGGGCGCCCTGGGTGGTGAAGCGCTTCCAGAAGAGGCTGTAGAGGATGGTCGGCAGGTTGGCCGACGCGGCGACGGCGAAGGCGAGGGCCACGAGTCCCGCGACGTTCAGGTCGCGGGCCATGGCACCGAGGGCGATGGAGACGATGCCGATCGCGACGGTGGCCCAGCGGGCGGCGCTCATCTCCTCCTTCTCGGTGGCCTTGCCCTTGCGGATGACGTTGGCGTAGATGTCGTGGGCGAAGGAGGACGAGGAGGCGAGGGTCAGGCCCGCGACGACGGCGAGGATCGTGGCGAAGGCCACCGCGGAGATGACGGCGAGCATGACGGCGCCGCCGGTGGTACCGACCCCGCCGAGGTACTCGGCGAGCTGGGGGGCCGCGGCGTTCCCGGCCGGGTTCTTGGCCTTGATCTCGTCGGGTCCGATGAGCGCCGCGGCGCCGAAGCCGAGGGCGATCGTCATCAGGTAGAAGGCGCCGATGATGCCGATGGCCCAGTTCACGGACTTGCGGGCGGCCTTGGCGGTGGGGACGGTGTAGAAGCGGATCAGGATGTGCGGGAGTCCGGCGGTGCCGAGGACGAGCGCGATGCCGAGGGAGATGAAGTCCAGCTTCGACACGTCGGTGGCGCCGTACTTGAGGCCCGGCTCCAGGAACGCCGCGCCGTGGCCGCTCTTCTCCGCCGCGGTGCCGAGCAGGTCGGAGATGTTGAAGTCGAACTTCCACAGCACCATCAGGGTCATCAGCAGGGCGCCCGCGATGAGCAGGACGGCCTTGACCATCTGCACCCAGGTGGTGCCCTTCATCCCGCCGATGGTGACGTAGAGGATCATGAGCACGCCGACCAGGGCGACGATCAGGACCTTGCCCGCGTCGCTGGTGATGCCGAGCAGCAGGGCGACGAGGACTCCGGCGCCGGCCATCTGGGCCAGCAGGTAGAAGATCGACACGACGATGGTGGAGACGCCCGCGGCGGTGCGCACCGGGCGCTGGCGCATCCGGTAGGCGAGGACGTCGCCCATGGTGTAGCGGCCCGAGTTGCGCAGGGGTTCGGCGACGAGCAGCAGGGCGACGAGCCAGGCGACGAGGAAGCCGATGGAGTAGAGGAAGCCGTCGTAGCCGAAGAGGGCGATGGCGCCGGCGATGCCGAGGAAGGACGCCGCGGACATGTAGTCGCCGGAGACGGCGAGGCCGTTCTGGAAGGCGGTGAACTGCCGCCCGCCGGCGTAGAAGTCCGAGGCGCTCTTGGTCTGCCGGCCGGCCCAGACGGTGATGCCCAGGGTCGCGGCGACGAAGACCGCGAAGAGGGTGATGATCAGCGGCCGGTGCTCGGTGGTCGACGACGCGGCGAGCTGGATCACGGGGTGGGATGCGTACGCGGCGCTCATGCGTCGGCCTCCAGACGGGACTTGATGGCCGCGGCCTGCGGGTCGAGGGTGCTCGTGGCGTGGCGCGAGTAGAACCAGGCGATCAGGAACGTGGTGACGAACTGGGCGAGGCCGAACACGAAGGCGACGTTGAAGTTCGCAAAGACGATCTTGCTCATGAAGTCGTCGGCGTAGCTGGACAGCAGCACGTACAGCAGGTACCAGGCGATGAATCCGACGGTCAGCGGGAAGGCGAAGGAGCGGTGGGAGCGGCGCAGCTCGGCGAACTCCGGGCTGTTCTGCGCCTCGACGAACGCCTCGGTGGTGGGCTGGACGGGGGTGCCGTCCGCGGGGCTCTGGGGCGGCGGTGCTTCGTTGACCACGGGTTCTCCTCGCGACGCGGGTGCGGTGGTGGGGATGTCGGGTTTCACGGGGAGTCCTCTGTGTCGGTGAGTGGCGGGCTGATCGCACGACTCCCTGTGCAACGGCACGGAGGGCGCGGCGAAGCGGTTCACGGCGGGCCCGGTCTTCTCGGGACGGCACCCGTACGGAGGACCCCGGAGGTCACACCTCGAACTCACTTGCCCGTATTCATTGATGCGTCGGCAAGATCAGGGATAACTTCACTGGTCATGTACCGGACCGGACACCGCGGTGTCCGGTCCCACGGCACGGATGATGTGGAGAACCCATGGCTCATCTGGCATCCAGACGGACTCGTGTGCTCACGCTGCCCGTCGGACTCGCACTCATGGCCTCGCTCGGCTTCCTCCCGACGGGGACCGCGGCCGCGGCACCCGCGGACGGGCCCACGGCGACGGTGCGTGAGGACGGCCCCGAACTCTCGTACGTCGTGAACACACGGGCGGGCCACGGCACGGTCAAGCAGGTGCGGAAGGCGATATCCGCGGCCGGCGGGACCGTCGTGACGTCGTACGACACGATCGGCGTCATCGTCGTCCACTCGAAGAACCCGGACTTCGGCGCGGCGATACGCACCGCCAAGGGCGTCCGGTCGGCGGGAGCCACCCGCACCAGCCCGATCACTCCGGCGGCGACGAAGGACATCGGGGTCGAGCAGCCCCTGACCGCCGCGCAGGCGCGGGAGGCGTCGGCGGAGGCGGTGGCTGGCCAGGACCCGCTGGAGCCCCTGCAGTGGGACCTCCCGGCCATCAAGGCCGACCAGGCGCACAAGAAGTCGCTGGGCAGCAGCAAGGTCACGGTCGCCGTCATCGACACGGGCGTGGACGACACCCACCCGGACCTGGCGCCGAACTTCGACCGCAAGGCCTCGGTGAACTGCGTGTCCGGCGCCCCGGACACCACGGACGGCGCCTGGCGGCCCGCGGCCGGCGAGAGCGACCACGGCACGCACGTCGCGGGCACCATCGCCGCGGCGAAGAACGGCATCGGGATCACCGGGGTGGCGCCCGGGGTGAAGGTCTCCGGCATCAAGGTGTCCACACCGGCCGGCTACTTCTACACCGAGGCCGTGGTCTGCGGCTTCATGTGGGCCGCCGAGCACGGCGTCGACGTGACGAACAGCAGCTACTACACCGACCCGTGGCTGTTCAACTGCAAGGACGACCCGGACCAGGGCGCCCTGGTCGAGGCGGTCACCCGCGCCACCCGCTACGCGGAGGGCAAGGGCGTCGTCAACGTCGCCGCGGCCGGCAACTCCGACCACGACCTGGCCCTCGACGCCATCGAGGACTCGACGAGCCCCAACGACTCGACGACGGTCACCCGCACGGTCGACCCGAGTGCCTGCCCCGACATCCCGACCATGCTGCCGGGTGTCGTGACGGTCTCCGCGACCGGTGCGAAGAACCTCAAGTCCTCCTACTCGAACTACGGGCTCGGGGTCATCGACGTGGCCGCGCCCGGCGGTGACTCGACGCGCTACCAGGCGCCCGACGCACCCGCGGACAACGGCCTGATCCTCTCGACGCTGCCCGGCGGCGGCTTCGGCTACAAGGCCGGTACGTCGATGGCCTCGCCGCACGCCGCGGGTGTCGCGGCCCTGATCAAGTCGACCCACCCGCACGCCTCGGCGGCCGCGGTGAAGGCGCTGCTGACGCTCCAGGCCGACGCCACCGCGTGCGGCGCGCCGTACGACATCGACGGTGACGGCACCGTCGACGCGGTCTGCCAGGGCGGCAAGCGGTACAACGGCTTCTACGGAGCCGGTGTCGTGGACGCGCTGGACGCGGTCCGCAGGTAGGGAACGGCAGGAGGGGCCGGGGACAAGCTGTCTGTCCCCGGCCCCTCCCGTGTTCCGCCGCGCCCGCTACGGCTTGATCAGGACCTTGAGCGCCGTACGCTCGTCCATCGCCCGGTAGCCGCCCGGCACCCCGTCGAGCCCGACCGACAGGTCGAAGACCGGCGACGGGTCGATCGTGCCGTCGAGCACGTCGGGGAGCAGCTCCGGGATGTAGCTGCGGACCGGGGCGACGCCGCCGCGCAGGGCGACGTTCCGGTCGAACATCACGTCGAGGTCGATCCCGGTGCCGCTGCCGTGCGGGACGCCGACGTAGCCGACGGAGCCGCCGTCGCGGACGATGTCGATGGCCGTGCGCATCGACTGCTCGGTGCCCACCGCCTCGATGACCCCCTGGACGCCCTCGCCCCGGGTCAGCTCCCGTACGGCCGCGAGGGCCGCCTCGCCGCGCTCGGCGACGACGTCGGTGGCGCCGAACGCGCGGGCGATGTCGGTACGGGCCCGGTGGCGGCCCAGCGCGATGATCCGCTCGGCGCCGAGCCGCTTGGCCGCCATGACGCCGCACAGTCCGACCGCTCCGTCACCGACGACCGCCACCGTGCTGCCGGGCTTCACCCCGGCGCCGAGCGCGGCGTGGTGACCGGTGCCCAGGACGTCGGAGAGCGCCAGGAGCGCGGTCAGCAGCCGGTCGTCGGACGCGGCCTCCGCGGGGAGCTTGACCAGGGTGCCGTCGGCGAACGGGACGCGGACCGCCTCGCCCTGGCCGCCGTCGGAGCCGCCCGAGCCCCAGAAGCCGCCCCGGGGGCAGGAGGTGGTGAGCCCTTCGGCGCAGTAGGAGCAGGTGCCGTCGGACCAGACGAACGGGGCCACCACCAGGTCGCCGGCGGCGAAGCCGGTGACCTCGGGGCCCGCCTCCTCGACGATGCCGAGGAACTCGTGGCCGATGCGCTGGCCGGGCTCGCGGGCCGAATCGCCGCGGTAGGCCCACAGGTCGCTGCCGCAGATGCAGGCCCGCAGGACCCGCAGGACCACGTCGGTGGGCTGCTGGACGACGGCGTCCGGCACCTCCTCCACACGGATGTCGTGGGGAGCATGGATCACAGTGGCGCGCATGCGTGAGGTCCTCGCTGGTCTCAGATTCTGATACGTCTCTCACGGTACGCCCCCGGGGCGGCGCCGGTGGAATCCGGTTCTCCACCGAGCGCCCCCCGCGTGAGCAGGTACTGCGCCGCGAGGTAGGTCAGCATGATCCAGAAATCCTGGGCGGGGAGCCGGGGCAGGTCCGCGATGCCGGTGGCGATCAGGCCGTCGGAGAGCAGGAAGAGCGCGCCGCCGAGCGCCGCGCACCGGCCGAGGACACCGGCCCGCCACGCCGTCGCCGTGAGCAGCAGGCCGTACCCGGCCAGGGGGGCGCGCAGGCCGTCCGGCAGCCCCGGCCACAGCAGCGCGAGGAGCACCACGAGCAGGACCGCGTACGCGAGGCCGCTGACCGGCCGGACGGGGGCGCGGCCGAAGAGCACCAGGTAGCAGACGTGCCCGGCGGCGAAGAGGCCCATCCCGGCGAGGAACGCGGGCTCCGCGTCGGACATCAGCAGCACGTCCCCCGCCCAGCCGCAGAGCAGCGCGGCGATCAGCGGCCGGGGACCGCCGCGGGCCGCGGCGTGGGCGGCGAGCAGCGGCATCAGCAGCGGCTTGGTGGCCAGGTGCACGGCCTCCTGCCCGGCGAGGAGCCCCGCCAGATGGACGGCGGAGACGGCCAGGAAGGCGCCGAGCAGCGGGCCTGCGAGCCGGGGCGCACCGGTGCGGGAGGTCACCGGGTGCGCCCGGTGACGTGCGGCCGGGCGGCGGCAGGCGGCGGCGCGTCATCGGTCCGCGGCCGGGCGGGGGCAGGAGGCCGCACGGGGCCGGTCTGCGGCCGGGCGGGGGCCGCACCGGCCGCGGGCGCGGGCTGCCAGCCCGGGCCCCGGAAGACCCGTCCGGCGCGCTCGCTCCAGGTCGCGGCCGACCGTACGTCGCGGGCGATGGCGGCGTACTCGTGGGTGGCGACGCGGAAGGGGTTGTGGGTGCTGATGTTCTTGGTGAGCCCGAAGACGGGGCGCTCGGTCTCCGGGGCGAACGATCCGAAGAGCCGGTCCCAGACGATGAGGATCCCGCCGAAGTTCCGGTCCAGGTAGCCGCCCTGCGAGGCGTGGTGCACCCGGTGGTGGGAGGGGGTGTTGAGGACGTACTCGAAGGGGCGGGGCAGCCTGTCGATCCGTTCCGTGTGCACCCAGAACTGGTAGACGAGGTTCGCCGAGGAGCAGAAGGCGAGCGCCGCCGGGTGGACGCCGAGCGCGATGAGCGGCAGGTAGAAGGGCCAGGAGGTGAGCGAGGTCCAGGGCTGGCGGAGCGCCGTGGTGAGGTTGAACTTCCGGCTGGAGTGGTGGACCACGTGGCAGGCCCAGAGGATCCGGACGACGTGGTGCCCCCGGTGGGACCAGTAGTAGAGGAAGTCCTGGGCGAGCAGCATCAGCAGGACCGTCCACCACAGCACCGGGACGCGCAGCGGGGTCAGTTCGTACAGGGCGGCGTAGACCGCCACGACGGGTATCTTCCACAGCAGGTCGAAGGCCAGGCTGCCCAGCCCCATGGTGACGCTGGTGGCGGCGTCCCTGGCGTCGTACCCGGCTGCCCCGTCGTCCGGGTGGAGGCGGTACGACACCATTTCGAGGACGGTGAGCAGGACGAAGGCCGGGATCGACCACAGCACGACATCGGGCAGGTTCGGCTCCATGCGAGCACCGTAGAGCCGCTGACGGCACCCGGCATAGATGTTGTTACCGACAAGTATGTGAGACGTGGTGTCATCACCGTTCGACGGACTCCGCCGGCCGCACCGCCGCGGGCCTCCGGCGCCGCCGCCGCTCGGAGCGCGGAACACGCCTCACGGGAGCGGGAGTTGCCCGGGCCGTATGGCCGGCGGCCCGCGACCGGGGGGCCGTCCGGCCGGAGGAGCCGTCCCGCCGGTGGAGCCGTCCGGCCGCCGGCGCCGGTCACCGCCCGGCCGGATCACGCGGTGCTCGCCCCTCACACCCCGGCCGCCCCCAGCAGCACCCCGGCTCCGTACGTCACCGCCATGGCCACCGCTCCCCCGGTCATGTTCCGCAGCACCGCCGGCCGGGCCGCCGCCGCGCCCAGCCGGGCGCTCCACCAGCCGGTGAGCGCCAGGGCCGCGAGCACGGAGACCACGGTGACGGGGAGCCGCGCCGAGGCCGGCGGCAGCACGATCGCCAGCAGCGGCAGCAGCGCGCCCACCGTGAAGGCCAGGAAGCTGGCGCCGGCCGCGTGCCACGGGTTGGTCAGCGCGTCCGGGTCGATGCCGAGCTCGACCTCGGCGTGGGCGCGCAGCGCGTCGCGCCGGGTGAGCTGGACAGCGGCCTCCCGGGCGAGCTTCCTGCTCAGCCCCTTCTCCTCCAGCAGTCCGGTCAGTTCGGCGAGCTCGGCCTCCGGCGTCTCCTCCAGCTCGCGCCGCTCCGTCGCCAGTGCCGCCTTCTCCGAGTCGCGCTGGGTGGACACCGAGACGTACTCGCCGGCCGCCATCGACATGGATCCGGCGAGCAGCCCCGCGAGGCCGGCCGTCAGCAGGGTGGACCGGTCGCCCGTGGCCCCGGCCACACCGACGACGAGGCCGGCGGTGGAGACCACCCCGTCGTTGGCGCCGAGCACGGCGGCCCGGAGCCAGTTGAGCCGGGCGCCCAGTCCGCTGCCGTGCGGTTCGTCGTGCGGGGGTTCCTGTGTGTCCGTCACCTCGGGAGCCTCTCACCGGGCCGGCTCCGGGCGCGTCCACGACCCGCGCGTCCGGCCGCGTTTCCGGCGGCGCCGTCAACTGCGGGGCGGCCTGTCCCGGTTCGCGCCCGAAGGTCCCGGCTGGTCCGCTGTCGGCGACGGCCCGTATTCTCTGTGACCATGCTCGACGACCGTCAGACCGCAGCACCGTGGCCGGCCGCGTATCCCCGGGGGTACGCGGTCGTCGACGTGGAGACCACCGGACTCGCCCGGGACGACCGGATCATCTCCGCCGCGGTGTACCGCCTGGACGCGAGAGGGGACGTCGAGGACCACTGGTACACGCTGGTGAACCCCGAGCGGGACCCCGGCCCCGTCTGGATCCACGGGCTGACCAGTGAGGTCCTGGAGGGTGCGCCGCTCTTCCCGGAGGTCGCCGCGGAGTTGTCCGAGCGGCTGTCCGGACGGGTGCTCGTCGCCCACAACGCCGCGTTCGACTGGTCGATGATCGCCCGGGAGTACGCCCGCGCGGCGGTCACCGCGCCGGTCGAGCAGCGGCTGTGCACCATCGCGCTCTCCAAGGAGCTCCGGCTCCCGCTGCCCAACCACAAGCTGGAGTCGCTCGCCGCGCACTTCGGCGTGGTCCAGCAGCGCGCGCACCACGCCCTGGACGACGCCCGGGTGCTGGCCGAGGCCTTCCGGCCGAGCCTGCACGCCGCGGCCGGGGGCGGGGTGCGGCTGCCGCTGCTGGAGTGCCGCCCGCTGACGGAGTGGTACGACTCCCCGGTCACCCCGCGCGCCGGGTACCGGCCGTCGCAGAGCCAGGGCGGCTGGCGCCCCTCGCGCAAGCGCCCGGCGTGCCCGTATCCCAACCCCGGCCGCTACGAGTCGGACAAACCTCTCAAGCAGGGCATGCGGGTGGCCTTCTCCGGGGACACCTCGGTCGACCGGGAGCTGCTGGAGGACCGGGCCGTGGAGGCCGGCCTGCACGTGGCGACCAGCGTGTCCCGGCTGACGAGCCTGCTCGTGACCAACGACCCGGACTCCGCGACGTCCAAGACGGTGAAGGCGAAGTCCTTCGGGACCCCGATCCTGGAGGAGAGCGCGTTCACCCATCTACTGAGGGACGTCGCACCGGCCGGCACGGTCTCCGTGCCGCCGCAGTCACCGTCATCGGAGTGAACCGGGGGCGACTCGCCCGGCACCGGCTCGCCCGCCGCCGCCCCGCGTCCCACCCTGTGGCGCATGGCACGTTGCGAGGTTTGCGGAAACGACTACGGGATGTCCTTCGAGGTGCACGCGCAGGGCGCGGTGCACGTCTTCGACTGCTTCTCCTGCGCCATCCACCGCATGGCGCCCATCTGTGAGCACTGCCGGGTCCAGGTGATCGGCCAGGGTGTCGAGGTCGACGGCCACTGGTACTGCGGCGGTCACTGCGCCCGTGCCGAGGGGAGGGCGGGCATCGTGGACAAAGTGTGACGGGACCGCCCGCCCCGCACGGGGACCCTCCGTGCCGCACCCCAGGGCCCCGGTTGTACGGTCATGGGGTGTACCGCTTCCTGTTGACCCGGCAGTGGGTGATTCTCACCCTGGTCGTCCTCGCGATGATTCCCACGATGGTGGAGCTGGGTTTCTGGCAGCTGCACCGGCACGAGCACCGGGTCGAGCAGAACGCGCTGATCACGCGGAACCTCGAGGCGGACCCGGTCCCCGTCGCCCGGCTCACCTCCCCCGGGCACACGGTCCCGCGCTCCGACTACTGGCGCGCGGTGACGGCCACCGGGACCTTCGACACCGCGCACGAGGTGGTCGTACGCCGCCGCACCTCCCAGGACGAGCGCATCGGTGTGCTGGTCCTGACCCCGCTGGACCTCAAGGGCGGCGGCACCGTCCTGGTCAACCGGGGGTGGGTCCCGGCCGCCGACGACCAGCAGTCCTTCCCCGAGGTCCCCGCGCCGCCGCGCGGTGAGGTCACCGTCACCGGCCGGCTCAAGGCGGACGAGACGACGAGCGCCAGTGGCATCAAGGACCTGGAGGGCCTGCCGGACCGCCAGGTGATGCTGATGAACAGCGCCCAGCAGTCGCACCTGCTGGGCCGTCCCGTGCTGGGCGGGTACCTCGAACTGACCGGTCCCGCGCCCGAGGGCGGCAGCCCCGAGACGATCGCCGCCCCCGACGACAGCTCCATCGGCCCGCACATGGCGTACGCCGTGCAGTGGTGGCTCTTCGCCGCCGGGGTTCCCGTCGGCTGGGTGGTCCTCGCCCGCCGGGAGAAGCGCGACCGGGACGAGGCCGCCGCGCAGGCCGGGGCGTCGGAGCAGCCGGAGCCGGCGGCCGCCTGAGCAGCGTCCCACGCGTCCCGCCCGTCCTGTTCCTGCCGGTTCCGCTGCTTAGCGGAGCCCAGGTTCGGGAAGACGCCAGAGCGTGACCCCACGTATCGAGGACTACGCCGTCATCGGCGATCTCCAGACCGCCGCCCTGGTCGGCAGGAACGGTTCCGTCGACTGGCTGTGTCTGCCCCGCTTCGACTCCGGCGCCTGTTTCGCGGCCCTGCTCGGCGACGAGGACAACGGCCACTGGCGCATCGCCCCGCAGGGCACGGACAGCACGGACACCTGTACGCGGCGCGCCTACGTGAAGGACACGCTCGTCCTGGAGACCTTCTGGGAGACCAGGACCGGGACCGTCAAGGTCGTCGACTTCATGCCGCAGCGCGACAAGTCGCCCGACGTCATGCGGATCGTCGAGGGCGTCAGCGGCAGCGTCGACATGAGCTCGGTGCTGCGGCTGCGGTTCGACTTCGGGTCCGTGGTGCCCTGGATGCGCCGCTCGCACGGCCACCGGGTGGCCGTCGCGGGCCCCGACTCCGTCTGGCTGCGCAGCGAGCCGCCGGTCAAGACCTGGGGCCAGCAGTTCAGCACCTGCTCCTCCTTCACCGTCGCCGAGGGCGAGTCCGTGGCGTTCGTGCTCACCTGGCACCCCTCGCACTCCCCCCGCCCGAAGCTGATCGACCCTCACACGTCGCTGAAGCACACCCTGACCGACTGGACGAAGTGGTCGGAGCGGTGCACCTACCGGGGCAGGCACCGGGAGGCGGTGCTCCGCTCTCTGATCACCCTGAAGGCGCTCACCTACGCCCCCACCGGGGGGATCGTCGCGGCCCTGACGACCTCGCTGCCGGAGGAGATCGGCGGCGTACGGAACTGGGACTACCGCTACTGCTGGCTGCGGGACTCCACGCTCACCCTCGGCGCCATGATCTCGGCCGGCTACGTGCAGGAGGCGGCGGCGTGGCGGGACTGGCTGCTGCGGGCCGTGGCGGGTGACCCCGCGGACCTCCAGATCATGTACGGGCTGGCCGGCGAGCGCAGGCTGCCCGAGTCCGAGCTGCCGTGGCTGAGCGGGTACGAGAACTCGGTGCCGGTCCGCACGGGCAACGCGGCGGTGCGGCAGCTGCAGCTCGACGTGTACGGCGAGGTCATCGACTCCCTCAGGGTGGCCAGGGCCGCCGGTCTCGCCGACCAGCCGCACGCCTGGAACCTGCAGCTCAGCCTGCTCGGGTTCCTGGAGTCCAGCTGGCGTGAGCCGGACGAGGGCCTGTGGGAGGTGCGCGGGGAGCGCCGGCACTTCGTGCACTCCAAGGTGATGGCGTGGGTCGCCGCCGACCGGGCGGTGCGCACCCTGGAGGAGAACCCCGGCCTGCCGGGGGACGCCGACCGCTGGCGGGCGATGCGGGACGCCGTGCACGCGGAGGTCGTCGAGAAGGGGTACGACCCGGTGCGCAACACCTTCACCCAGTACTACGGCTCCCGTGAGCTGGACGCCTCGACGCTCCTGATCGTGCGCACCGGCTTCCTGCCCCCCGACGACCCCCGGGTGATCGGGACGGTCGACGCGGTGCGGCACGAGCTGGCCCACGACGGCCTGATCCGCCGCTACAGCACCGAGGGCGGCTCGGTGGACGGTCTCCCCGGCGACGAGGGGGCGTTTCTCGCGTGCTCGTTCTGGCTGGTCGACGCGCTGCTGCGGACGGGCCGCAGGGCGGAGGCGGAGGAGCTCTTCGACCGGCTGCTCGACCTGCGCAACGACGTGGGGCTGCTGGCCGAGGAGTACGACTCGGGGGCCGGGCGCCAGCTCGGCAACTACCCGCAGGCGTTCAGCCACGTCGGTCTGGTGAACAGCGCGGTCGACCTCGCCGGTGAGGACTTGGCAGGATAGGGCCATGGATCTTGGACTGAAGGACCGTGTGTACATCGTCACCGGGGCGACCCGCGGACTGGGCAACGCCACCGCGCGGGCCCTCGTCGCCGACGGCGCGAAGGTGGTCGTCTCCGGCCGTGACGAGAAGGACGCCGTCGAGGCCGCCGCAGCGCTGGGCGCCGACGCGGTCGGGCTCGGCGCGGACAACGCGGACCCGCTGGCCGCCCGGCGGCTGGTGGACGCGGCGAAGGAACGCTTCGGCAGGCTCGACGGCATCCTGATCAGCGTCGGCGGACCGGCACCGGGCTCGCTGGCCGACAACACGGACGACCAGTGGCAGTCGGCGTTCGAGTCGGTCTTCCTCGGGGCGGTGCGGCTGGCCCGCACGGCGGCCGAGGCGCTGGGCGAGGGCGGGGTGATCGGTTTCGTGCTGTCCGGGTCGGTGCACGAGCCGATCGCCGGTCTGACGATCTCCAACGGGCTGCGCCCCGGTCTCGCCGGTTTCGCCAAGTCGCTGGCCGACGAGCTGGGGCCGCGCGGCGTCCGGGTCGTCGGGGTGCTGCCGTCGCGGATCGACACGGACCGGGTGCGCGAGCTCGACGCCCTGGCGGGCGACGCGGAGGCGGCCCGGGCGGCCAACGAGGCGCGCATCCCGCTGCGCCGCTACGGCACCCCGGAGGAGTTCGGGAAGACCGCGGCCTTCCTGCTCTCCCCGGCCGCCTCCTATCTCACGGGCATCATGGTGCCGGTCGACGGCGGTGCCCGGCACGGGTTCTGACGGGCACCGCCGGAGGTGGTCCGTCAGTTCACCCGCTCCGCGCGGTGCTTGACCGCCTTCAGCCGGACCTCGGCGGGCAGTTCGTCCAGCCCGGCCGAGGTCCGCGCATGGGTCAGCGCCCCCTCGGCGAGTCCCCGCAGCGCGAGTCCCGGGGCGGCGTGCGGCTCCATCAGCATCCGGACCCGGGCCCGCGGGGCGGTGCGCCGTCCGGTCAGCGTGGCCCTGGCCTCGGACACCCCGTCCAGGGCGCGCGCCTGGTCGCCGAGCGCGTCCTCCAGCGCCCTCCCGCGCAGCAGCGCGCCCTGGCCGTCGCCGCTGTCGACCAGGACCTCGGCGAGGCGGCCGCGGCGCAGCTGGGCGAGGAGCCACCACAGCGCGAGGACCACGAGGACGGCGAGGACCGCGATGACGGTGGGCCACCACCAGCCCTCGTCCCGCCACCGGGTGCGGTCGGCCGCGCTGAGCAGCACGTCGCCGGTGCCGTCCCACGGCCACCAGGAGGGCACGGACAGGCCGAGCCCCGTCGCGAGGACGGCGCCGCCGGCCACGACGAGGACCAGCCCCGCGAGGCCGAGCAGGATCCGGTTGACGGTCTTGATCACAGCGTCACCCCTTCTTCGCGGGCCGGCGCACGTGCACGGCGAGGCCGGGGGGCCGCGCCAGGTCCAGCTCGCCGACGGCGGCCGACAGGACGGTGTCCAGATCGGCCCGCACGTCGTCGAGCTCACGGAAGTGCGAGAGGGCCCGTACGGTCGCCCTGCGGCGGGTCGTCCTGACCCGGACGGACTGCACCCCGGGCACCTCCACGGCCCGGTCGCGCAGGACCAGGGCCGCCGCGGACCGGTCGAGTCCGGCGCGGACGCCGGGGTGCCGGCGGCTCATCGGGAGCAGGGCGCGCAGCCCGGGGGTGAGGGCCAGCAGGAACAGCCAGAGACCCAGCGCGGCCGCGAGCGCGGATCCCGCGAGGACCCAGACGTCGTCCAGTCGGCGGCTCGCCAGGTCGTCGGCGACGGTGCGCCGCCACTGCATGGCCGGGTGGCCCGCCCGGACGGCCGCGATGTCGTAGAGCAGGATCCCGGCGCCGCCCAGCACGACCAGCGCGACCAGGGCGGCGGGGATCCGGCGGCCGGACCAGAAGCGGCGGGCCCGGCCGCCCGGCTGTTCCTTCCCGGTGGCGGCCTCGTAGCGGGAGCCCGAGGCGGACTGGTCCATCGCGGGCGCACCGCCGGGCGGCTCCGCCCCGAGCGTGGGCAGGCGCTGTGTGCTGCCGCCCGGGTCCTGGGACTCGGTCATCGGTCGCTCCCCTCCGGTGCGGTGCCCGCTCCGGACGGGTGGAGCCGTTCGACCCGGACCGCCACTTCGGGCACCTCCATCCCCGCGAGTGCTTTTACCCGCTCGGCCACCCGGCGACGCACCGAACCGCACTGCCGGCCGATGTCGCAGGGGTAGGCGAGGTCGAGACCGACCCGTACCCGGGCGGTGTCGTGGTGCACGGTGACGGTGGCGCGCGGCGGCGCGGCGGCCTCGGGCCGCTCGCCGACGGCCTCCTTGGCCGCCTGCGCCGCGATCTTCGCGACGACCCGGTCGGCGATCCGGGTCTGCCCGCGCTCCGCGGCCCCGACCCGGCCCGTTGTCCCCGTCACCGTCGCCGGTCGCCGCGCTCGCGACTCCGGAAGAAGTCGCCGGGCTCCAGGTCGCCGTCCAGGAAGCGGCCGGCGACGAAGCCGACCGCGCCCAGCGCGGCCACCAGCAGAAAGGCCCCGAACCCGCCGAAGTACCCGGCGAAACCGAGCGCCATGCCGGCCACCAGGCCGACCACAGCCATGCTCATCGTGCTCTCCTCATCTGCCGCGCACGGAGGTCTACTGGACCCGGGACTCGGACTCGTCCTCGTCGTCGTCCTCATCGGGCAGCTTGACGTCGCTCACGGCGATGTTGACCTCGACGACCTCCAGGCCGGTCATCCGCTCGACCGCGGCGATGACGTTCTCGCGCACGTCGCGGGCGACCTCGCTGATCGCCACGCCGTAGTCGACGACGATCTCCAGGTCGAGCGCGGTCTGCGATTCACCGACCTCCGCCTTGACCCCGCGGGTCACGGACTTGCCGCCGGGGACGCGGTCGCGCACCGCTCCGAAGGTGCGGGAGAGGCCGCTGCCCATGGCGTGGACGCCGACGACGTCCCGTGCCGCCATTCCGGCGATCTTCTCGACGACTCCGTCGGCGATGGTGGTGCGTCCGCGGGTGGCGGGCGCTCCCCCGCCGCGCTTGCTGAGCTGGTTCTGCCTGGCGTCGTCCCCGCCCGGCGCGGTGCCGGGGCTGTCGGGGCGGTTCCGCTGCGGGCTCTCGGTCATCGCCGCTCTTCCCTTCGGAGGGGTGCACTTCCGTCGCCCACCGTAAGCGTGCTTGCCCGGTTGCGCGCTGCGGATGGGGCAGGGTGGAGCAATGACAAAGGCTGACAGCCCGCACCGGGCCGACGGACTGACCGCTGCCGTACGCCGACGGCTCGGTCTGGGCCGACTGCTCCCTCTGGGCGGTCCCTCCGACTGTTCGTGGATCGCCGAACGGGCGGCCGCCGCCGTGCTGCGGGACGCCGCGGCCGGGTCGGGGGCCGTGCTGGGGACGCTCCGGATCGCCGTGGCCGAGGCGGAGCAGGCCCCGGAGCCGGCGGTGCCCGGTCCGCCCAGCGCGCTGCCGCCCGGCCCGCTGCGGATCGAGGCCGCCTTCCGCGACGGCGCGGCGGCCGCTGCCGGCGACCGCCGAGGCCCTGCGGACGGCTCTGCTGACGGCGGCGGCCCAGCGGCTGGGACTCGTGGTCGACGAGGTGGACCTGCGGGTGACGGAGCTGCTGGAGGAGGAGCGGCAGCCCGCCCCGGAGCCGCCGGCCGAGCTCCGGGCGGCGGAACCCGAGGGGGCCGTAGGGAGGGCCGCGGCGGGTGTCCCGGGCGTGGTCTCGCTGACCCGGGTGCTGGGCAGCGCCGTGGAACACACGGAGGGTCATGTCCGGGTGGAGCTCGCGACGGCGGAGGGCCACCGGGCGCTGGATGTCGCGCGGGCGGTCCGCGGCGCGGTGGCCGGCGCGGTGCAGGGCCCTCCCACGGTCGCGGTGCTGGTCAGCGCGGTCGTGGACGACCGGGACTGACAGCGCCCCCGCCGGGCGGCGGGGGCGGTGCGGCGCTCTGGACGCCGGGTCAGTCGGCCAGTCCGGCGAGGTCGCGCAGCCGGCGCCCCTGCGCGGCACGCTCGGCGGTGCGCTGCTCCTCGTACGAGCGCGAGAGGGCGCCGCTCAGCAGCGCCTTGGTCTCGACGACGGCGTCCCGGGGGGCGGCGAGCAGGGCCGCGGCGAGGTCGCTCGCCGCGGCGTCGAGCTGGTCGGCGGGGACCACGAGGTTGGCGAGGCCCGTGCGCTCGGCCTCCTCCGCGTGGACGAAGCGCCCGGTGGCGCAGATCTCCAGAGCGCGGGCGTATCCCACGAGGTGGACCAGGGGGTGCGTGCCGGTGAGATCGGGGACCAGGCCGAGGCTGGTCTCGCGCATGGCGAACTGCACGTCCTCGGCGACGATCCGCAGGTCGCAGGCGAGGGCGAGCTGGAAACCGGCACCGATCGCGTGCCCCTGGACGACCGCGATCGACACGATGTCGTTGCGGCGCCACCAGGTGAACGCCTCCTGGTACGCGGCGATGGTCGCGTCGAGGTCGGCCTCGGGCCCGCGCGCCATGTCGGTGAAGGACGGCTCGCCGTCGAATCCCCCGGGTGCGAACGCCTGCCGGTCGAGACCCGCGGAGAAGGACTTGCCTTCGCCGCGCAGCACGACGACCCGCACGCTGCCGGGAAGCTCCCGTCCGGCCTCTGCCAACGCCCGCCACAGAGCGGGAGACTGAGCGTTGCGCCTGGCCGGGTTGGTGAGCGTCACCGTGGCAACCGCGTCATCGACGGTGAGCCGTACGCCGTCCTTGTCGAGCACAGAGTCGAGCGAGGTCATGGAGCGCCTCCGGATCCGGGTGCAGTCAGTGAATACTGAACAGTAACCACCCGGACGACCCGATGGTCGGCCGGGTGGCCACCCGGTGTTCCGGCGTGCTCCGGGCCGGCCTGGACCGGCCCGTGACCGCTGCCCGCCGTCAGGCCGAAGGGGCCTTCTTGCCCCGGGTCGCCCCGCCGCGTCCTCGCAGCGTGACTCCGGACTCGCTGAGCATCCGGTGGACGAATCCGTAGGAGCGGCCGGTTTCCTCGGCCAGCGCCCGGATGCTCGCACCGGAGTCGTACTTCTTCTTCAGGTCTGCCGCGAGCTTGTCACGCGCGGCGCCGGTCACCCGGCTGCCCTTCTTCAGAGTCTCGGCCACCCGTGCCTCCTCAAGGAAGTGCGCTCTGGACTCTCATGATCACCCCTCCCGCGCTTCCTGGCCACCCATTCGGCAAGGAAGGTGCGAGGGGATTCCGCGCCCCGGAGCGGCCCGAGATAACCGGAATCCGGCATTCCTGAGCGGTTTCGGAGCCCCCTGGAGCGGACTGCGCGAAAAACGGGCAGGTCAGGGCCGTACGGGGCGGGGTGGGGCGAAACGAGTGCGCCCGGCAGTCATCTGCCGGGCGCCGCGCCGTGGTACGAGAGGTGCTCACTCAGATGATGGATCACCGATGGGCCGAATGATCCAGACGCGCCGGATCCCCGGGTTCCGCGGCGGATGTCCGGGTCCCGGGGTGGTGCCGCGCGCCCGCTCGGGTCAGGCCAGGGCGACCAGGTCGCGGTAGTCCGCGCCCCAGAGGTCCTCGACGCCGTCCGGCAGCAGGATGATCCGCTCCGGCTGGAGCGCCTCGACCGCGCCCTCGTCGTGGGTGACGAGGACGACGGCGCCCTTGTAGGTGCGCAGGGCCCCGAGGATCTCCTCGCGGCTGGCCGGGTCGAGGTTGTTCGTCGGCTCGTCGAGCAGCAGCACGTTGGCGGAGGAGACGACGAGGGTCGCCAGGGCGAGCCGGGTCTTCTCACCGCCCGAGAGCACTCCGGCGGGCTTGTCGACGTCGTCACCGGAGAAGAGGAAGGAGCCCAGTGTCTTGCGGACCTCGACGAGGTCGAGGTCGGGGGCCGCGGTGCGCATGTTCTCCAGGACCGTGCGCTCCGGGTCCAGGGTCTCGTGCTCCTGCGCGTAGTAGCCGAGCTTGAGCCCGTGGCCCTCGATGATCTCGCCGGTGTCGGGCTTCTCGGCGCCGCCGAGGAGCCGCAGCAGCGTGGTCTTGCCCGCGCCGTTGAGGCCGAGGATGACGACGCGCGAGCCCTTGTCGATGGCGAGGTCGACATCGGTGAAGATCTCCAGCGAGCCGTAGGACTTGGAGAGGCCCTCGGCCATCAGCGGGGTCTTGCCGCACGGGGACGGCTCGGGGAAGCGCAGCTTGGCCACCTTGTCGGAGACCCGCACGGCCTCCAGCCCGGAGAGCAGGCGCTCGGCGCGCTTGGCCATGTTCTGGGCGGCCACGGTCTTGGTCGCCTTGGCGCGCATCTTGTCGGCCTGGGAGTTCAGGGCCGCGGCCTTCTTCTCGGCGTTCTGGCGCTCGCGCTTGCGGCGCTTCTCGTCGGCCTCGCGCTGCTGCTGGTAGAGCTTCCAGCCCATGTTGTAGATGTCGATCTGCGCGCGGTTGGCGTCGAGGTAGAAGACCTTGTTGACGACCGTCTCGACCAGCTCGACGTCGTGGGAGATCACGATGAAGCCGCCGCGGTAGGACTTGAGGTAGTCGCGCAGCCAGACGATCGAGTCCGCGTCGAGGTGGTTGGTGGGCTCGTCGAGGAGCAGGGTGTCGGCGTCCGAGAACAGGATCCGGGCGAGCTCGACGCGACGGCGCTGACCGCCGGACAGGGTGTGCAGCGGCTGGCCCAGCACCCGGTCGGGCAGGCTGAGCGCGGCGGCGATGGTGGCGGCCTCGGCCTCGGCGGCGTATCCGCCCTTGGTGAGGAACTCCGTCTCCAGGCGCTCGTACCGCTTCATGGCCTTCTCGCGGGTGGCGCCCTTGCCGTTCGACATCCGCTCCTCGTTCTCCCGCATCTTGCGCAGGATCTCGTCGAGCCCGCGGGCCGAGAGGATGCGGTCGCGCGCCAGGACGTCGAGGTCCCCGGTGCGCGGGTCCTGCGGGAGGTAGCCGACCTCGCCGCTCCGGGTGATGGTGCCGCCGGCCGGCGTCCCCTCACCCGCCAGGCACTTGGTGAGGGTGGTCTTGCCCGCGCCGTTGCGGCCGACCAGTCCGATGCGGTCGCCCTTGGCGATGCGGAAGGAAGCGGACTCGATGAGGATGCGGGCGCCGGCGCGCAGCTCAATGCCGGAGGCGGTGATCACGGAAATACTCCAGGGCGGTATGGACGGCGGACGGGCGGTTACGGGTTCACGACTCGACGCCGTTAATGCACAAGGAGATTTGCCATGGAGCCAGTCTACTGGCGGTGTCCACCTGGTTCTCCGCATGCTCCGCACGGCCCGCCCGGCACCGCGGCACCGCCTCCGACCGGGCATGTCGCCCCCGGAGGGCCGATACTCGGCACAGGTCCGCGCACGCGCCGTGCAGCGGCCGGTACGGAGGGTGGTGGCACATGCGGTTCGACGACGACGCCGGTCTGGACACGTCGGAGGTCCGGGACGTGCGCGGCAGCCGGATCCCGGGCGGCCGGGCCACCATGGGCGGCGGTGTCGTCGGTCTCGTCGTCCTGGTCATCGGCCTGTTCCTCGGAGTGGGCCCGGAGCAGCTCGGCCTCTCCTCCGGCGACCCGGAGCCCGCCGCGACGTCCTCGTCGGCCGCCGAGGTCGAGCGGAGCTGCCGGACGGGCGGCGACGCGAACACCCGGGACGACTGCCGGACGGTGGCGGTGGTCAACAGCGTGCAGGACTACTGGAGCGGGGAGTTCGCGCGGAGCGGCGGGAGCTGGAGGGGCGCCAGGACGGTGCTGTTCGGCGACCGGATCGACACCGCGTGCGGGTCGGCCACCTCGGCGGTCGGCCCCTTCTACTGTCCCGGCGACCGGCAGGTCTATCTGGACCTGGGGTTCTTCGACGAGCTGCGGACGACGTACGGGGCCGACGGCGGGCCGTTCGCCGAGGCGTACGTGGTGGCGCACGAGTACGGCCACCACGTGCAGAACCTGCGGGGCACCCTGGGCCGGGCGCAGGACGGCCGGCGGGGCGCCGACAGCGCTTCGGTGAAGGTCGAGCTGCAGGCGGACTGCTTCGCCGGGGTCTGGGCGAACCACGCGACGACCACTCCGGGCGACTCGGGGCGGCCGCTGATCACGGAGCTGACCGAGGCCGACATCCGGGACGGGCTGAGCGCGGCGTCGGCGGTCGGCGACGACCGGATCCAGGAGAGGTTCCGGGGCGGCGTGGACCCGGAGTCCTGGACGCACGGCTCGTCCGCTCAGCGCCGGCAGTGGTTCACGACGGGTTTCCGCACCGGGGACCCGGCCCGGTGCGACACCTTCGGCTGACGGCCGGGACGCGCGCCGGCGGCCGGTGCGGGGCCCCGGTGTCCGCGGCGGGCCAGGTATCCGGATCGCCCCTGCCCCGCGGGGCCCCGGGCGTCCGGCGCGGCCGGTCCCCGGGGCGGCCCGGCCCGTACGGTCAGACCCCGCCGGTGTGCACCTGGAAGGCGGCGCGGCGCACGGCCTTGGCGAGGGCCGGGTCCGGGTGGGCGGCGGCCAGCGCGACCAGCACCTGGACGGTCCGGGGGTGCCCGACGGCCCGCACCTCGTCCAGGAGCGCGGGGACGGTGCCCTGGACCGCGGAGTCGAGGTGGCGGACCAGCAGCCCGGTCTCGCCGTGGTCGGCGACGGCCGCCGCGGTGTCGACCCAGAGCCAGGTGGCCTCCTCGCGGGTGAGGACGTCCTGGGCGTCGTCCGGGTCGTTGCCCTCGTACTCGGCGAGCCACAGCAGCGCGTAGGGGCGCAGCGGCGCCTCGGTGAGGACGGACCGCACGACGGGTTCGGCGGGGGCGCCGACGACGCGCAGCGCCTCGAAGGCGAGGCCGCGCAGCAGGGCGTCCTCGCCGCGGGCGACAGCCAGGAGCTCCGCCACCGCGCTGCCGACGGGCCGGGCGGCGAGCCAGGCCCGGTACTCGGCGCGGGCCGGGCCCGGGGTGAGCCGTGCGCAGCCGAGCAGCATGTCGGCCGCGGACTGCTCGATGTTGCCCGCAGGGCTCTGGGCCGCGACGCAGATCTGCTCCAGCTTGACCCAGACCGCCCAGTTGCCCAGCGGGGTGAGGGTGGCGTGGCCGGCGCCGAGGGTGAGCGCACCGACGGAGGCGAGGCCCTCCAGGGCCCAGTCGAGCAGCAGCGCGTTCAGATCGGCCGGTGCCGCGGGTGCCGCGGCGGGCACCGGCTGCTCCTGCGGCCCGTAGGACACCTCGCACCGCTCCTCGTGGAGTTCCGCGACGCGCTGGCCGAGCAGGTCGAGGAGCGCGGGCACGGTGACGGGCCCCGCCGAGAGCTGGAGGAGGGACAGCACCTGGGGCACCGCCTCGATGGCCTCGGCCACCGCGGTGGCCTCGATGCCGTCGGGTGAGGCGTGGACGAGCGACCAGGCGTCGAAGAGTGCCACCCAGCCGCGCAGCACGGCGGAGTCGTCGCGGTCCCAGGCGCGCAGCCGCCAGCCGGGGCGGGCGGTGTCGCCGTGCAGCTCGATGAGTCCGGCCAGCCTGGCCCGGTCCCAGCCGGTCCGCACCTGGTCCGGGGAGAGTGCGAGCGTGGCGGCGGCGCGTTCCAGGGCCCGGGCGGCGAGCGGGGCGGAGCCCGCGGCCGTCCCGTCGGCGGCCCAGTGGGCGATGCGTACGGCGTCGGCCAGGACGGCCCTGGCCTGGCGTGCCAGTTCGGCCGGGGGCGGTGTGCCCTCGGGTGGGCGGGGGGCCGGCCTGGTGCGCCGGGTCGTCACGGCCTTGCGGGCGGTCGCCTGGGGTCGCGGGCGGACAAGTCGCAGTCTGGAGTCGCGCGGGGTACGGGACGTCACGGGGAGCAGTCTTGCCCCTGACGGGCCGAAAGCCCAAACGGAAGCCGTGTCATCGGGGTTTCGGAGGGCTCAGGACCGGGGCACCAACCGGGCGGTTTGGGCCCATCAGCTCACATCAGGGGCGTGAGGAAACGGCGGAGCGCCTCCTCGTAGCCGGCCGGATCGGCGTTCCACATCGCCGCGTGCGGAGCGTGCGGCACGGCGTGCAGGGTCACGAGGTCGGGCCGGCGGGCGGCGAGTGCCCTGGAGTCGCGCCAGGGGGCGAGGGTGTCGTCGGGTCCGTGCAGGACGAGTGCGGGGACGTGCAGGGCGGCCGGCACCGAGGTGTCCAGGAGCGGCGCGCCGAGCAGTCCCGTCCGGCCCTGGGCGGCGCGGACGGCGAGCGGCAGCAGCGCGGAGGGGACGCCCCGGGCGGAGGCGAGGGCGCGCAGGGTCGCCGTCCAGTCCAGCACCGGGGAGTCCAGGACCAGGCCGCTGACGCGGTCGCGGAGTGCGGAGTGGAGGACGGTGTGCAGGGCCATCGAGGCGCCGGACGACCAGCCGTAGAGGATGACGTTCTCGGCGCCGTAGCGCACGGCGTGGCGGACGGCCGCGTCGAGGTCGCGCCACTCGGACTCGCCGAGGTGGGCGAGGCCGTCCGGGGACCGGGGGGCTCCCGGGTCCCCGCGGTAGCCCAGGTCGAGCACCGGGAACTGGTGGTCGTGCAGGAATCCCGTGACGTTCAGGGGGTGGTTCCTGGTGGTGCCGAGGCCGTGCACGGTGATCACCCAGGTGTCGCGGGCGCCGGGCACGAACCAGGCGGGCAGCGGGCCGAGTTCCCCGGGGATCTCGACCTCCTTGTAGGGGAGGCCGAGGGCGGTGAGCGGGTCGCCGCGGTACAGCTCCGGGGTGAGGCGGACCCTGGTGCCCGGTTTCAGGCTTCCGAGGGTGACGCGCTCCAGCCGGCGCACGACGGTGTCGGCGGTGTGCGCGGAGCCGCCGGGCACGGGCTCGGCCACCGGGCCGACGACCGCGTGCACGTCGCGGCCGGTCAGGCCGTAGGTGCCGGGGCGCAGCGCGGAGAACGAGCGGGTCAGGGTGATCTGTCCGGCCGCGGTGGCGTGCACGGTGAGCCGGCGGTCGGCGGGGAAGGGCCGTGGCGAGGGCGCCCGGAGGGCGGCGTCGCTGGCGTAGCGTCCGGCGGCGACCGCTGCCGCGCCGACGCCGAGGACCGAGGTGGCGGCCACTGCCGCCGCTGTTGCCGGGCGCACGGCACCAGTCTCCCGGGCGGGGGCGCCGGGTGCCAGCGGGGGTCGGCCGTACGGTGCGGGAGCGGGGCGCGGGGGGCCTGCGGTCCGGGCCGGGGCGTGACGATCTGCGGGCCGGGCGGTCCTGCGGTTCGGGCACGACGGTCCCACGGTCCGGGCCGGGCGGGCGCGGCGGGCCTGCGGTCCGGGCCGGGGTCAGCCGGGCTGGCCGTATCCCTCCAGGGCGTCCTGCACGTCGCGCAGCTGGGCGGGGGTGAGGAGGGCCGGGCTGCGGCCGGGCACGGAGCTGGCGGTGAGCCAGAGCCTGCACATCCATTCGAGCTGGGCGGTGCGGTCGTAGGCCTCGTCGAGGGTGCTCCCGTAGGTGACGGTGCCGTGGTTCCGCAGCAGGCACCCGGTGCGGCCGCGCAGGGCGGTCAGCATGGCGTCGGCGAGCTCAGGGGTCCCGTAGCGCGCGTAGGCGGCGGTGCGGACGGGGCCGCCGAGGAAGGCCGCGGCGTAGTGCACGAGCGGCACCTCGGGGACGAGGGTGGAGACGGCCGTGGCGTGCACGGCGTGGGTGTGCACGACGGCGGCGGCGTCGGTGTGGCGGTAGACGGCCAGGTGCAGCGGGAGTTCGCTGGTGGGGGCCATGGCGCCCAGGACCTGGCGTCCGTCGAGGTCGACGCCGACGGCGTCCCCGGGGCCGAGGCGGTCGTAGGGCACGCCGCTGGGGGTGACGAGGACGATGTCGCCCACCCGGGCCGACACGTTGCCCGAGGTCCCGACGACCAGTCCGTCCGCCGCCGTCCGCCGGGCCGCCGCGACGACACCGTCCCACGCCCGCCCGACCGCGTCCGGTCCCCGCTCGTCCCGCTCGTCCATGCGGGGATCCTAAGGGCTGTCCCGTCGTCCCCGGGGGGACGGGACACGGCTGGTGCGTGACCGCGGCGGACGTGACCGACGTCTCGCGGACCGGGCGCACCGGGCGCGGCGCGGAGGGTCCGCACCGGGCGCCGGCCGGGCCCCGCACCGGCCGCGGGAGTCCGGCCCCCTCACCGCGCACACAAGCGGAACCCGGTTACGCGCTTGGGGTCACCGGGTCGCCCTGCCCAGTTCATCTTCCGTTCACCCAGGTTGCTTACGTTCCCCGTGCCAATGACGTCGAACGATTGCCTGGGTAAATGGAACACATCACGCTGCTGCTTGCGATTGTGGTCGTGACAGCTCTCGTGTTCGATTTCACGAACGGTTTCCACGACACCGCCAACGCGATGGCGACCACCATCTCGACCGGCGCCCTCAAGCCCAAGACAGCGGTGGCCATGTCCGCCGTCCTCAACCTCGTCGGCGCGTTCCTCTCGGTGGAGGTCGCCAAGACGATCTCCGGCGGGATCGTCAATGAGGACGGCCTCAGAACCGAGGTCATCTTCGCCGCGCTGGTCGGTGCCATCCTGTGGAACCTGCTGACCTGGCTGGTCGGCCTCCCCTCCAGTTCCTCCCACGCACTCTTCGGCGGGCTCATCGGCGCCGCGGTGATGTCGGCCGGCTGGTCCTCCATCAACGGCGGGACCGTCGTCACCAAGGTCCTGCTGCCCGCGATCGCCGCGCCCCTGGTGGCCGGTGTCGCCGCGCTTCTGGCCACGAAGCTGACGTACCGCCTCAACCGGAAGATCACCGACGAGGCCCAGCTGGCGTCGACGGCCAAGGGGTACCGCGCCGGCCAGATCGCCTCGGCCGGCCTGGTCTCGCTCGCCCACGGCACCAACGACGCGCAGAAGACCATGGGGATCATCACCCTGGCCCTGGTCACCGGCGGTGTCCTCGCCCCCGGGTCGAACCCGCCGGTCTGGGTGATCGCCTCCGCGGGCATCGCCATCGCGCTGGGCACCTACCTCGGCGGCTGGCGCATCATCCGCACGATGGGCAGCGGCCTCACCGACCTGCGCCCGCCGCAGGGCTTCGCGGCCCAGACGAGCGCGGCGACGGTCATCCTGGCCTCCTCGCACCTCGGTTTCTCCCTCTCCACCACCCAGTCCTGCTCGGGTGCCGTCATGGGCGCGGGCCTCGGGCGCGCGGGGGGCGTGGTCCGCTGGTCGACCGCCACCCGGATGTTCGTCGCCTGGGGTCTGACGCTGCCGGCCGCCGGACTGGTCGGCGCGGGTGCCGAGTTCCTGACCAAGCAGGGCCCCTGGGGCGTCGCGGTGGTCGCCGTGCTGCTCGTCGCCGGTTCCGGCGCCATCTGGCTGCTGTCGCGCCGCAAGCCGGTCGACCACACCAATGTCAACGCGGCCGAGGGCGAGCCCGCGGGCGTCGTCACCACCGCCATCGCGGCCGTCAGCCCGCCGCCGGCCGGTGTGGGTGTCGCGGGCCTCAAGACCACCATCCACGCCCCGGCGGCCGAGACCCCGGTCGACCGCCCGGCCACGGTGTAAGGACAGATCCGCATGAACATCGACTGGGCAGCTCTCGCGTCCGTCTTCGGCGTCAGCCTCGTGATCACCGTCGCGCTGGTCGGCCTCTTCACCCTCGGCATCACCGGCCTCGCCAGGCAGACCCCGGGAGCGCAGGGCGGCGGGGGCGGCGTGCTGGCGCGCACCGGCGCGTACGCCTGCTTCGCGCTGTGCGCGGCGGCGGTCGCGTACGGGATCTATCTGATCGTCGCCTGACCCGCCGAGCGGGCGGTACGACGTGCTCGGGCCGGACACACCCTCGTGTGTCCGGCCCGATGTGCGTCGGAGCACACGGAAGCCCCGCAGGTCAACGGCAGGTTGACGGGCGTTCATGGGGCGTGGTGGACTGCCGGAGCCGTTTACGGCGACAGGAGAGGAAGCCGGTGCGAATCCGGCGCGGTCCCGCCACTGTCACCGGGGAGCAGCCTCCACACGGAAGTCACGGTCCGCACGCGGACTGGAAGACCGGGGGAACTGCGGATCCGGGGAGCCAGGAGACTCTCGTCGCCGGTCACGTCGAACCAGGGCGCGGACCCTGAGTGAGGACATACGCCATGCCGGGCTGCCCCGCGTCGGTCACCGAACCACCCTCCGAGCAGGCCCGTCGAGGCGCGACGGCCGGCTGACCGGTGCGAGCCGACCGCGTCTTCACGTACGGTGCCGCCGCCGGCCTGATCGGCGACCTGGTGTTCGGCGACCCCCGGCGGGGCCATCCGGTCGCCGCCTTCGGGCGTGCCGCGGCGGAGACCGAGCGCCTGCTCTGGCACGACCACCGCGGCTGGGGCGCCCTGCACACCCTCGTCTGCGCCGGGGGCGCCACGGCCGCCGCCGCGCTGGCCGCCCGCGCCGTCCGCGACCGTCCCGCCGCGGCCGTGGCGCTGACCGCGGCCGCCACCTGGTCCGTCGTCGGCGGCACCTCGCTGGGCCGCGAGGCGCGTGCCGTCGGCGCGGCCCTGGCCGCCGGGGACCTCGGGTCGGCCCGGGAGCGGCTGCCGCACCTGTGCGGCCGCGACCCGCAGGCGCTGGACGGGCCCGGCATCGCCCGGGCGGTGGTGGAGTCCGTCGCCGAGAACACCTCGGACGCCGTCGTGGGGGCCCTGGTGTGGGGGGCGATCGGCGGGGTGCCCGGACTGATCGGCTTCCGGGCCGTCAACACGCTGGACGCGATGGTCGGGCACCGGTCGCCCCGGCACCGGCGCTACGGCTGGGCGTCGGCCCGCCTCGACGACCTGGCCGGCTGGCCGGGGGCCCGGCTCACCGCCGCGCTGGCCGTGGCCGCCGGAGGACGTCCGCGCGAGGCGGTCCGCGCCTGGCGGGCCGACGCGGGACGGCATCCCAGCCCCAACGCGGGCCCGGTGGAGGCCGCGTTCGCGGGGGCGCTCGGTGTGCGGCTCGGCGGCACCCTCGCCTACGGCGGACGGGTGGAGCACCGGCCGGTGCTGAACGCGGAGGCCGGCCGGGACGTGCGGGTCGGGGACATCGAACGAGCGGTGCGGCTGTCGCGCCGGGTGAGTGTGCTGGCCCTCGTCGTGTGTGCGGCGGTGCGGCCGGCCAGGGGACGGAGGGCCACATGAGCGGCGGGCTGCTGGTCGCGGGCACCACTTCGGACGCGGGCAAGAGCGTCGTCACGGCGGGCATCTGCCGGTGGCTGGTGCGCCGGGGGGTGAAGGTCGCGCCGTTCAAGGCGCAGAACATGTCGCTGAACTCCTTCGTCACCCGGGAGGGGGCGGAGATCGGGCGGGCCCAGGCGATGCAGGCGCAGGCCGCCGGGGTGGAGCCGTCGGCGCTGATGAACCCGGTGCTGCTCAAGCCCGGCGGGGACCGCTCCAGCCAGGTCGTCCTGATGGGGAAGCCGGTCGGCGAGATGAGTGCGCGCGGCTACCACGGGGGGCGGCAGGAGGCGCTGCTGGGGACGGTGACGGACTGTCTGGAGCAGTTGCGGGGCAGTCATGACGCGGTGATCTGCGAGGGGGCGGGCAGTCCGGCCGAGATCAATCTGCGGCGTACGGACATCGTGAACATGGGCGTCGCGCGGGCCGCGCGCTTCCCGGTGCTGGTGGTCGGCGACATCGACCGGGGCGGCGTGTTCGCCTCGTTCTTCGGGACGACGGCGCTGCTGGGCCCGGAGGACCAGTCGCTGATCGCCGGCTACCTCGTCAACAAGTTCCGCGGCGACGTGTCGCTGCTGGAGCCGGGGCTCGACATGCTGCTGGGGCTCACGGGCCGGCGGACCTACGGGGTGCTGCCGTACGCCCACGGCCTGGGCATCGACGAGGAGGACGGGCTGCGGGTCTCGATGCGCGGCACCGTGCGGGAGTCGGTCGTCGCGCCGCCGCACGGCGAGGAAGTGCTGCGCATCGCGGTGTGCGCCGTGCCGCTGATGTCGAACTTCACCGACGTGGACGCGCTGGCGGCCGAGCCGGGCGTGGTGGTGCGGTTCGTGGACCGGGCGGAGGAGCTCGCCGACGCGGACCTGGTGATCGTGCCGGGCACCCGCGGCACCGTGAAGGCCCTGGCGTGGCTCCGGGAGCGCGGTCTGGCCGACGCCCTGCTGCGGCGGGCCGCCGAGGGGCGGCCGGTGCTCGGGATCTGCGGCGGGTTCCAGGTGCTCGGTGAGCGCATCGAGGACGACGTGGAGTCGCGGGTCGGCCTCGTCGAGGGGCTCGGGCTGTTGCCGGTGCGGGTCCGATTCGGCCGGGAGAAGGTCCTGGCCCGGCCGGCCGGGACGGCGCTCGGGGAGCCGGTGGAGGGCTACGAGATCCATCACGGGGTCGCCGAGGTGGGCGGCGGCGAGCCGTTCCTGGACGGATGCCGGGTGGGCGCGGTGTGGGGGACGCACTGGCACGGTTCGCTGGAGAGCGACTCCTTCCGGCGTGCCTTCCTGGCCGAGGTGGCGCGGGCCGCGGGCCGGCGGTTCACGGCGGCGCCGGACACGAGCTTCGGGGCGCTGCGGGAGGAGCAGCTGGACCGGCTGGGGGACCTGATCGAGGAACACGCCGACACGGACGCGCTGTGGCGGCTCATCGAGACCGGCGCGCCGGAGGGGCTCCCGTTCCTCCCGCCGGGCGCGCCGCCCGTCCCCGCGCCGGCTCCCGTCGCCGGGGCGGCGGGGCCGGACAGTCCGCCCCCGCCGCCGGACGCCGCCGCGTCCGGACCCGACCGTGCAGATGTCATCGCCACACAGGAGGCTCCGTGAGTACGCCGTATCCCTTCACCGCCCTCGTCGGGCAGGACGATCTCCGGCTCGGGCTGCTGCTCAACGCCGTCAGCCCGGCCGTGGGCGGGGTCCTGGTCCGGGGCGAGAAGGGCACCGCGAAATCCACCGCCGTACGGGCGCTGGCCGCCCTGATGCCCGAGGTGGAGACCGTGGCGGGGTGCCGCTTCTCGTGCGACCCGGGCGCGCCCGATCCGGCGTGTCCGGACGGCCCGCACGAGCCGGGGACGGGTGTGTCGCGGGCGGCGCGGACCGTGGAGCTCCCGGTCGGCGCGTCGGAGGACCGGCTGGTCGGCGCGCTCGACATCGAGCGGGCCCTCTCCGAGGGCGTGAAGGCCTTCGAGCCGGGGCTGCTGGCCGACGCGCACCGCGGGATCCTCTACGTCGACGAGGTCAACCTGCTCCACGACCATCTGGTGGACCTGCTGCTGGATGCGGCGGCGATGGGGGCCTCGTACGTCGAGCGGGAGGGTGTGTCGGTCCGGCACGCGGCCCGGTTCCTGCTGGTCGGGACCATGAACCCCGAGGAGGGCGAACTGCGCCCCCAGCTGCTGGACCGCTTCGGGCTGACCGTCGAGGTGGCCGCCTCGCGGGAGACGGACGAGCGGGTGGAGGTGGTGCGCCGGAGGCTCGCCCACGACGACGACCCGGCCGGGTTCGCGGCACGGTGGGCGGACGAGGAGGTGGCGCTGCGTGAGCGCATCACCGCCGCGCGCGCCCTGCTCCCCCGGGTGGTGCTCGGCGACGGCGTGCTGCGGCAGATCGCGGCGACCTGCGCGGCGTTCGAGGTCGACGGGATGCGCGCCGACATCGTGATGGCCCGCACCGCGACGGCGCTGGCCGCGTGGGCGGGCCGTGAGGAGGTCGTCTCCGACGACGTGCGGCAGGCCGCGCTGCTGGCACTCCCCCACCGGCGGCGGCGCAATCCGTTCGACGCGCCCGGGCTGGACGAGGACAAGCTGGACGAGACCCTCGACGAGGCGGCGGCCGACCGGGACGAGCGGGGCGGGGACGACGACGATCCCGGTCCCGACGGGCCCGGCGGCGGGGTGCCCCCGCAGAACGACGGCCCCGAGAGCGACGGCGGCGCGGACGCGGGCGGCTCCGACGACGGGGGCGCCGACTCGCCCGGCCCGGAGGACACCGGGAGCGGTGACGCGCCCGCGCCGGGCGGCGGCGGGGAGCGGCAGCCCGTCCGGGCCGGTGAACCGTTCCGGACGAAGATGCTCAGCGTGCCGGGTCTGGGCGAGGGCGCGGCCGGACGGCGGTCCAGGGCGCGGACCGAGCACGGCCGGACGACCGGTTCACGGCGGCCGGAGGGAGCCCTGACGAAGCTGCACCTGGCGGCGACGGTGCAGGCGGCGGCGCCGCACCAGCGGGCGCGCGGGCGGTCGGGCCGGGGTCTCGTGGTGCGGCGTGACGACCTGCGGCAGGCGACCCGGGAGGGGCGCGAGGGCAATCTCGTGCTGTTCGTCGTGGACGCCTCCGGGTCGATGGCGGCCCGGCAGCGGATGAGCGCGGTCAAGGGGGCGGTGATGTCGCTGCTGCTGGACGCCTACCAGCGCAGGGACAAGGTCGGCCTGGTCACCTTCCGGGGGAAGGCCGCCGAGGTGGCGCTGCCCCCGACCTCGTCGGTGGACGCGGCGGCCGCACGGCTGGAGTCGCTCCCGACGGGCGGCCGCACCCCGCTGGCCGCCGGACTGCTGAAGGCGCACGACGTGCTGCGGGTGGAGCGGCTGCGTGATCCGTCGCGGCGGCCGCTCCTCGTCGTGGTGACGGACGGCCGGGCGACCGGGGGCGTCGATCCGGTGGCGCTGGCGGCGCGGGCCGGGCGGCTGCACGCCTCCGAGGGCACCGCGTCGGTCGTCGTGGACTGCGAGTCGGGGTTCGTGCGCCTCGGTCTCGCCGCACAGCTCGCCCGGGATCTGGGAGGCGGCGCGGTCACGCTCGACGAGCTGCGGGCCGACTCGATCGCCGGTCTGGTCAAGGACATCACTGCTGCCGGGAGGGCCGCTTAATGCCGCAGGGACAGCCTGTGTCGGTACCGGACGACGGACTGACGACACGTCAGCGACGCAACCGTCCGCTGCTGTTCGTCCACACGGGCGTCGGCAAGGGGAAGTCGACGGCCGCCTTCGGGCTGGCCCTGCGGGCCTGGAACCAGGGCTGGCCGGTCGGGGTGTTCCAGTTCGTGAAGTCGGCGAAGTGGAAGGTCGGCGAGGAGAACGCGCTGAAGGTGCTCGGGGCGAGCGGGGAGGGCGGCAGCGTCGCCTGGCACAAGATGGGCGAGGGCTGGTCGTGGGTCCAGCGGGGCCTGCACGGCGACAACTCCGACAACGAGGCGAAGGCCCGGGAGGGCTGGGAGCAGGTCAAGCGTGACCTGGCCGCCGAGACGTACAAGCTGTACGTGCTCGACGAGTTCGCCTATCCGATGCACTGGGGCTGGATCGACACCGACGAGGTCGTCGAGGTGATGCGCGACCGTCCGGGGACGCAGCACGTGGTGATCACGGGGCGGAACGCGCCGCAGAAGCTGATCGACGCGGCGGACCTGGTGACCGACATGTCGAAGGTCAAGCACCCGATGGACGCCGGTCAGAAGGGCCAGAGAGGCATCGAGTGGTGAGCGTCCCCCGCCTGGTCGTCGCCGCACCGGCCTCGGGCAGCGGCAAGACGACGGTCGCCACCGGCCTGATGGCCGCCTTCGCGGGGCGGGGCCTCGCGGTCTCCCCGCACAAGGTGGGGCCCGACTACATCGACCCCGGCTACCACGCGCTGGCCACCGGCCGTCCGGGGCGCAACCTCGACGCGTACATGTGCGGGCCCGACCTGGTCGCCCCGCTGTTCGCGCACGGGGCGAGCGGCTGCGACCTGGCCGTCGTCGAGGGCGTGATGGGGCTCTACGACGGGGCGTCGGGGCAGGGCGAACTCGCGTCGACCGCCCAGGTGTCCAAGCTGCTGCGGGCGCCCGTGGTGCTGGTCGTGGACGCGTCCTCGCAGTCGCGTTCGGTCGCGGCCCTCGTGCACGGGTTCGCCTCCTGGGACCCGGAGGTGCGGATCGGCGGGGTGATCCTGAACAAGGTGGCGTCCGACCGCCACGAGGCGCTGCTCCGGGAGGCGCTCGACGAGTCCGGGCTGCCGGTCCTGGGGGTGCTGCGGAGGGCTCCTCAGGTGGCGACCCCTTCCCGTCATCTGGGCCTGGTCCCGGTGGCCGAGCGGCAGACCGACGCGCTCGACGCCGTGCGCGCGATGGGCGACCGGGTGCGCGAGGGCTGCGACCTGGACGCCCTGATGGCGCTGGCCCGCTCCGCGCCGGAGCTGCCCGGCGAGGCGTGGGAGCCGGAGCGGCACCCCCGGCCGGAGACCCGGCCCGTGGTGGCGGTGGCCGGCGGGGCGGCGTTCACCTTCGCCTACGCCGAGCACGCCGAGCTGCTGACGGCGGCGGGCGCGGAGGTGGTCGTCTTCGACCCGCTGCACGACGAGAAGCTGCCCGCGGGCACGGCGGGCCTGGTCATCGGCGGCGGCTTCCCCGAGGTCTACGCCCCGGAGCTGTCGGCGAACGAGCCGCTGCGCGGCGCGGTGACCGCCCTGGCCGTGTCCGGCGCCCCGGTGGCCGCGGAGTGCGCGGGGCTGCTCTATCTGGCCCGCGAGCTGGACGGCCGTCCGATGTGCGGGGTGCTGGACGCCTCGGCCCGGATGTCCGAGCGGCTGACCCTCGGCTACCGGCAGGCGGTGGCGGTGTCCGACAGCGTGCTGGCCGGGGCGGGGACCCGGCTGCGCGGCCACGAGTTCCACCGGACGGTGCTGGAGCCGGGAGCCGGGCCCACGCCGGCTTGGGGTCTGCACCAGCCGGAGCGGCGTGTGGAGGGCTTTGTGCAGGGGGGCGTGCACGCGAGCTATCTGCACACCCACTGGGCGGCGGCGCCCGGGGTCGCCCGGCGCTTCGTGGAGCGGTGCCGGGGGTGAGGCCGTCCCGGCCGCTGCGGGGGGCGCCCGGAGAACAGGGGCGGCCGGCGCTGTCCTCCGCGCACGGGCGGCCGGTGGCGCCCGCCGCGGACGGGCGGCCCGTGGCGCCGGGGACGGGGGCGGGGTCAGTCCGCGATGCCGACCACCAGCCAGATGAAGCCCACTCCGGCGACCGTGCACAGCAGCGTGGAGCGGGCCGGGTGGTCGTGGTGCGCCTCGGGGAGGATCTCGGCCGCCGCGAGGTAGAGGAGGGCTCCGCCGAAGAAGCCGAGATAGCAGCCGAGCAGTTCCTCCGGAAGGGTGAACAGCAGCGTGGTGGCCGCGCCCACGAGAGGGGCCAGGGCGTCCGCGTACAGCATGACGAGCGCCTTGCGGCGGGCGTTCCCGTAGAGGCTGGTGATCGTGTACGTGTTGAACCCGTCGGCGAAGTCGTGGGTGATGACGGCGAGCGCGACGGCCGCGCCCATGCCGCCGCCGACCTGGAACGCGGCGCCGAGGGCCACGCCGTCCATCAGGCTGTGGCCCACCATCGCGGCGGCCGCCGTCAGTCCGACCTGCGGGACCCGCTCCTCGCCCGCCCCGTGTGCCGCCTGGCGTACGGCCAGCGAACGTTCCACGAGGTGCGCCGCCAGGAAGCCGCCCACGAACAGCAGCAGGGCGGCGGGCACACCGAAGACCAGGCCTCCGGCGGCGTCCACCGCCTCGGGCAGCAGGTCGAGGCCGACGACGCCCAGCATCAGTCCGCCGGCGAAGCCGAGCACGAGGTGCCGGCGGTCGCTGACGCGCTGCGCGACCCAGCCGCCCGCCAGGGTCATCAGGAACGCGCCGAGCGCGACGAACACCGCCATGGGCCCTTGCTAGCGGATCGACCCCGCTCCCCGCACCTCAGGGGTCCCTTACCCGGCGCCCGCGGCGGCGCCCTCCGGCGCCCCGCCCGTCCCCCTCGTCCGTGTCCCCGGACGTGTCTCCGGACGTGTCCTCGGACGTCTCTCCGGACGGTGCGCACCGCCGCGTTCCCGGAGGTCTCTCCACCGTGTTCCCGGACGTGCCCCGCCGCGTGTCCGGCCGTGTTCTCCGCCGTGTCCCCCGAAAGGACTGCTTCCCATGACCCGAGCCGCGGTCGTCGTCGGTGTCGGTGCCCGCCGGGGCGTCCGGGCCGAGGAGGTGCTCGCGCTCGTCCTCGGGGCGCTGGAGGAGGCCGGCCGGACGGCCGGTGACGTGGTCGAGCTGGCGACGCTCGACGCCCGGGCGGACGAGCCGGGGATCACCGGTGCCGCGGCGCGCCTCGGGGTGCCCGTCCGGGCGTACCCGGCGGCCGATCTGGCGAGGGTCCCCGTGCCCCATCCCTCGGAGGTGTCCCGCACGGCTGTGGCCACCGGGTCGGTGGCGGAGGCGGCGGCGCTGCTGGACGGCGGTGAACTGCTCGTCCCCAAGCGGAAGTCGGCGTCGGCGACCTGCGCGGTGGCGCGCCGGCTCCGGTCCGCGGGCCCCCAGGCATCGACGAACGGCGCCGCGCCGTCCACCATGGCTGCCATGCTGCCCCCCACGAAGCACAGCGAGAACGCCGGGCCCGATCTGCGGCACCACGGCGACGCGGAAGTACGCGGCCTGGACCTGACCGACCTCGCCGTGAACGTGCGCGCCGGTACACCGCCGGAGTGGCTGCGCGGGCGGATAGCGGCGTCCCTCGGCTCGCTGGCGGCCTATCCGGACGGGCGGCCGGCGCGGACGGCGGTCGCCGGACGGCACGGGCTGCCGGAGGAGCGGGTGCTGCTGACGGCGGGCGCGGCCGAGGCGTTCGTCCTGATCGCCCGGGCCCTTCCGGCCAGGCGGCCGGTCGTCGTGCACCCGCAGTTCACCGAGCCGGAGGCGGCCCTGCGCGCGGCGGGGCACGAGGTGGGCCGTGTGCTGCTGCGCCCGGAGGACGGGTTCCGGCTGGATCCGGCGGCGGTGCCCGAGGACGCGGATCTGGTGGTGGTCGGCAACCCGACCAACCCGACGTCCGTGCTCCATCCCGCGGGTGTGCTGGAGCGGTTGGCGCGCCCGGGGCGGACCCTGGTGGTCGACGAGGCGTTCATGGACGCCGTACCGGGCGAACGCGAGGCGCTGTGCGACCGCCAGGACGTCCCCGGGCTCGTCGTGCTGCGCAGCCTGACCAAGACCTGGGGCCTCGCGGGTCTGCGGATCGGCTATGTGCTCGCCGATCCGGAGACGATCGCGCTGCTCCAGGAGGCGCAGCCGCTGTGGCCCGTCTCCTCCCCCGCTCTGGCCGCGGCCCAGGCGTGCATGGAACCGCGTGCGCTGGTCGAGGCGGCGGACGCGGCGGACCGGATCGCGGTGGACCGCGCGCATCTGCTGGCCGGGCTCGCGGAGTTCAGCGAGGTACGGGTGACGGAGCCGGCCGCCGGACCGTTCGTGCTGGTGCGGCTGGAGCGCGCGGACGAGGTACGGGAGCTGCTGCGCTTCCGCGGGTTCGCGGCGCGGCGCGGCGACACGTTCCCCGGGCTGGGCGACGAGTGGCTGCGGATCGCCGTGCGCGACCGTGTGACGACCAACCGGTTCCTTCAGGCGCTGGACCTGGCCCTCCAGGGGCTGCCGCGGAGAGCCGTCGGCTGACCGTCCCCGGGCCGGAGGGCGGCGCCCGCGTCGCGGAACACCGCCCTCCGGGACGGGGATCAGTCCCTGGTGCCCCTGCGGGCGACGACCGTGGCGCCGGCTCCGACGGCCAGCAGGACCGCGGCGGCCCCCGCGATGTACGGGGTCGAGGTTCCGGCCCCGGTCTCGGCGAGGTCCCCCGGACCGGCTTCCTGGACCGGCCCGGACCCGGTCTGAGGCTTCGCGTCGGACTCCTCGCCGCCCGAGCCGCCGGAACCGCCCGAACCGCCCGAGCCCGTCGATCCCGTCGAACTGTCGCCGCCGGAGCCGCCGTTTCCCGGGCCGCCGTCGTCCCCGCCCCGGCCCGGCGTCTCGCACGTCGCCCCGGCGAGCGTGATCTCGCCCTCCACCTCGGCGACGTTCAGGTCCAGCGGGTTCACCGAGACCCGCAGTCGCAGCGCCGTCGCGGCCGCCGTCCGTGTCGTCGTCTCCGTCCTCGACAGGTCGAGCGTGACGTCGCCGACGCCCGGCACGCTCACCTCGGTCGTGCCGCCGGAGGTGAGCCGGGTCCGCTTGCCGAGCACCGTGACCTGTCCCAGCACGTTCGACTCCGCCACCGGGTCCCGGCCCACCCGGCAGAGCGCCTTCGAGGTCACCTCCTCGACCTCGATCAGCGAGAGCAGCGGCAGTCCGGGCACGTGGACCCGCGCCGCGGCGAGACGGGTGCGGCCCTCCGCCGCGTGCTCGTCCACGGAGGCGTCCGCCGAGGCGGCGTCGGCCTTCAGCACATGGACGGGACGGCCCTTCTCGACCCCGTCGAGCTCCACGCTGAGCGCCGTCCTCTCCGCGCTCGCGGGGGCGTGCACCTCGTTGAGCGCGGTCGTCAGCGGGACCCGGACCGACTTGTTCAGGAGCGAGACGTCGAGTCCGGCGCGGAGCACGACCGCGCTCGCCTTCCCCCGGCCGTCGTCCGGGGCGGCCGTGTCCGTCGCGGTGGCCGCCTGTGCGGGGACGGCGACGAGCAGGGCGACCGGGACCGCGGCGAGCGCCAGGGCGGCGGGACGGAAGGTGTTGCTGTTCACGATGGTGGAACCCCCACAGAAGACATGGAGCCTCCGGCGCCGTCCCCGGGGGGACTTCACGGGCACCGGTGGCTTCGACTCCGTGAATCTTTACGCACGGAGAGTGAACGGGCGGACACCTCACGTCAGTTCACTCCAACGAGGGGTTTTAGCGTGCCCATTCGAATCCGGCGGCACAGGAGTTCCCCCGATTCACCCGTTCCCCTCGCTGCGGAGCGTGTCCACCGGACGGTCCCGGCGCTCCACAAGAGTGGTTCAACGAGAGCCGCGCCCCGAAGTCACCGCCGGTCAACACGACACCCGAGGGCGGTCCCGTCGTCGCCGGTGGATCGGCGTGCGGCGTCGGACGCGGCGCACGCAGGGCGGAGGGCTCGGTGGTCGCACGGCGAAGGCGGGACGCACCCAAGCCGGAGGGCGCGGCGCACCGCACGCCGGAGGGACGTGCGTCTGCTGGACCTGTGCGGGCGTTCCGGCCGCGCGGCGAGGCGCCGCAGCCGTCGCCGCCCGCCCTCGGGATCACGGGCCGGTCCTCGGAACGGGGTCCCCGTCGTCAGCCCCTGACCCGGCCGTTGAGCACGACCGCCCGCGGTGCGGCGAGGGCCCTGACGTCCGCCCGCGGGTCCTCGTCGTACACCACGAGGTCGGCCGGGGCCCCCTCCTCCAGCGCCGGCCTGCCCAGCCAGCGGCGCGCGCCCCAGGTGGTCGCCGAGAGCGCGTCGAGGGCGGGGATGCCGGCCTTCACCAGCTCGGCGACCTCGTCCGCGATCAGGCCGTGCGCCAGCGAGCCGCCCGCGTCCGTGCCGGTGAAGACCGGGATCCCGGCGTCGTACGCCGCGCGCACGGTCTCGTAGCGGCGGGCGTGCAGCCGCCGCATGTGGGCGGACCAGCGCGGGTACCTGGCCTCGCCGCCCGCCGCGAGTCCGGGGAAGGTGGCGATGTTGACCAGGGTGGGGACGATCGCCACGCCGCGCTCCGCGAAGAGCGGGACGGTGTCCTCGGTGAGCCCCGTCGCGTGCTCGATGCAGTCGATGCCCGCCTCCACCAGGTCCCGCAGCGCGTCCTCGGCGAAGCAGTGGGCGGTGACCCGGGCCCCGAGCCGGTGCGCCTCGGCGATCGCCGCCTCGACCTCGCCCCGCGGCCAGCAGGCGGTCAGGTCCCCGGCGTCGCGGTCGATCCAGTCGCCCACCAGCTTGACCCAGCCGTCGCCGCGCCGCGCCTCCTGTGCGACGTACGCGACGAGGTCGCCGGGCTCGATCTCGTGGGCGAAGTTGCGGATGTAGCGACGGGTCCTGGCGATGTGCCGACCGGCCCTGATGATCTTCGGCAGGTCCTCGCGCGCGTCCACCCAGCGGGTGTCGGAGGGCGACCCGGCGTCCCGGATGAGCAGCGTGCCCGCCCGCCGGTCGGTGAGGGCCTGCTGCTCGCTGGTCGCGGCGTCCACCGGCCCCTGGTGGTCGAGGCCCACATGGCAGTGCGCGTCCACCAGGCCGGGCAGGACCCACCCGGTGAGCGTCACGGCCTCGTCCGCGCCCGGCGGTCTTGTGTACGTGATCCGCCCGTCCACCGCCCAGAGTCCGTCCCTGACCTCGTCCGGGCCGACGAGCACCCGCCCCTTGATCCGCAGCACCGGCACAGCCTCGTGATCGCTCATGCACTGCACCCTACGAGGCGGCCCGAACGAAGGTCCGGGAGGTGCTGGGTACCCTCGACGCAGGCGCTGACCGCGCACCGGCCGACCGAAGAGAGCACCACCGTGACGCACCCGTTCCTCGACCTCGCCCCGCTCACCGCCGCGCGCTTCGCGGCGATCGAGCGGCGGGTGGCCGGCCTCCTCGCCACCGAGCAGGACGTGGTCATCATGCAGGGCGAGGCGCTGCTGCCCCTCGAAGGCTGCATCCGCGGCGCCGCCCGGCCCGGTTCGACCGCGCTGAACATCGTGACCGGGCCGTACGGCCAGACCTTCGGCGACTGGCTGCGGGACTGCGGCGCCGAGGTCGTCGACCTCTCGGTCCCGTTCCACTCGGCGGTGACCGCCGAGCAGGTCGAGCGCGCGCTGGCCGCGCACCCGGAGATCGACTTCGTGTCGCTGGTGCACGCCGAGGCGGCGACCGGCAACACCAATCCGGTCGCCGGTATCGGCGAGGTGGTCCGGGCCCACGGCGCGCTGTTCATGGTGGACGCCGTCGCGTCGGTCGGCGCGGAGCCGCTGCTGCCGGACGCCTGGGGCGTGGACCTGTGCGTCATCGGCGCGCAGAAGGCGATGGGCGGCCCCGCCGGGGTGTCCATGGTGTCGGTGAGCCCGCGGGCCTGGGAGCGGATGGAGTCCAACCCGCGGGCCCCTCGCCGGTCCTACCTCTCGCTGCTGGACTGGAAGGCCCGCTGGATCGACGGTGGCCGCAGGGCGCTGCCGCACGCCCCCGCCCAGCTGGAGATGCTGGCGCTGGACGCCTGTCTGGAGCGGATCGAGGCGGACGGCCCGGACACGGTCATGGCGCGGCACGCGTCGGCCGCGGCCGCGACCCGGGCGGGCGCGACGGCGCTGGGCGGCGGGCTGGAGCCGTACGTCCACGACGCCCGCGACGCGGCTCCGGTCGCCACGACGCTGCGCACCCCGCCGGGTGTCGACGCCTCGGAGCTGGTCGCACGCGCGACGGCCGCCGATCCGACGCTGCCGCTGATCGCGGGAGGAGGGGCGCTCGCGCGGGAGATGGTCCGCGTCAACCACTACGGCGCGGACGCCACCCGGGAGGCGGTGCTGTCGTCGCTGGCCGCCCTGGGCGCCGCACTGGACGGCGCGGGGCGTGCGACCGACCCCGGAGCAGCCCGCGAGGCCGTCGCGAAGGCGTGGCCGAAAAACTGAATTGATTCACCGCGCGCTTACGTCGATTTCATCGACGCATAAAGGGGAGCTACTTTATCCGGAGTAGCTCCCCACATTCTTCTTCCCCCGTTCGCAGAAGCTAAACGCCACAGTTCCGGCCGACCGGATCCACGTAATCCGAACGGGTTTCACGAGAGTTACAACTATGTGATCGAACCCACAGGGCGTCCGTTATGCCTGATTGATCCTGGTCAAAACCGCACGAATCGCCGCCTCCGGGGTCCGGGGTCGCGCCCGCGTGATAACACGGCCGACTGCGCGACCCAACCCCTTGCGGCGATGCAATTTTCATTTTCGCTCGGTAAATTCAATTTGCATGACCGCAGCACCCGCAGATTTTGCACGTGCCCGAAGCGAATTCCTCAGGATCGACACACCACGCGTGGAGGACGGAGCCGCGCTCTGGCGCATCGCCCGCGACTCCGAGGTCCTCGACCTCAACTCCTCGTACAGCTACCTGCTGTGGTGCCGCGACTTCGCGGCGACCTCCGTCGTCGCGCGCGACGAGAACGGCGACCCGATCGCCTTCGTGACCGGGTACGTCCGCCCCGACCGCCCCGGAACGCTCGTCGTCTGGCAGGTGGCCGTGGACCGGGATCACCGGGGCAAGGGACTGGCGGCCACGCTGCTGGACGCCCTGACCGCCCGCGTTGCCTCCGACCAGGGGCTGACCTCGGTCGAGACGACCATCACCCCGGACAACACCGCCTCCGACCGGCTGTTCACGTCCTTCGCGCAGCGGCACGACGTCCCGCTGGAGAACGAGGTGCTCTTCGACGGAGCCCTGTTCCCCGAGGGGACGCACCTGCCGGAGGTCCTCTACCGCATCGGTCCCTTCTAGGGCCTCCCAGCGCCCCTCCGCGCCCCGCCCGGGCGCGGCCTTCCCGGGCATGCCTGACCCGCCGCCCGTCACACCCCCTCGAGCAGGAGATCAGCTGTGACCATCACCCCGCCCGCCCTGAGTGTCTTCGAGAGCCTTGAGTCGGAAGTACGCAGCTACTGCCGCAGCTGGCCCGCGGTCTTCGACCGTGCGCAGGGCGCCCGCCTCACGGACGAGGACGGACACGAGTACCTGGACTTCTTCGCCGGTGCCGGTTCATTGAACTACGGGCACAACAACCCGGTGCTGAAACGTGCGTTGATCGACTACATCGAGCGTGACGGGATCACGCACGGTCTGGACATGGCGACGACG
>NZ_JBEXRT010000038.1:0-70996 GCF_040613235.1 Streptomyces sp. NPDC006296 | reverse complement strand
TGTTCAGGTCGACCCCCTCCGGGGACAGCAGCGCGTCGGCCTGCACCCGGTCCGGGGGGGGCCGCCCCCCCGGGGGCCCACGGCCCGTTCACCGGTCCTGCGGGGCCGGTGTCACGGCCTCAGCGTGCCCGGGTTCCGCTGGAGTTCGTCGTCCCGCCGGTCCAGGCGCGCGTCGAACGCCGCGAGGGGCTTCGCCTTCGCCGGGTCGGCCTCGACGGCGGCGGGCGCGACGCCGGCCCAGCGGAGGATCGCCGCGGTGGCCCGGGCCTTCTCGTCGGCCGCGAGACCGGCGACCTTGGAGCCGTGGTTGCCGCCGGGGACGGTGTAGACGTAGCTGTCCTTGGCTCCCCGGCCGAGGCGGAACGGTTCGGCACCCCACGGGTCGTTCTCGCCGTAGACGTACATCATGTGCCGGGCGTTGTTCCTGACCCAGGTGTCCACGTCGCGCATGGCCGAGGGCTGGAACTTCATCGGGATCGACCGCGGCACGAAGGTGCGCGGCGGCTGGTAGCCGTAGCGGCTGAGGCCGCCGAGCCAGGGCTGCCGGATGTCGGGCGAACCGAGCTGGGTGCCGGCCTGGTAGTAGTACGGCGTGTACGTCTCCAGCCCCTGGTCGGCGTAGGCGGAGAAGCCGGAGATGCCGTCGACGGAGTCCCAGATCTCCTGGTCGGTGGCGTTCGGGGCGTCGGCCGGGACGGAGTCGCAGTCGGCGAGCAGGCTGTACTGCCAGAACGCCCAGACGTAGTCCATGACGACGGCCTCGTACGCCTTGTCGAGCGTGCCGACCGTGTCGAAGGTGTAGCCGTTCTCGGCGGCGTAGGCCGCGAACCTCTCCTCCAGCGGCTCCCGGCGGACGAGGGCCTCGCGCTGGACCCCGTTCAGCCGGTCCCGGCACTCCCGGGTGCCGACCCGGGCGAAGAACCGGTCGTACGCCGAGTCCTCGTCGTTCACCACGTCGTTGGGGGCGACGTAGGCGACGACGCCGTCCATGTCCTTCGGGTAGAAGCGCTCGAAGTAGGTGGCGGTCATGCCGCCCTTGGAACCGCCGGTGGTGAGCCAGTTCTGGGAGTAGATCCTCTTCAGCGCCGTGAAGACCCGGTGCTGGTCGCTGGCGGCCTGCCAGATGTCGAGCTTCGACCAGTCGGCGGGCGCCGGACGGGACGGGGTGAAGTAGCGGTACTCCAGGGACACCTGGTTGCCGTCGACGATCTGCGTCGGCTCACTGCGGCTGGGGTTGGTCGAGACGTTGTAGCCGCTGGTGAAGAAGACCGTGGGCCGGTTCGTGTCCTTGTGCAGCAGGGTGATGCGCTGCTGGAACGTGCCCTTGGACGGGTGCTTGTGGTCGACCGGCTGGGTGTAGTTCAGGACGAAGAAGCGGTACCCGGGGTACGGCTTCTCCTCGACCAGGCTCATCCCCGGGACGGCCAGGATGCGGTCCTTGATGTCCTCGCTGCTGCTCTCGCTGCTGATGCCGCTGCTCTGCTTCGCGGCCGGTTCCGCGGCGGTGGCCGCACCGGCCGAGGCCCCGGTCGCACTCACTGTGCCTATGAGCACCGCGAGCGACAGAACGCCCCTGAGCGCCTTGCGCATGCACCCTCCCCTTGATTCACGACAGTGGCCGTGAACCTAGCGGGGGTCACACCCGTCACGCCAGACCCACTCGCAGGTCAGCACAGGATCCACCCGGTCGAGCCGGAGGAGCCGGCGACGGAGCCCGAGGCGCGGACGCAGCGGTTCAGCGCGTGCACGGTGACCGGGCCCCGGGTTCCGGTCCGGCGGGACGCCCCGCCGGACCGTGGCCCGAACGGGCCTCACACGCCTGCCGGGGTGTCCTCGCCCAGGTCCTCGCCTATGAAGGTGCGCCACAGCCGGGCGTACGCGCCCTCCCTGGCCAGCAGCTCGTCATGGGTGCCGTCCTCGGCGACCCGGCCGCCGTCCATCACCACCACCCGGTCGGCCCGGGCGGCCGTCGTCAGCCGGTGGGCGACCACCAGCGTGGTGCGCCGGCCCGCCAGCCGGTCGGTGGCCTGGTTGACCAGGGCCTCGCTGGCGAGGTCGAGGGAGGCGGTCGCCTCGTCGAGCAGCAGGATGTCGGGGTCGACCAGCTCGGCCCGTGCGAGCGCGATCAGCTGGCGCTGGCCGGCCGAGAGGTTGCGGCCCCGCTCGGCGACCGCGTGGAGGTAGCCGCCGTCCAGCGTGGCGATCATGTCGTGCGCGCCGACCGCCCGGGCCGCCGCCTCCACCTGCGCGTCGGTGGCCTCCGGCAGTCCGTAGGCGATCGCGTCGCGGACGGTCCCCTCGAAGAGGTACGACTCCTGCGGCACGACGCCCAGCCGGTGCCGGTACGCCGTCCTGTCGAGCCGGCGCAGGTCCGTGCCGTCCGCGGTCACCCGCCCGCTCGTCGGGTCGTAGAACCGGGCGACGAGCTTGACCAGGGTGGACTTGCCGGCGCCGGTCTCCCCCACGAAGGCGACCGTCTGGCCGGCCGGGATCCGCAGGTCGATGCCGGTGAGTGCCCGCTCCCCGTCGGTGTAGCCGAAGGACACGTCCTCGAAGGCGATCTCGCCGCGCAGCGACGTCACGTGCCGCGGCTCGTCGTGGTCGGCCGTGGAGGTCGGCTCCCGCAGGAGTTCCTGGATGCGGCCGAGGGAGACGCTCGCCTGCTGGTAGCCGTCGAAGACCTGCGACAGCTGCTGCACGGGCGCGAAGAACAGGTCGATGTAGAGCAGGTAGGCGACCAGCGCGCCGGTGGTCAGGGTGCCGTCGTCGACCCGGCCCGCCCCGACGATCAGCACGGCTGCCGCCGCGGCCGAGGCGAGCAGCTGCACGAACGGGAAGTAGACGGAGATCAGCCACTGCCCGCGCACCCTGGCCCGGCGGTAGTCGTCGCTGCGCGCGGCGAAGCGCGCGGCGCCGTCGTGCTCGCGCCGGAACGCCTGGACGATCCGCAGCCCGGCGACGGACTCCTGGAGGTCGGCGTTGACGACGCTGATGCGTTCACGGGCGAGCTCGTACGCCTCGACGCTCTTGCGGCGGAAGTAGAACGTCCCGACGATCAGCACCGGCAGCGTCGCGAAGACGACCAGGGCCAGCTGCACGTCGAGGACGAGGAGCACGACCATGATGCCGAAGAACGTGACGAGGGAGACGAAGGCGGTGACCAGGCCGGTCTGGAGGAACGTCGACAGCGCGTCCACGTCCGTCGTCATCCGGGTCATGATCCGGCCGGTCAGCTCCCGCTCGTAGTAGTCGAGGCCGAGCCGCTGGAGCTGCGCGAAGATCTTGAGGCGCAGCGCGTAGAGCACGCGTTCGCCGGTACGGCCCGTCATCCGGGTCTCGCCGATCTGCGCGGCCCACTGCACGAGCACGGCGAGCAGGCCGAGCCCCGCCGCGGCCCAGACGGCGCCGAGCGCCGCCTTCGTGACGCCGTCGTCGATGCCGTGCCGGATCAGCACGGGCAGCAGCAGGCCCATGCCCGCGTCGACGGCGACCAGTCCCAGGCTCACCAGCAGTGCGGCCCCGAAGCCGTGCAGCAGCCTGCGCAGACCGTACGACCGCTCCGGGCGCACCGCGCTCGCCTCGTCGACCGCGGGCACGTCGGTGGCCGGCGGCAGCGCGTCGACCTGGGCCAGCAGCTCGGGGGTGGCGGGCATCCCGGCGGCCGCCGGGTCGGGCCGCTCCTCCTTGCGGATCCACAGCCCGGGGGTGACCCCGCGCTCGGCGTCGAACTCCGCGTCGAGCTCGTCCAGGAGCGCGCGGTCGTCCTCCGGTTCCGCCGCGGCCGTCCTGGGCCGGTGCCCGGGAGAGGTGCCGCCCAGTTCGTCGGGGTCGGTGAGCAGCCGGCGGTAGAGCGCCGAGCGGCGCTCCAGCTCCGCGTGCGTGCCGATGTCGGCGAGCCGGCCCCGGTCGAGGACGGCGATGCGGTCGGCCAGGTTCAGCGTGGACCTGCGGTGGGCTATCAGCAGGGTCGTACGGCCCTCCATGACCCGGGCCAGCACCTCGTGGATCTCGTGTTCGACCCGGGCGTCGACGGCGGAGGTGGCGTCGTCGAGGAGCAGCAGACGGGGATCGGTGAGGAGGGCGCGGGCCAGGGCCACGCGCTGGCGCTGGCCGCCGGAGAGGGTGAGCCCGTGCTCCCCGACCTTGGTGTCGTACCGCTCGGGCAGCTCCGAGATGAAGCCGTGCGCCTGGGCGGCCCGCGCGGCCGCCTCGATCTGCTCCTGGGTGGCGTCGGGGTGTCCGTACGCGATGTTGGCGCCGACGGACTCGGAGAACAGGAAGCTGTCCTCCGGTACGAGTCCGATGGCGGCCCGCAGCGAGTCCTGGGTGAGCTCACGGACGTCGTGGCCGCCGACCAGGACGGCGCCGTGCGAGACGTCGTAGAAGCGGGGCAGCAGGAGCGAGACGGTGGACTTGCCGCTGCCGGAGGCGCCGACGACGGCGACCGTCTCGCCCGGCTCGATGGTCAGGGAGAACCCGTCCAGGACCGGACGGTCCCCCGCTCCGCCGTCGCCGTCGCCGTCGCCGGGGGAGGCGGCGCGCGACGAGGTGTAGCTGAAGCGGACGTCGTCGAACTCCACGCTCGCGGGCGCGTCGGCCGGGAGCGCCCTGGTGCCGTCGGCCATGGACGGCTCGGTGTCGATCAGCTCCAGGACGCGCTCCACACCGGCCCGGGCCTGCTGGCCGACGGTGAGGACCATGGCGAGCATCCGGACGGGGCCGACGAGCTGGGCGAGGTAGGTGGAGAAGGCGACGAAGGTGCCGAGGGTGATCTCCCCCCGGGTGGCGAGCCAGCCGCCGAGCGCCAGCATCGCGACCTGGCCGAGCGCGGGGACCGCCTGGAGCGCCGGGGTGTAGCGGGAGTTCAGCCGGATGGTGCGCAGCCGGCCCGCGAAGAGCTTGCGGCTGACCTCGCGGAGCTTGCCGGTCTCCTGCTCCTCCTGGCCGAAGCCCTTGACGACCCGGACCCCGGAGACGGCTCCGTCGACCACTCCGGCGACTGCGGCGGCCTGGCTCTGGGCGTACCAGGTGGCGGGGAACAGGCGGGCCCTGGAACGGCGGGCGATGACCCACAGGGCGGGGGCGACGGCGAGGGCGACCAGGGTCAGGGGCAGCGAGAGCCACGCCATGATCACCAGGGAGATGAGGAAGAGCAGGATGTTCCCGATGGTCATCGGGAGCATGAACAGCAGCCCCTGGATCAGCTGGAGGTCGCTGGTGGCCCGCCCGACGATCTGCCCGGTGGACAGCTCGTCCTGCCGCTTCGCGTCGAGCCGGGTGAGGGTGCCGTACATCTCGGTCCGCAGGTCGTGCTGGACGTCCAGGGCGAGCCGGCCGCCGTAGTAGCGGCGGACGAAGGTCGCGATGTAGACGAGGACGGCCGCTCCCAGGAGGAGGCCGGTCCAGACGCCGAGCGAGCGGGTGTGGCTGCCGACGACGTCGTCGATGATCACCTTGGTGATCAGCGGGACGAGGGCCATCACGCCCATGCCCGCCAGCGAGGATCCGAGCGCCAGGACGACGTTGCGCCGGTACCGCCAGGCGTACCCGGTCAGCCTCCGGCCCCAGCCCTGCTCCGGGGCGCCCCGCTCGTGGGCGCCCTGTGTCTCCGCGCCCTGTTTCTCCGCGCCCGCCACCCGTGCCTCCTGATCTCGCCGCGTCGCCGTCCTGCCGCGTCGCCGCGCCTGGCCTGTCGCAACTCCCCAACGCGGCCAGGAGCGGATTTCATCCTTCCGCAACAATGCGGGCCGAGGACGGAGCCGGAGCGGCCCCCGGCCCGGAGGCCGCGGGCGACCCGTCCGGGCGGCTTTCCCCCGGGGGCGGGACCTCGGGGCAGGGGCCTCGGGGGCGGGACACCGGGGCTGCGGACGCCGGGGCCGCGGCCCCGCAGGAGGCAGCAGGAGGCAGCAGGAGGGGCCGCAGGAGGCCGCAGGAGGAGCGGCCGGCCACCGGCCGAGCCACCCTCCGCCCTCCGCCCTCCGCCCTCCCGCCACAGGAGCGTCGGCGCCTACGGCTGCGTCGGTCCCTACAGGTGCGTCGGCGCGAACATCCTGAGCAGGGCGGGGAGCACCACCACCGACGGGCCGGGGGCCGCGAGGGCCGTGCCGAGGTCGGCGGCCAGGGACTCCGGCGACGTACGGACCGCGGGGACGCCGAAGGACTCGGCGAGGGCGACGAAGTCCGGGCGGGAGAGTTCGGTCGCGGTGGCCTCGCCGAAGGTGTCCGTCATGTACTCGCGCAGGATGCCGTAGCCCCCGTCGTCGACGATCAGCCAGGTGACGGGCAGGTCGTACTGCCGCGCGGTGGCCAGTTCCGCGATCGAGTACATCGCGCCGCCGTCACCGGAGACCGCGAGGACCGGCCGGGTGCGGTCGGCGGCGGCTGCGCCGAGTGCGGCCGGGAAGCCGTAGCCGAGACCGCCCGCACCCTGCGCCGAGTGCATGGTGTTGGGGTGGCGGGCGTCGAAGGCGGACCAGGCCCAGTAGGCCAGGATCGTCATGTCCCAGAAGCTGGGTGACGTGTCGGGCAGCGCCTCGCGGACGGAGGCGAGCAGCTGCTGCTCCAGGGTGAGGTCCTGCGCCGCGATGCGGTCGTGGACCCGCTCCAGCAGGACGCGCACCCGCTCGGCCGCCGCGGGGTCCTCGCGGGGCTCCACCGCCTCCAGGAGGTCGGCGAGTGCCTCCCGGGCGTCGGAGTGGATACCGAGCGCGGGGTGGTTGGACTCCAGCTTCCCGGCGTCGGCCTCGATCTGGATCATCCGGCCGCGCGGGGCGAACGTGTGGTAGTTCGAGGAGAGCTCGCCGAGCCCGGATCCGACGACCAGCAGGACGTCCGCGTCCTCCAGGAGGTCCGTGGTGTGCCGGTCCTCCAGCCAGGAGCGGAGCGAGAGCGGGTGTTCCCAGGGGAAGGCGCCCTTGCCGCCGAAGGTGGTGACGACCGGGGCGTGCAGTTTCTCCGCGAGGGCGCGCAGCTTGCCGGCCGCGTCGGCCCGGACCACCCCGCCGCCCGCGATGATCACGGGCCGTTCGGCGTTCGAGAGCAGGTGGGCCGCCGCGAGGGTGAGCTCCGGGCGCGGGTACAGCTCGCGCGGGGTGGCGTCCAGCGCGCTGACGACGGGCAGGACCGTCGCGGCGAGCAGCACGTCCTGCGGGATCTCCACCCAGACCGGGCCGTGCGGGGCGGTCAGCGCGGACTCCCAGGCGGCGGCGATCGCGGAGGGGATCTGCGAGGCGGTGCGCACGGTGTGCACGGACTTCACGATGTCGCGGAAGGACGCCTTCTGGTCGCGGAGCTCGTGCAGATAGCCGTGGCGTCCGCCGCCGAGCCCGGCGACGGGGATCTGGCTGGAGATCGCCAGCACGGGTGCCGACGCGGCGGCCGCCTCCTGGAGCGCGGCCAGCGAGGTCAGGGCTCCGGGGCCGGTGGAGAGCAGCAGCGGCGCCACCTCACCGGTGATCCGGCCGTAGGCGTCGGCGGCGAAGCCCGCGTTGTTCTCGACGCGCAGCCCGACGTACGCGAGGGAGGAGCGGCGCAGCGCGTCGAACATGCCGAGCGCGTGCTGGCCGGGCAGCCCGAAGACGGTGGTGGCGCCGAGGCCCTGGAGGGTCTCGACGACCAGGTCGCCGCCGTTGCGGCCGGCCGGGGGCCGCAGGGCCGCCTCCGCCTGCGCGGCGGTGAGCCGGGGCCGGTCGTCGTGGTCGTGACTCACTGGGTGCGGCCCTCCGCGATCTGGCGGGACATGATCGTCGTCAGCTCGTACGCCGTGTGCGAGGCGGCGACGGACGTGATCTCCGCGTGATCGTACGCCGGGGCGACCTCGACCAGGTCGGCCGAGACCAGGTGGCAGGAGGAGAGCCCGCGCAGGATCTCCAGGAGTTCGCGCGAGGTGAGGCCGCCGGCCTCGGGGGTGCCGGTGCCGGGGGCGTGCGCCGGGTCGAGCACGTCGATGTCGATGGAGATGTAGAGCGGCCGGTCGCCGATCCGCTGCCGCAGCTGGTCGGCGATCTCGTCGACCCCGCGCCGCATGACGTCGGCCGAGGTGACGATGCCGAAGCCCATCTTGGCGTCGTCGGTGAGGTCCTGCTTGCCGTACAGCGGGCCCCGGGTGCCGACGTGGGACAGCGCCTCGGTGTCGAGGATGCCCTCCTCGACGGCGCGGCGGAACGGGGTGCCGTGGGTGTACTCGGCGCCGAAGTAGGTGTCCCAGGTGTCCAGGTGGGCGTCGAAGTGGAGCAGGGCGACGGGCCCGTGCTTCTTGGCGACGGAACGCAGCAGGGGCAGCGCGATGGTGTGGTCGCCGCCGAGCGTCATCAGCCGGGCGCCGGTGGACAGCAGGTCGTCGGCGGCGGCCTCGACGGTCTCGACGGCCTCGTTGATGTCGAAGGGGTTCGCCGCGATGTCACCCGCGTCGGCGACCTGGGCGAGAGCGAAGGGCGAGGCGTCCTGCGCCGGGTTGTAGGGGCGCAGGAGGCGGGAGGCCTCCCGGATGGCGTTGCCGCCGAAGCGGGCGCCCGGGCGGTAGGACACTCCGGTGTCGAAGGGCACGCCGACGACGGCGACGTCGGCGGAGCCGACCTCGTCGAGCCGTGGCAGCCGGGCGAACGTCGCGGGCCCGGCGTACCGCGGGATGCGGGAGGAGTCGACGGGGCCGCGCGGCGTCTCGTTGCTGCTCATGGGCGGGGTGCCTTTCGTTCGGGCCGTGCGCGCCGTGTGGGCGTCCGTACGGTGCGGAGGGAGTCAGGGGCTTCCGGATGCCGCCCGGGGTGGCCGGGCGGTGTCCGGTGCCGGACGACCGGGCCGGGGGTGGGTGGCCGGGCTGTCGGGCGGGCTGGAGCCGGTGGCCGGGGTGGGTGACCGGCCGGGCTGTCGGGCTGTCGGGCTGTCGGGCTGTCGGGCTGTCGGGCTGTCGGGCTGTCGGGCCCAGGATGCGGGATGCGGGGTGGACGGGTCCGGGGCGGACGGCCGGGCAAGCCCGGTCGACCGCTCAGACGGTGACCGGGTCCGGGGTGGCCGGGTCCTCCTCGGTGCCGCGTCCCGCGAGCCGCTCGCGCCAGGCGGTGAGCACCGCCGGGTCGGTCGGCTTCGTGGCCAGCGAGACGACGACGTACACCGCGAGGGAGGCGAGCAGCCCGTAGTAGACGGGCTCGTTGGCGAGGATCCCGTATCCCGCCATCAGTCCGATGACGGCGGTGCCGCCGACGGCCACGGCGGCGAGCGCGCCCGCCGCGGTGCCCCGGCGCCAGAGGAGTCCGCCGAGGATCGGTACCAGCAGCCCGCCGACCAGCAGGTTGTAGGCGACGGTCAGGGCCTCGACGACGTTGTTCAGTGCGATGGCGATCACGATGACGGCGACCCCCATGAGCAGGATGAACACGCGGTTGCCCTTCACCTCGTCCCGCTCACCGCCTCCGCTCTCCCCGGAGACCGCGCCCCGCAGCCGCGACCAGATGTCGTTGTTCGCCACGGTCGCGCAGGCGATGAGCGCGCCGGAGGAGGTGGACATCACCGCGGCGAGCGCGGCGGCCAGGACCAGGCCGCGCACCCCGACCGGCAGTTCGTCCTTCACGATCGTCGCGAACGCCGCGTCGGCGCTGGGCAGCTTCGGGTACATCACCTTGGCTGCGGTGCCGATGACGGCGCCGGCGATGGCGTACACCAGGCAGTAGGTGCCGGCGACGGTCCCGCCCCAGCGGGCCGTGCCGTCGCTGCGGGCGGTGAACACCCGCTGCCAGATGTCCTGGCCGATCAGCATGCCGAAGGTGTAGATCAGGACGTACGTGAAGATCGTCTCGCCGCCGATGCCCAGCGGGTCGAAGTACTCGGTGGGCAGCTTCGCCTTCATCTCGCTGAAGCCGCCGGCCTTGACGACGGCGATCGGCAGGAGGAGCAGCAGGACGCCGATCGTCTTGACGACGAACTGCACCATGTCGGTGATCGTGATCGACCACATGCCGCCGAGCGTCGAGTACGCGACGACGATCGTGCCGCCCAGGATGATCGCGACGGTCCGGTTCACGTCGAACAGCACGTCGAAGATCGTGGCGTAGGCGATGGTCGAGGTGACCGCGAGCATCAGCGTGTACGCCCACATGACGACACCGGAGATGACCCCGGCCCGGCCCCCGTAGCGCAGGTCGAGCATCTCGGAGACGGTGTAGACCTTCAGGCGGGCGATGCGGGCCGAGAAGAAGACGGACAGGGCGAGCAGCCCGAGGCCGATGGTGAAGACCATCCAGGCGCCGGAGAGTCCGTACTGGTAGCCGAGGCCCACCCCGCCGATCGTCGAGGCGCCGCCGAGGACGATGGCGGCCATGGTCCCGGAGTACATCCAGGGGCCGAGCCGCCGCCCGGCGACCAGGAACTCGCTCTTGGACCGGGCGCGGCGCATGCCCCACCAGCCCATGGCGAGCATGCCGGCCAGGTAGACCACGATCACCGCGTAGTCGACAGCCATGGGCTCTCTCCGTCTCGTTCGCACTCGGGGTGGGGTGTGGTGGGGAAGACGGTAGGTGGCCGGAAGCCGACGCTGAAGTGTACTTTTCATCCATCCTCACCCCTCGAAGTGGAGGGATCGTCCATGCCGGACTCCCCCGCCGGGCCGCCCACCCCGCCGATCCCGCTGTCCGAGCTGCTGGCCCGGCAGGAACTCGGCCTGCGCCGGATCGCCGGCCCGGACCACGCGGACCTGCTGTGGGTGCACACCTCGGAGATGGCCGACCCGTATCCGTACCTGCTCGGGGGTGAGCTGCTGCTGACGGCCGGGGTGCAGCTCGCGGACGCGGACACCTATGTCGCCCGGCTCGTCCAGGCGGGGGCCTCGGCGCTCGGCTTCGGGGTGGCGCCGGTGTACGACACCGTCCCGGCGGCCCTGGTGGAGGCGTGCGAACGGCACGGCCTGCCGCTGGTCGAGGTGCCGCCCGAGACCCGTTTCACCGCGATCGCCCGCGCGGTGTGGCGGCTCATGGCGGAGGCGCGCCACCGTGAGCTGCACCGGGTCACCCGGGCGCAGCAGGCCCTCGCGACGGCGGCGGCCCGCCCCGCCCCGGTGCCCGCGGTGCTGCGGCAGCTCGCCGTGCAGCTGGACGGCCGGGTCGCCCTCCTCGCGGCGGACGGCGGGGTGCTGCACGCGGCGGGCGGGCGCCCGGCACCGGACGTGCGGACGGCACTGGCCCGGCTGGCCCGGGTGGTGGCACCGGCGGACCCGCCCGGGACGCCGGCCGCCCCCTCCCGGGGGCCGAGCCCGGCGTCCGCGACCGACACCCGGGGCGGCACCCATCTGTTCGCGTACGCGCTCGGCGGCGGTCAGGGGCTCGCCCTCACCCTGGCCACGTCCCGCCGCGACTCCGGCGACCACACCGTCGCGGGGATCGCCGTCGTGCTGCTGTCCCTGCTCACCGCCCCGCACCAGGGCGCGGACGCGGCGGGCCGTTCGGCCGCCCTCGTCCGGCTGCTCCTGGGCGCGGCCCCGTCGGACGTGGCGCCGCTGCTGGGCGACGGGGACCCCTGGACCGTGGTCCACGCCCGCCGGGCCGACGGCACCCCGGCCGACCCGCTGACCGCCGGGGCGCTCGGGGCGGCCCTGGGCTCGGCGCTGTCGGAGGCGGACCGCGACACCGTACGGATCCTGCTGCCGGGCCGGCACGGGGCGGTGGCCCCGCAGCCCGGCTGGACCCTCGGGGTCTCCGGCCCCGCCCCGGTGACCGCCCTGCGGGACGCCGACGCCCAGGCGTCCCGCGCCCTGGGCCACGCCGAGGCGACCCGCACCCCGCTGACCACCCACCGCCCCGGCGCCGGGGGCCTGGCCGAACTGATCCCGGCCGACCGCGCCGAGGCCCACGCCCGCACCCTGCTGGCCCCCCTCACCGGGACCCTGGCCGAGACCCTGCGCTGCTGGCTGAGCCTCCACGGCAGCTGGGACCGCACCGCGGTCGCGCTCTCGGTCCACCGCAACACCGTCCGCCAGCGCATCGGCCGGTGCGCGGCACTGCTCGGCACGGACCTGGACGACATGGACGTACGGACGGAGTTGTGGTTCGCGCTGCGGGCCCGCACGCCCTGAATCCGCCCCTGCGATGTACTCCGCGCCGACGTGTGGCCTATCTTTCAGGGCGACCGACTGACGCTACGGACGACGGAGGCGGCGGACGACCAATGGCACGGGATTACGACAGCCAACTACTGGAGTCGGTGGGGGTGCGCCGGCGCAGAATGCGCGACGCTCTGCTCTTCGGCGCCCAGCGCGCACGACGGACCGCCGACGAACGGCTCGGAAAGGTATTCGCGGGAATCGCCATCGCGGCCGTGATGTGCGCCGGTTGCGTCGGATGGTCCTTCCTCCAGCACACGCTGGACAAGCAGAAGGCCGAGCAGGAAAAGCAACAGCGCCAGGCACAGCAGTACGACCGTGCCGCCCGGATCGGGGATGCGGAAGTCCCGGCACAATCCACGATCATTACCAAGTGACTTCCGCGACACGGAAATAGAGAAGGCCGATAGCGCGGATATGCCCCATTGACCCCGAAATCTCTCGCAGTCGTAATGATAGGTTTCCCCAAGTGGCGAGCACAGCAATGACGACCCGGGCCGAACTGAGCCGGGTGACCCTGATCGGCGAGCGGCGCCGCGCCGACATCGTTCTGCCCTCGGACACCCCGATCGGGCAATTGCTCCCGGACATTCTGCAGTTGCTCGACGACCGGGTCGCCGCACGTCCGCTGACCCGGCAGTTGCTGACGTCCGACGGCTCCGCGCTGCCGCACGACAGCACCCTGGCGTCCGCCGGTGTGACCGACGGCGCGGTGCTTCGGCTGGTCAGGAGCCACTCCGCTCCCCCCGCCCCCGTGGTGCACGACGTCACCGACCACGTGGCCGACGACCTGGGCCTGCGGGCCTGGCGCTGGCATCCCGCCGCGCGCAGGAGCAGCGCGGGGGTGGCGGCCGTCGCGTTCGCGGTGATCGCGGCACTGCTCGCCCGTCGTGAGTTCGCCCTCGACGTCCTGGCCGGGGCGCTCGCCTCGGTCGCGCTCGTGCTGCTCGCGGCCGGTGCACTCGTCATGAAGGCCGGGCAGGGCAACCGGGGGCTGGCGACGGCCCTGCTGGTCCTCTCCGGCGGACTCGGCGTGCTCTCCGCGTGGACCGCCGCCGACGCCTACGCCTGGCCGGGCACCGTGCGTCTCGCCGCCGTCGCGGGTTCCCTGGTGCTGACGCTCGTGATGCTCGGCTTCTTCTCCCCGCTCGGCCGGGGCGGGCTGATCGGCGCGGTGACCACGGCGGTGCTCACCGTCGTGTGGGAGGCCGTCGCCGCCGTCCAGGGCGATCCGGCTCGGCTGGGCGCCGTCATGGCGGTCTTCTCGCTGGTCCTGCTCGGGATGCTCCCGAGGCTGGCTCTGATGGCCTCGGGGCTCACCGCGCTCGACGACCGGCGCTCGGGCGGTGTCTCGGTCAGCCGTCACGAGGTGGGCGGCGCGCTCGCGGCCACGCACCGCGGGCTGGCCCTCGCCACCCTGGCCACCGCGGTCTCGGCGGCCGCGGGCGGCTGGCTGATCACCCTGGCCGAGAGGCCGACGCCGTGGACCGTGGTGCTGGCCACGGTCGTCGCGGTGGTCCTCCTCTCCCGTGCCCGGGCCTTCCCCCTGATCGCCGAGGTGGTGGCGCTCTTCACCGCGGCGGCCGTCCTCGTCGTACGCCTGGTCATGCTCTGGATGCAGCACGCCGGGGGCGCAGCGCCGATCGCCGTGCTGTGCGCGGCGGCGCTGCTGCCGCTGCTGGTGCTGGCCGTGCAGCCACCGGAGCACGTACGGATCCGGCTGCGCCGCATGGCCGACCTGGTCGAATCCATCGGCATGGTGGGGCTGTTCCCGCTCGCCGTAGGCGTGTTCGGCGTGTTCGGACAGCTGCTCAACAAGTTCTGAGTCGACAGGCGACGCCCCGGGAGGGGCAGCACGGCGGAGGGGGACGGACGGTCATGCCGAACGCGGACAACTGGCAGGGTGACGTGCTGCGCGATCTGGGCGGCGCCGCTCGGCAGCAGGGCCGGGCGCCCGTGCCGCAGCAGGCCCCCGGGTCCGGTGGGGACCCGCTGCCCGCCGACACCCCGTCCCACGCTCCCGGTGCACCCGCGCGCCCCCGGAGCCAGGAGCAGCGCACCAGCGCCGCGCACGCCGGGCGGGCGGGGCGGTCCCGCAGCGCCCCCGACTCCCGGCCCGTGGTGGAGGCGGAGCTTGCCGCGACCTCGCGGAAGGCCCGGCACGGCGAGTCGTGGGCGGCCCGTGCCACGCGCGGTGTCCGCAGGCTCCTCTCCTCGTCGGCCGCCCGCGAGGTCTCCGAGATCACCCGCACCGCCGAGATGCTCCAGCAGCCCGTGACGACCGGCCGGCAGATCGCCGTCACCTCCATCAGGGGCGGTGCGGGCAAGTCGACCGTCGCCGCACTGCTCGGCACCACGTACGCGCACTACCGGCAGGATCCGGTGCTCCTCGTCGAGGCCGACCCGGCGCTCGGCTCCCTGCCCCTGCGCCTCGGTGCCGAGGCGCTGCGCTGGACCACCGGCGACCTGGCGGACATCGTCGAACCGCAGATGTCCCTGCTCGACGTCACCGGCTATCTCGTCCAGCTCCCCGACAACGCCTGGCTGCTGCCCGGCAGTCAGGGGCGGATCGGCGCGATGCTGGACGCCAGGGCCTACGAGCGGGTGATGGTCTCCCTGCGCCGCTACTTCGGTGTGACGGTCGTCGACTGCGAGACCCTGCCCGCCGAGGTCGCCCGGGTCGCGCTCTCCGCGTCCCAGGCCCGTGTGCTGGCCTCTCCCGCCACGCTGGAGGGCCTCACGAGCACGTACAACGTGCTGACGTGGATGAAGGGACTGCCCCGGCATGTGATCGAGGGCACCGTCGTCGCCGTCACCGCGCAGGTGCCGCACACGGGCATCGACCTCGACCGGGCGGCACAGCGGCTGGAGTCCACCGGCGCCCGGGTCACGGTCCTCCCGTACGACCGGCACCTGGCGGCGGGCGGCGCCATCGACACCGGACTGCTGGCCCGCCCGACACGGCTGGCCGCGACACAGCTCGCGGCGGACGTCTTCCAGCTCTCCCAGAAGCGCCGCTGATCCATGCCGAGCCCGACCGTGAGTGACGGACGCCCATGAGCACCCGCCTGATACACCGCCCGGCCAGGACCACCCGGCCGCCCGCCGACAGTCCCGCGCGCACCATCGAGGCACCGCCCAACCTCCCGGAGGGGAAGGCGGGCAACATCGCGATGTCGCTGCTGCCCGTCGCCGGGGTCATGTCGTCCGTCGTCATGATGACGGTCGTCCGCAACAGCCAGTTCGCCGCACTCGGCGCGATCATCCTCGTCGTCACGGTCCTGGGCTCCCTCGCGCTGCTCTTCTCCCAGCGCGGCAAGGCCCAGCGCACCCGGCGCACCCAGCGCGAGGCCTACCTCGCCTACGTGGAGGACCTGCGGGAGGAACTCTCCGCCGAGGAGCGCGCACGCCGTGAGCGCGCCGACGTGCTGAACCCGCCGCCGCACGCCCTCTACGACATCGTGCGCGATCCCGCACGTCTCTGGGAGCGGCGGCGCGTCGACACGGATTTCCTGCGCGTCCGGGTCGGCACCGGTGAGATGCCCGTGCGCGACCTGCAGATCGCCGATCAGGGATCGTCGGTCCTCACCCCGCCGGACCTGTTCATGCTGAACGAGGCGTCGGCCCTGATGAGCCGCTTCCGCACCGGCACCGAACTCCCGCTCACCGTCCCCCTCGACCGGGTGGGCAACATCAGCGTCATCGGTCCCCGCGAGGACTGCCTGCGCGTGGCCCGCGCCCTGCTGGTGCAGGCCGCCGCGACGCACGCTCCGGACGACGTGGCGATGGCGCTCGCCGTGCCCGGCGAGCGCATCGCCGACTGGGAGTGGGCGAAGTGGCTGCCGCACCTGCTGGACGCCGAACAGCTCGACGGCCCGGTCGCCGCCCGGCGGACAGCGCCCTCCACGCCCCAGCTGGCCCGGCGGCTCGGCCCGGAACTGCGCCGCCGTGCGTCCTACGCGGCCGAGGTGCGCCGGGGACTGGCCGGCCAGGACGCCCTGTCCATGTCGTCCCGGCTCCTGGTCGTGGCCGACGGACACGGGGAGGACGCGGTCGACCTGCCGCGCCCCGACGACGCGGTCGGCCTCCGGGAGATGGGCGTCACCGTCCTGCACCTGCTGGAGCAGCGCGTCCAGGAACCCGGGGACGTCGGTATCAGGCTCACCGTCGAGGGATCCGAGGTGCTCATCGAGGACCTGCGCGGAGCGGAACCGGTCAGCGCCCACGGCACGGTGGACGAGGTGGGTGTCCCGTTCGCCGAGAGCCTGGCCCGGATGCTGTCGCCGCTGCGCCTCTCCGCCGAGTCGCTCGTCGACGCGCCCCTGTCCGGCCCGGTGGACTTCGCCGGGCTGCTCGGGATCGACGACGTGGCACGCCTCGACCTGGCGCGCCTCTGGGCACCGCGCGGCGAACGCGCCTTCCTGCGTGTGCCGATCGGTGTCAGCGACGCGCGCGAACCGGTGCTGCTGGACCTCAAGGAGTCCTCCGAGCTCGGCATGGGTCCGCACGGCCTGTGTGTCGGGGCCACCGGGTCCGGCAAGTCGGAGCTGCTGCGCACCCTCGTGCTCGCCCTGGTGACCACGCATCCGCCGGAGGACCTCGCCCTGGTCCTCATCGACTACAAGGGCGGCGCGACCTTCGCGCCGTTCGCCGAACTGCCGCACGTCGCGGGTGTCATCACCAACCTGGAGAACCAGGCGGGCCTGGTGGAGCGGGTCCACGCCTCCCTGGCCGGTGAGGTGAAGCGCCGCCAGCAGGCGCTGAAGGACGCCGGGAATGTCGCCGACATCGGCGACTACGCCGCGCTGCGCGCCGAGAGGCGCCCCGACCTGGAACCGCTGCCCCACCTGTTCGTCGTCATCGACGAGTTCGGCGAACTCCTCACCGCCAAGCCCGACTTCATCGACCTCTTCCTCTCCATCGGCCGCATCGGGCGCTCCATCGGCGTGCACCTGCTGCTGTCCAGCCAGCGCATCGAGGGAGGCAGGCTCAAGGGCCTGGACACCTACCTCTCCTACCGGCTCGGCCTGCGGACCTTCTCCGCCGACGAGTCGCGCACGGTCCTGGACACCACGGACGCCTTCCACCTGCCGCCGCTGCCCGGTTTCGGCTACCTCAAGGTCGACACGAGTCATTACGCGCGCTTCAAGGCCAGCTACGTGTCGGGGGGTTACCGGGGTCCCGTCGAGCGGGCCGGCGAGGAGGACACCGGACCGCTCGCCCTCCCCTACGAGGCGTTCAACACCCTGTCCGCACCCGACGGTTCCGGTCTCCAGGAGCCCTCGTCGCGCCGCCGGGAGACCGGGCCGACCGAGATGGGTGTCGTCGTCGGGCAGCTGGAGGGCGCGGCCGCGCCGGTGCGGAGCATCTGGCTGCCGCCGCTGCCCGGCGCGATCACCCTGGACAAGGTCGCGGGCCCGCTGGACGCCGGGCCGCGCGGTATGCAGCTCGCCAAGCGGCGCGGGCCGCTCCAGGTGCCGCTCGGTCTGCTCGACGACCCGACGAAGCAGTGGCAGGGCCAGTGGTACCTGGACCTCACGGTGGCGGGCGGCCATGTCGCCGTCATCGGCGGTCCGCAGTCCGGCAAGACGACGCTCCTGCGCACGCTGGTCCTCTCACTCGCGCTGACCCACACCCCCCGGGAAGTGGGCGTCTACGGCCTCGACCTGGTCGGGGGCGGCCTCCAGGCGCTGGCGGGCCTGCCGCATGTCGGCGGGGTCGCGGGCCGTGCGGACCGTGAACGCGCCGGGCGCACGGTCGAGGAGGTGCGGAACATGCTCGGCACACGCGAGCACCTCTTCCGGGAGCACGGCATCGACTCCGTCGAGCAACTGCGCACCCTGCACGCGGCGGGGCGGCTGCCCTCGCTCGCCTCCGCCGAGATCGTGCTCGTCGTCGACGGGTTCGGCGCGCTGCGCGACGACTTCGAGGACCTGGACGAGGCGGTCGTCGACATCCTCAAGCGCGGCGGCGGCTACGGCATCCACGTCGTCGCGGGCATGCTGCGCTGGAACGACGTGCGCATCGCCTCCCAGTCGGCCTTCGGCACCCGTGTCGAGCTGCGGCTGAACGACCCCGGCGAGTCGAGCGTCGACCGCAAGCTCTCCGCGACCCTGTCGCCCGACGAGCACGGCCGTGTGCTCACCGACGGCAAGCTCTTCGCGCAGGCGGCGCTGCCGCGCACGGACGGCCTGGCCGACACCACCGGCCTGGGCGCCGTCCTGGAGCGCACGTCCCGTACGGTCCGGGCCGCGTGGAGCGGGGAGGTGGCGCAGCCGGTGCGCGTGCTGCCGTCCGTCCTGGAGCCGCATCTTCTGCCGGGTCCGGTGACCGAACCCCACCGGGTGCCGATCGGCCTCGACCAGACGGCCCTCGATCCGGTCCTGCTCGATCTGTTCGGCCATGACCAGCACCTGCTCGTCATGGGAGACAGCGAGTGCGGGAAGACGAACCTCCTCAAGAGCGTCGCCGCAGGCCTGATCGACCGCTACGGCGAGGACGAGCTGGTGTTCGCCGTCATGGACCCGCGGCGCAGCCTCCGCGGGACGATCCCCGAGGAGTACCGGGGCGGCTACGCGTACAACGCCAAGCTGTGCGCAGGTCTCTCGGCCGGGATCGCCACCGAGCTGGAGAGGCGGCTGCCGGACGAGGACACGGGCATCGAGGAGCTGGAGCCGGGCAGTTGGGGTGGCGGGCCGCGGATCGTGGTCCTGATCGACGACTACGACGTGCTGACGACGGCCGGCCTGTCGCCGCTCTCCCCGTTCCTGCCGTACATCCCCTCCGCCGTCGACATCGGTCTCCACTTCGTCCTGACCCGGCGGGTCGCGGGCGCCTCGCGGGGCATGTACGAGCCCCTGGTGCAGGGCCTGCGCGAGTCGGGGGCCTCGGCCGTCGTCATGGACGGTGACCGCAGCGAGGGCCAGCTCTTCCCCGGTGTGTACGCGAGCAGGCAGCCCGCGGGCCGCGGTGTGCTCGTGCGCAGGGGACAGCCGAACCGCCTGATCCAGACGGTCCACACACCCGAATGACAGCCGGCACACCGCCACGGACGGCGCAGCCACGGACCACGAAGGACCGGACGACTCCATGACCAAGGACGTCATCGCCCTCACCACCCGCATGCCCGACCCGTGGACCGTGCTCGTGGGGCTGCTCTCCGGAGGCCCCGACAAGCTGGTCGGCACCCACGGCGACGGTGCCGTCGTGCAGCTCTGCGACCCGGAGGGCCGCCCCCTGGTGTCCGTGGAGGCACCGCTGCTGGTCCAGGTGCCGGGTGAGGCGGAGCGCCTTCTCGGGGCCGCGGCACCGCCTGTCCCGTTCTGGTGGACGGAGGCCCGTGCCACCACCGGTGTCGCCGAGGCGGAGCAGCTCGCGGGCACGTTCGCCGCCCGGCTCGCCCACCTCGCCGGAGGCTCCGCCTGGCCCCCGGAGGCCGCCGGCTCGCTCGCCGTGGTGGACACCGGTGGGGTGAGCGTCGCCCCGGTCCCGGCGGCGGCGGTACCCGCCGTCGACGTACTCACGGAGAAGGTCGCCGTCGTCATCCAGGACCGCCCGGTGGTCGCCCTGACGGCGTGGCTGGCGGACGCCTACCGGGCCGCCGTGGAAGCCGGCCTGGGGCTCCAGGTCGTCGCACCGCCCGGGACCACGCTCTCCCCCGCCGCACGCCACATGCTCGGTACCTGGCCGTCCCGCTGGGTCGTCCAGGACGAGCGGGACGGCTACTACGACGGGTTGTCGGGAGCCGTGCTGCGCTGGCAGGACGGCCTGTTCGCGCCGGTCGAGGGGCCCGGCGCGACGGTCGACGAGCCGAACACCCCGGTCGCCACGTCGTACGGGGAGGTGTCGGACACCGGCGAACGGCAGCTGGCGCTGACGTTCCGCTCCATCCACCCCGCCGATGACCGGCTGGTGCTCGGCGGCGGTCTGGAGTCGGTGTGGCGCGAGCTCACCGGCGCGCCCCCGGCGGGCTGGGGGACGGCCGAGCCCGTGAACCTGCCCTGGTCACCTCAGCGCCTCACCGATCTCGCCTTCGAGCGGTCCCCCCGGCCGACGTTGGCCGTGGTCGTCGGCGACCGGGACAGGCCCGGGCTCGCCACCCTGCGCGTCACCCGCACGACGGCGGGCGTCGAGGAGGAGGTGACCCTGGCGTTCGGCTACGGAGCCGACGAGGAGCTGCCGCTGGACGCGCTGCCCCGTGCCGCCGAGGTCCTCGCCACCCGCCACCGGCTCCAGTCGATGCTCGTACAGGTCCGCGGAGCCCGTCGGGATCTCGCGGTGCCGCCGCGTTTCGAAGGGCCCGGCGTCCCGCTGGCCTTCGTCCTGGGCGCCGACGAGGTCCGCGGGCTGCCGGGCGACCGTGCCCGGCGTACTCCCCTGCCCGCGAAGCCCGTTCGGCTGGGCCCGGCGGCCCGTCCCGCGTGGTACTACCCGTTGCCGGGTGACCCGTCGGACCTGTCCGGCTGGCAGGACTACGAGCGGCTGATGCGGCATCTGAAGGGTGCCTGAAGAAGGCTGCCGCGGGAGCGCACCGGCCGGAATGTATTGGCATGGTCACAGTGACCGGATAGCCGATTGCATCGGCGATGTCCGGGTTGATAGACATGGTTGTTCGTACGATTGTTCAGCCTGACGGGGGAATCTGATGAAGTTCGATATGGGGGCATCGGTTCTGACGAACCTGATGTCACGTTCCTCGGAGTCGAGCACCGATCTGGGCACGCTGATCAATCAGCTGATCCAGGCCGCGCAGCCGCTGGAGGGCAAGTTCAACGGCGCGGGCAAGGTGGCGTTCGACTCGTTCAAGACGCGTTCGGACGAGATCACCGCAGCGCTGAACGGTTCGCTGGCCGCACTGCTCGGCGGGCAGTCGGGGATGGACGCCGCGTTCGGCGAGGGTGATCAGGAGCAAAACGAGAACGCGAAGACGCTGATGGCTTCGGCGAACTTCGACGCCGCCCGCTTCTCTGGTCGCGGCTGACCTTCCCGCTTTCTCCTTTCACGATCTTTCAACGGCTTCGGATCTCATTCCACGGGGAGTAATCGGTTATGGCGACGGACAGTGACCGCCGTTCGTACGACACGGGTGCGTCGAACGAGGCGCAGGGCAACATCCAGGCGGTGATCGCCCGGCTGGAGCAGGTGATCGCCGCGCGGGACGCACAGGTGAAGGCGGCGATGCTGGACTTCGCGGCCGACGGGGTGGCGGACGAGTACCACGGCAAGGAACTGCGCTGGAACAAGGCCTCGAACGAGGTCAGGAACATCGTCCAGCTGCTGCGGACGACGCTGGAGAAGAACGACGGCACCGCGCAGCAGACGCTCTCGCGGGCGAAGGCCGCGGTCGACAACATCGGCTGACGCGCTGCGTGCACGGACCGGGAGGAACGTTCCCCCCGGTCCGTGCGAGGCAGTGGAGCGGGTCGGTGGTACATCGGTGGTACGGGGGTGGGGCTTTCATGACGGCGTGGGACATCAAGCCGCAGGGGGTACAGGGCCAGTTGAAGGTCACCGGCACGCATGCGGGTGACCTGGAGAAGGCTCTGAACGCTCTGGTCACGACGATGTCGGAGGCGGCGACGGCGGCGGGGACCGCCGTGCCGGGTTCGGAGGCCTCGGTCCCGCTCCAGGGCCCGGTGCCGGTGGGAGCGGCACCGTTGTCCAAGCCCACGCTGGGACCGGTGGCCTCCGCGCTGAGCCAGTACCTGGAACAGCGCCAGGGCTATCTGAAGTCCATGGCTGAACGTATCCAGGCCGCCGTCCTGGGGGCGGCGAAGGCCACCAACGAATACGTGGCGGGCGACCTGGACGCGGCCAAGCACGCGCAGGACGCGGCCAAGGCCGTGCGGCTGGACCTGCTGCAGGACGCTCCCGGGGGGCGCAAGTGAGCGACGACAAGCCGATACCCCTGGAAGGCATACCGGTCTTCACGGGAAACCTCGCGACACTGGACGTGAAGGTCACCGAGCTGACCTCGGCCGCGGAGACGATCGCGACCACCACCGGTGACGTGCACAGCAGCTTCGGTGGACTCCGGGCCTTCTACCAGGCGCCCGAAGCGGACCAGTTGTTCGCGACCACCAAACCGGTCGAGACCTCCGGGCAGACGCTGAAGTCCGACCTCAAGTCCATCGCCGGGGCACTGGGCACGTATTCGGACGAGGTCTACCCACTGGTCGAGAAGCTCAAGGAGATCAAGCGGGACGCCGGCGCGTTCCTCGTGAAGATCAACGCGGACGACACATGGCGCGAGGACGGCGACCTGGTCGAGGAGAACAACCAGCGCCGCGACGAGATCGCCGAGACCCTGGCGGCGTTCCAGGCGGCGGAGGTCGCCTGCTACAACAAGATCGTCGCGCTGGTCTGCCTCCTGCCCCTGAAGACGAGCGACGGCTCGGACAGCAAGAACCAGTACGGCTACGACGCGGAAACCCTCAAGCACGCCGAGGGCCTCCCCTGGGGCGACCCCGTCGTCGAGTCCGTCCCGGGCTGGCAGGTGTGGGAACACGCCTGGGACTTCACCAAGGGCTTCTTCGTCGACGGAGTCTGGGGCACGATCAAGGGCCTGGGCACCCTGGTCGGTGTCGACGGCTGGGACGCGGCCGGGCAGGCCTGGAAGGGGCTGGCCCAGCTCGCCACCGGTGTCGCGATCAGCCTCAGTCCGGTCACGGCGGTGCAGTACTGGACGGCGAAGGACGAAGACCTCCCCACCTGGCTGCGTGAGTCCCGCACGGCGGTGAAGGAGACCGGCAAGGCGCTGATCGCCTACGACCAGTGGGGCGAGAACCCCTCCCGGGCGGCCGGCGCGGTCACCTTCAACGTCGTCACCACCGTCTTCACCGGCGGCACCGGCGGCGCGGTCGCCGGCGGCGGCAAGGCCGCCCTCGCCGCCAAGGCCCTCTCCGCTGCGGGCAAGGTGGGCCGCTTCGTCGACCCGATGACGTACGTCTTCAAGGGCGCGGGCTTCGGCCTGACCAAGATCGGCGACGTCATGACCGGCCTCAAGGGCCTGGGCACCATCGAGATCCCGCCACTCCCGGACAACGTCTTCACCCTCCCCGAAGGCGCCGTACGCCTGGCCGACGGCACGATCGACCTCCCGGCGGGCGCGGCGATCCCGGAGGGCGCCGTCCGGCTCGCGGACGGCACGGTCAAACTCCCGGAAGGAGTGATCGCCCTCCCGGAAGGCACCCTCAAGAACCCCTTCGACGAAGGCGCCGCCTACGCGGACCGCGCGGGCAACCTCTACGACGAGAGCGGCAACCTCGTCCAACGCGCCGATCAAGCCCGCGTCGAACCCGGCAAAGCCGACTTCGACGCGGACACCCCGGACCACGCCCGGGTGGAGACCCCGGTGCGGCAGCCGGTGCTGGTGGGGGCGGGGGCGCGGGTGGGCGACGAGCTGGGCGATGTCGGCCGGGCTGCGGACGACGCGCAGGGTGGCGAAGCTGTCAACCAAGCGCCCGGCGGCGGTGTCGACAAAAATGGCCTGCCGAGCAACAGCCTTTCCAGCGGTAACGCCGGCGACGGACTGCCCGGTGGGCGAACAGAGACGCCCGGCACAGGTCCTGCGAACAACCAAGACCTGCCCGGCAGCCACGCAGCCGACAATGACCCTACCGGCGACTCCAGGCGCCCCGCGGCACCGAGCACCGGCAGCCTTGACAGCGCAGCCCATACAGGGAACGACGCGATCACTCCGGCTGGCGATAGTGCTGTTACGCCCCAGCCCCTACCGCGTCCTCGCTTCATGCGTGAAGGGCCCAATCCATACGGCCCTCCTGGTTCACTCACCTTGGAGCAGATCGAAGACATCCAGGTTTACCGTGCCAATGAAGAACCAGGCTATTTCGATCACCACTACCGGAAAGACGGCACTCGAAAAAACCTGGAGACCTACGACACGAGCGGGCTCACTCCACCGCAACTCACCCGACTTTCGGAAAATTCCCCCTGGATCCGCGCCAAGGATGCGCCGGCACCGCCCTCTCCCCACTACCTAGATGCCGCTTACGTCAAGGTGAGTGCGGACACCGTCACGAGCGATGCCAGGCTTGCAATTCTTGACGAGGCCGCCCAGAAACGCCATTTCGCCGTGCAATGGGACAACCTTATTACCGACTGGAAAGCGGAAGCCGGAAGGGCTCACGCTAGCCAGCCTACCCACGAATCGGCCGGGCTCTGGGGTGAATCAAAGGGCGCTTACAAGGAATCACACACCGAGATGAGTAAGGCGGCTGAGGCCTTCGGGGAGAAGGTCGCCACACACCACTACATTGCCGAGCGCCACTTGGGCTTCGACCGCCAGCCTCTCCTCGGTCCGAAGAATGGAAATGATCAGTTCGATCAAGTATGGAGACATGACGATGGACGTGTCGTCGTTGTCGAGGCCAAGAGCAGCCCTGGGACAGAGCTCGGTAGGCGCACGCTTTCAAATGGTAGGCAAGTTTCCCAAGGGAGTAGAGAGTACTTCCTTGACATCATGAAAGCTATGTCGAAACGCGGCGAAGACGAAGCCGTTCGTGCTCTGAGGGATGCACTCAGGGACGGAAAGCTGGAATACGTCGTAGTCAAGGGGGAGAAGAACGCGGGCAGGTACACTGGATATCAGTACCGGCGGTTCGACATCACCAAAAGGACTCTTCCGTGATCGAAAATATCACCCGTCACGACATGCCCGGTGGCCCTGATGCCGAAAATTTTGCAGATCGGCTAACCAGGAGCCAAGCAAAGGACATTGATGAGCTTGAAGAGTCAGCAGACCTGATCGACTTCACATTTACAACATCCCTTTTGGCGCTGCACTCCCGTTGCGTCATTGACCCCCGCGCCGCAGCGGTTGAAACATGGGAAGCCGCGGTCAACGCGATGCAGTTGGGATCGGCGCTTTTCGCCGTGACCAGTGCGAGCAATGGGACCGTCGAGTGCCGTATCGATCGAAAGTTGCGGTCCATTCCGGCGCTCGGACCCATGTCAACTGCCGATGCAGGTAACTGGCTGACGGCTTTCTGGCTTGCTGTTATCTGTCGCGAACAGCAGCGGATGACGCAACTTTGCGAGATCCCGTTGGAAACACTTCGGTCACCTGATGGTTCCTACGACGAGTTCGTCTACAACTGGGTAGATGTCCTGCAGACCTACTGGCTGCGGCGCCCGGGACTGGTGGACAAACTAATTGCCACGATCGAGGCGTCGGATCCGTCAGCGACCCGGATCACTCCGCGTGACATGCTGCAAGGTTTGCTTTATCCGCCGATCAACCTCTTTTACCACTTCGTACGCAAGGACGAAGAGGGCTTCAGTCCCGCTCTGGCTGACGCGTTGAAGCTGCACAAGGCTTACTGGACCATGAACGAGGAACGGGATAAGGACATCGACGGAAGTTTCGCTCTGGGTCCGCTCGCCATCGCCTGCCTCGCATACGACGGCGGGTTCACAATCGGAGTCGAATCCGAGTACCTGCCCAAGCACCTCCTCCGGCGCGAATGGCTCGGCGAGTTCCCCACCTGAGTCACGCGAGAGCACGACGAGGTATATGACCGAGGCCTGCAATAGGACCCGAACGATCAGCGTCCGGACCCAGAGGGCCGCGCCCGCATGGAACCCCAGTACAGCAGCCGGTGCTGGTCGGCGCGGGACCACGACACTAAAGCAATATCGGTGACGGCATACGCCTTGAAGACAACCTGAGCGATGTTGGCCGGCCGGGGACGATGTGCCCGCACATGTAACGACCGACCACACCCCCGGCGGTCGAATCCCGGACATCACGCCCACGAACAACCTGGACAACACCCCGCGGCGGCGACCATATCGAAGGGCCCTCAGTTACAGGCCATGGCGACGACCCTGCCAGCACAGGCACCCACATGGACGACCCGGTGCCGGTGGCCGCAATGAGCCACTGACCGTGGGCGTCGGTACACACGCCCGCAGCCCTCTGGTGCAGGCGGCCTGAACGGCGCGGCCTCACGGCTTGGATCATGCGGCGCAGCCGACGCACCGCGGCGAAGCGAATGTCCCACGGCTCATCGGCTAGCGCCAACACGGCGAGTATCAGCACGTCTACGAATACGGCCGTGCCACCGTTAGTCATCTCCAGGTGCCGGCCGTCACCCCTGCGGAGTACGTCACTCACGGAGAGTGGAGAAAGAGGGCCTCAACCGGATTGCCTTACTGGCTCAGCCCCACAACGCCCCACCCCCACCGCGCCGCTTCAGCGATGACTCGGTCCCAGTCCTCCAGCAGGTCGGCAAACTCGCTGAATCGTCGACCTACTCTCCGGGACGGCAGCGTGCTCGATGAAGACCAGCCTCAGCACGCAAGCAGAGGTCCGACCCGAGGACAGGGTCCACGCTGTGCCCAGCAGCCACCGTCCGATCGTTCGTCCTCACACACGTCTGATCAGCGGTGGCTGTGGCCTTCCCCCAGTCAGCAGCCCGAAGAGATCGCATCTGCCAGGTCGCGCTGGTACCAGGTGCCCGGATTTCCTCCGAGGTGGGCTGGATCGACGGGGCCGGCGGGGACGAACCCGGCTTTGATCAGTACCTTTTGGGAGGCGGCATTCCGGCTGACGGTGGCTGCCCGCAGTGTGTGCAACCGGTACTGGACCGCCGCCAGATGGCACAGCTCCCGGACGGTTGTGGTCGCCACGCCTCGGCCGGTGACGTGCTGTGCGACCCGGTAGCCCAGTTCCGCGGTGTGGTTTTCGATGTCGACCAGGTTGAACCTGCCGAGCACCGAGCCGTCCTCGGCGACGAGCACGTGGAAAGCGCAGTTGCCAGTCTCCTGCTCGGCCAGCAAAGCGTTGTGCCGCTCAGGGAACTGATCAAAGAAATCGTCGCCACGGTCGGGAACGGAGGCGGCGAAGTAGGCGCGGTTCGCCAGCTCGAAGGCCAGGACGGCCGGGGCATGGTCGGCATGCAGACGCTGCAACTCAGGCATCGCCCGACTCTACGCAGGTGACGAGACGTTCGGGGGCGAGGCGTGCGACGGCGAAGGCCGTCGCAGGGAGGGCGCGTACGCTGGCGCGGCCTTCGAGTACGTCAAGACCTGAATCCGGCAGGGGGGATCAGTGGCCACGAGCGTGCCCCGGCAGAGCTATCCGACGGCTGAGATGGAGGCGGTCGTTCCTGTCGTGGAGAGGTCCCTGGCCACTTCGCTGCAGACCATCGAGGCCTCGCACGGGACCAGGAGGGCGTCGCTGACGACATCCTTGAACGTGGCGCGCATCCGCTGCGTCGGGGACCCCGCCCTCCCCTCCCCACAGACAAGGCGGAAGCGGGCATCGCCGTGCTCCAGGCGAGCGCCAAGAAGCTTGTCGACGGGCTCGAGACCGACTCAACAGATTTGGGGCGTGCTCAGCGCACCACGCTCACCCTGGCTCAGTCCCATTGCCTGCTGGATCCGCGGGCATCGATCTTCCCGACATGGGACGCCTGGGTCGCCGCGATGCAGGTCAGCTCGGCCGTGTTCGCCGCAGCCACCACGACCGAGCCTCATGTGCGGTGCCGCATCGCGCACGAGGACCGCGCACTCCAGGCCACGGGCCCGCAGCCTTATGTGACACCCGGCTCGTGGACCACCGCCTTCTACCTGGCGGTGATCTGCCGCGAGAAGGACCGGATCACCGCGCTGTGCCAGGTACCGCTCGCCCTGCTTCGGGAGAACGGATCACGCTTCGACGCGTACCACTACGACTGGATCAGCACCCTTCAGGCCTACTGGCTGGGTGGGCCGGATCTGGGCGAGAAACTGGTGGCCGCCGTCGACGGCACCGACCCCGAGACCGCCTCCGACTCGGAGGCGGCGGGCAAACTGATGTACCCGCCGATGGAAATGTTCCACCGCTTCCTCCGTAAGGACCACGCAGGCTTCACCAAGGCACTCACCACCGCCCTCCAGTGGCACAAGGAGTACTGGACCGAGGAAAGCCGCATGTATCAATCCTCCGGCCTCGTCGCTCTGGCCCCCCTGGCCATGGCCTGCATCGCCCACGACGCAGGCATCCCCATCGAAGTCGAGTCCGAGTACCTTCCTGCCGCTCTCCTCGGACGCAACTGGTGGGGTGAGTTCCCCACCTGAGGGATCTGTCCTTGGAGTACCCGGAATCCAGCGCCGGCGCTTGAGCAACCACTCCGGCTTTCACCGCTCGAGCAGCTGCGACTCAGCCGCCTCACCTCGGGTGAACCGGGATACCGTGAAGGCCCCGTCCGGCTTCCGGGCGTTCGCCCTCTCCGGGATTCACCGAGGATGCACGGGGTGCGTGCCTCCTTCGCGCCCCGCTTCACGGCTCGGCTCTCCTGCCCCTGCGCGAGCGCGAGTTCGCGAAGATGCCGCGCGAACGTCACCAGAAACGGATCTCCCATCGCCATGAACGACACCTGGATCACGCGCGCCGAGACCGTCGCCGACGTTCCCGCCGTCCGCGATATCAACCTCGCCGCCTTCCCCACCCCTGCCGAGGCCGATCTCGTCGACGTCCTGCGCAGCGATCCGACCGCCTGGATCAAGGGCCTTTCCCTGGTCGCTGCGGACGACACCGGCCGACCGGTGGGTCACGCCCTGCTGACCCGGTGCCACATCGATGCCACACCGGCTCTGTGCCTGGCTCCGTGCGCCGTCCGTCCGGAGAATCAGCGTGCGGGTGCGGGCACCGCGGCGATCCGTGCCGCCCTGGCCGCAGCCACGTCCTTGGGTGAGCACCATGTGGTCGTCCTCGGGCACCCGGCCTACTATCCGCGGTTCGGGTTCACTCGTGCCGCTGACCACGGCATCGGCCTGACCATCGAGGTCCCCGAAGACGCCCTGATGGCGCTCAGTCTGACGGCCGGCCGTCCGCTGCCCCGCGGGACCGTCCGTTACGCCGCTGCCTTCGGCATCTGACCGGACCCCGCCGCGCAGAGGCACGCCGGTCCGCGCGCGACGCGGTCCTTCGGCGCCTCGGCCGATGCGCGGCATCCGGACATGGATCCGGGTGACTTGGACATACGGACGGGACTGTGGTTCGCACGGTGGCGGGGTTGACCGGCCGGACGCTCGTGATGCGGTCCCGACCGGATCGGCCGGGCATCCGCCCGGCCTTGCGATCACATCATCTATTAGGATGACGTCACGCACGTGACCATGTACCTCGGAGGCGAACATATGGTCCACGTCCCACAGCCCGGAGGCACGACTGCGCCGGCCATCTCCATGCCCGCCGTCGGTGTGGTCCGAGCCGGAGTCTGAGCGAATGCCCCACTCACTGACGCCCCGTGACGAGAGAAACCTCCCCGCGCTCAGCGCGCAGCCCCTGATCCGTCTCGACGCCTACGTGGCGGAGGACGGTTCGACGGTGGTCAACGGCCATCTGCTGACGATGGGCGGCACGCGCCCTCCCAACGAGGCGATCCTCGACGCGATAGCCATGTTCGCCCGCACTCTGGGGACTCCGGTGGCGGCGACCGTCATCGACCGCAGTGTGCGGCAGGTCGCGCGGCTCCGGGTGTATCCCGACGGCTCCAGCGTGACCATCGCCGAGGAGGAGGACCTGCCGCCCGGGCGCGAGCGGACCGTCGCCGAGGAGAAGTCGTTTCCCCCGCTCGCCCGTGTCGAGCGGATCATCCAGCACGCGCAGCGCGAGGAGCTGCACGCCGCGTACGTCCTCGCCGGCGCGCTGCGGGAGCACCTGACGCTGCGCCGGGGCGCGGAGGACGAACTGTCGCTGGAGGCCCGGGCGATCGAGGCGTACATCGCCTATCGCCGCGGCGACTACACGACCTCGACCGGCCTCGCCCTGACCGTCGCACGGATCCGCTGCGGGACCGATCTGCACCGGGCCGTGCCCGAGGTGGCCCGCGCCACCGCGGCGTGGCAGCGGCTCCAGGACGAGTCCCAGGTGGCGACCCGGGGACAGGAACTGCTGCACATGTGGGAGAGGTTGTCCGCGGAGGGCCTGCTCCGGGAGCCGTCCCACCACGCCATGGCCCAGGCCGTCCGGGTCCGGATCGAGCGGGGCCACCCGTACCCGGAGGCCCCGGCCCCGGCCCGGACCCCCGTAGCCGCCCTGGCCGCGGCTCAGAGCCAGATCGCCCCCGAGGACACGCCTCTGGCCCCCACCCGCAGGGGACTGCGGCGCTTCACCAGGCGGGCAGGCCGACGGGCCGGCTGACCCCGTACTGCGCGTAAACCTCCGCGTCCCGGCGGCGGCCGGGGCTGGCACCTCCGCGACGCGGTCCGCGGGCGGTCGCCCCGGCTCTTCGCGACCCGGTGGGCGTCGCACGGTGCTCCACCCACGCGCGGCACCGTGATCCACTGCGCTGCGCCCGCGGGGCCGCACCCGACTGTGATCGGTCGGCGGTCCCGGGTCCGTGTTCCGGCAGCACCGGGCGGGCTCGAACGGCTCCTCGGTGCGCGGGCCCGCCCGGGCACCCGTCGCCGGCTTCAGAAGCGGAACCCGATGACCCCGTGCCCCGGTCGCGTTCCTGCGCGTCGCATCCAGTCGAGGCACTGCGTGACGGCCTCCACGACCTGGGGCTCCAGGGACGCGGCCCGTCCCGATCCGTCGGCCGACCGCTCGGTGGCCTCGTACTGCTTGAGCGCCTCGGCGATCGCCTCGGGCCCCCACTGCCCGCAGGCCGGCGTGTGGGCGTAGGGCAGGGGAGCAGGCGGGGCACCGTGGCCGAACGCGTCCAAGGACACCGCGGTGATTCCCATGGCGCGCAGGCCCTCGTCGACGGTCGACAGCCAGTCGCCGGAGTGCGGAGTGAAGCAGTCGTTGGGCAGGAACGATCCGCTGAGCTCGCAGAGCCGCCGGTAGGCGTAGCCGTACTGGAAGGCGTGGTTGCGGTCCTCGCTGAAGGGTCTGCCGTGGACGACCGCGCGCAGTGCCTCGTCCGCCGTGGGGGCGCCCTCCTCCTCGATCTCGTAGCGGTGGTACTCGTCGTCGCGCACCAGGTCGTCCGCGAATCCGGCGCGCACGCCCGTCAGGAAGTCGTCGTCGCGGCAGCCGATCAGGGCCTGCGTGGCGGCCACGTCGAGCAGGTAGACGCTCAGGGAGGAACTCATGGGGCCACGCTAGGCGATGCTCCGGACCGTCCTGCGGGGTGCGCCGGCCGCGCGCAGAAAACGGGGAGGACGCCCCGCGAGGAGTCTGCTAGACATACGGAGTTCCGCCCACTCGCCAGGACTTGGATGCCATGCCCCGCGCCGTCACGCTCATCCGCTCCACCAGCCTCTCCGACGTGGCCGAGTACGCCTACGCCGCCACCGCCCCCGCCGAAGCCCGGCTGGTCTTCCTCGCCGGTTCGTGCCCGCTGAACGAGGACGGTTCGACGGCGGCGGTGGGCGACTACGCGGGCCAGGCGGCGAAGGCGTTCGAGAACATGCGCACCGCCCTCGCCGACGCGGGCGCCTCGCTGGAGGACGTCATCAGCACGCGGGTGCTGGTCGCGTCCTCGCGGCAGGAGGACCTGGTGACCGCCTGGGGCGTGGTCCGGTCAGGCTTCGGCGAGCACGATGCGCCGAGCACCCTGCTGGGTGTCACGGTCCTCGGATACAGCGACCAGCTCGTGGAGATCGAGGCGGTCGCCGCGGTGCTCGACGCCTGAGAGCCGTCGCCCGCTCAGCCCCCGGGGCCGACCCCCAGAGCCGCGAGGCGTTCGCCCCGGCTCTCCGCGATCCGGTGCACGTCGCGCAGCGACTCGGCCATGCGGGCCACCGCATAGCGGAGTTGCACCACGGTCACCGGGCGGTCGTCGAGCATGTCGGCGGCGTGGCCGAGCAGTTCGGCGGCCATGCCGAGCTGGATGCTCTCGATGGTGTCGGCGACGCGGGAGACGTGCCCCGTACCGTCGCCCAGGACGTAGCAGGGCTTGCCCTCCGGGCCGGCCCACGGCAGCAGGCGCGCCGTGCCGGGAATCCGCCCGGTCACACGATCCGCCCGAGGCCGCACCCCGGGCAGGGCCTGATGTCGATGCCGTACATCGCGAGCCACAGCGGACGCTCCGAGAACGACTCGGACGGCTCACGCTCGGGCGGCGGGGGTACGCGGAATGCCTCCGGGACCGGCTGAAGGAGACGCAGCAGCGCCTCCAGGGTGCGGATGATGCAGTGCAGCACGTCGTCAACTCCGTTGCATGGGTGGGCGATGGCCACGGTCGCGCCTGGGGCCGGGACCTGGCCGTCTGTCGCTGAGTAGCGATCCACTCACAGAGTGGGACGGGCGGGGCTAGGCTCGCCAGGGGGTCGTTGGTGACAGATCATTCGTCACACAGGAGTTGACGTTGAGTAATAGCCATGGGGACTGGTTCAAGGAACAGCGCATGGCCGCAGGACTGACCCAACAGGAGTTGGCCGACGCGGCGGTCATGACCCGTTCGCACATCGCGCACATCGAGGCGGGACGCCGCATCCCGTCGAAGGAGGACGCGCGACGCCTGGACAAGGCCCTGAACACGGGGAACGTGCTGAGCAGCTTCCTGCCGGAGGACGACGGCACGATCGCCGACTACTTCGAAGCGGCCCGGCAACTCGAACGCCAGGCAACGATGATCCGCGAATACGCCCTGACGTTCATGCCCGGCATCCTGCAGACGGAACGCTACGCCCGGGCGGTTCTCAGCACCGCGTTCCCTCCCAGGAGTGAAGCAGAGTGTGACAGGCACGTTGTCACACGCCTGGAGCGGGCACAGATCCTCACCGACTCAGTGACGCCCGTGGTCTGGGCACTGCTGGACGAGGCGACACTACGACGCCCGGCCGGCAGCCCGGAGATCATGGTCGAACAGATCAGGCACGTGGTCCACCTGGGAGAGTGCGGCCGGGTACGCGTACACGTTCTGCCGCTGGGTGTCGGCATCCACCCCATCAGCCAGGGCATGGTCTCGCTCATGTCCTTCGAGGATCAGCCACCTGTCGCGTACAGCGAGGGCCTGTCGACGGGGAAGATTCACGAATCGCCGGCCGTTGTCGCCCGGTTGCAAGACATCTACGCTCTCGCACTGAGCGACGCACTTCCACAGAGAGAGTCACTCGCCATGTTGCGAGCGGCGGCTAAGGACTATGGGCATGAGGATTGAACGCGCGATCCCGGACGGGTCCGTGCTGCACGGATGGCGCAGGTCGACGCACAGCGGTCCGGAATCAGGCAGCTGCCTGGAGGTCCTGGACGGCCATCCCTCAGGCGTCCCCGTCCGCGATTCCAAGTCGCCGCAGGGCCCGGTCCTGTTGATACCGGCCGCAGGCTGGTCGTCCTTCGTCGCCGCCGTCAAGGCCGGGCACCTCTCCGCCTGACCGGGGGCGACGACTCCGTACCGAAGACGTACGCCACAGGCGTCGACGACCCGCAGTCCACGACGGACCGACAGCGGGCAAGCAGGCTGCCTGCCGGAGCACGCACACCCCGGGGAACGGCCCATCCTCGTGCCCCACGACGCACAGCCCCCGGACGCAAGGCCCCCGCACGGTGGACTGCTCCCCGGCCATGGCCGAACGGGTCGAAGGCACCTACGCTCTCACCGTGGCCGAACACACCCTCCCCGACGCCTCCACACTCACCGGCTGGCGCAAGTCCTCCTACAGCAACAGCGAGGGCGGCAGCTGTATGGAAATCCTGGACGGCCACCCCTCCGGCGTCCCCGTCCGCGACTCCAAGACCCCCCACGGCCCCGCGCTGATCGTCCCGACCACCGGCTGGTCCGCCTTCGTCTCCGCAGTCAGGTCCGGGCACTTCTCCGCCTGAGCGGGGGTGACGGCTCCGCACCGAAGACGTACGCCTGGCGGAGCAGGCGCGCCCCGGGGATCCACCCGCCCTCGCGGCCCCGCCACGCACAGCCCGCGGACACAAGGCCCCGCACGCCCTCCCCGGACACAAGGCCCCCGGACGGCCGCGCGCACCCCCACCCCCAGGCTCCCGCACGCCCGCGCACCCCACGCCCGAAATGTCCGGCTCTCCAGCATGCGCAACCAGGGGTTGACCATTCCTCCAACCGCCCCTAAGTTTCTCGCAACCCGCTGGTACATCGATTAACCACTCTGGTTAACGTCCTGGTTGGAGACATCCCGCTGTGCGCTCACCTCTGAGTCGGCGCGGTTTCCTTGCCGCTGGTTCCGGCCTCGCCGCCGCCACCGCGCTGCCCGCAATGTCCGGCTGTTCCACGCTCGCCTCGGCCGATTCCGACCCCGGCACCCTGCTCGTCCACACCCAGCTCGGCACCACCGCGCCGGGCTCGCCCACGTACACCGCCGTCGTGAAGGACTTCGAGGAGGAGAACCCGGGGCTCCGGGTCAAGAACCTCGTCAACGGCGACGATCTCCCCCAGGTGTACGAGACCTCGCGGCTGGCCCGTAAGGAGCCGGACGTGGTCATGGTCAACCTGTACGACAAGACGCTGGCCTGGACCGAGGTCGGGGCCACCGTCGACGTCAAGGGGTACCTCGACGACTGGGGGCTGCGGGAGCGTGTCCTGCCCGCCGCGCTCACCGAGTGGACCGACGACGAGGGCAGGATCCGCGCCTTCCCCTACTTCGCCGCCAACTGGCCGGTCGCCTTCAACACCCATCTGCTCGACCGCGCCGGTGTCGGCGCGATCCCCACCACCGGGGACCAGCTCATCGGTGCCGCGCGGAAGCTGCGGGCCAAGGGCATCGCACCGGTGACCGTCGGCGGCAACGACTGGACGGGGCAGAAGCTGCTCGCCCAGATCATCCAGACCTTCCTCACCCCGGAGGAGGCCCGGCAGGTCTACACGACCGGGGACTTCAGCGGCAGCCGGGGCGCCCGCGCGGGCATCGACTACTTCGTGGCGCTGCGGGACGCCGGTGTCTTCGCCGACAAGGCGCAGGGCCTGACCTCCGACACGATGACCACGCAGTACAACACGGAGGCGGCGGCGATCCAGTCCGCGATGTCCTCCGCCCTGGCGAAGGTGCCGGCCCGGGCGGCCGGGCACACCGAGGTCGGCGGCTGGCCGCTCGCGCCGGGTGCCGCCCACGGGAAGCCGACGATCCTGCGGTCGTACACCCTCATCGGCTTCTGGATCAGCCCCAACGGGGTGAAGAAGCTGTCCTCGGTCGAGAAGTTCCTGCGGTTCATGTACCGCCCCGAGGTGGTGTCCCGCTTCATCACCGAGAGCGGCCGGGACATGGCGCTCGTGACCGACACGGTCAGCAAGGACTTCCCGCTGGTGGCCGAGGCCCAGCGGCTCGGCGACCGGGTCGGCCAGGCGCTCCTGCCCGATCTCTACGTCCCGCCGACCGCGACCCAGCCGCTGATCACCGCGACCAGCACCGCCTTCACCCGGGGCACGAGCGCCGCATCCGTGCGCTCCGCCCTGGAATCCGCCTACCGCACGGCCTGACCGCGCGCCCGAGCCTTTGCGAGTCCTCCTATGACGTTGCTCTCGTCCGCCCCGGGCGGCGCCTCGGTCCGCGGGCCGGCCGACCCCTCGCCGTCCGCCGCCACCACCACGAAGTCCCGCACGCAGGGCGGGGTGATCCTCGCCGTACCCGCGCTGGTCTGGTACCTGGTCTTCATGGTCGGCCCGCTGGTCGCCATCTTCGTCATCGCGGCCCTGCACTGGCCGGGCATGCTCCAGCCGGTGTCCTTCGCCGGTACCGGCAACGTCAGCGCGGTCCTGGACGACCCGGTCTTCTGGGACGCGGTGCGGAACACCGCCGTACAGCTCGTCGTGGCGCTGCCGCTGATGATCGTCGGCGCGTACATGCTCGGGTACTACGTCGCGCAGAAGCCGCCGGGACACCGGGTCCTGCGATACCTGCTCTTCATCCCGGGGCTGATCTCCACCCCCGCGAAGGCGATGGTGTTCTACGCGGTCCTGTCGCCGGACGGCCTGCTCAACGGTGCGCTGGACTCGGTGGGCCTCGGCTCGCTCACCGACGCCTGGCTCGCCTCGCCGTCCACCGCGCTCGCCTCGCTCATCGTCGTCGACGTGTGGAGCGGCATCGGGTTCACCGCCGTGCTGTTCGCGGCCCGGCTGGGCAGCGTGCCGGACGAGATCGGGGAGGCGGCGCAGCTCGACGGGGCCGGGCACTGGCGTGCCATGTGGCGCATCCACTTCCCCGTGATCCGGGACTTCGTCGGGGTCGTGACGATGCTGCAGTTCCTGTGGACGCTCTTCGGTTCGGCGCAGAACGTGCTGCTGCTCACCCAGGGCGGCCCGGGGAGCTCGTCGACGACGTTGTCCTTCCTCGTCTACCAGAAGGCGTTCATCGCGGCCGATCTCGGCTACAGCCAGACGGTCGGGGTGGTCCTGTTCCTGGTGGGCCTCGCCGGACTGCTGACCATCCGTCGCGTCTTCCGCCAGAACTACTGATCGGAGCAGGTCCCATGAAGTTCGGAAGGTCCTGGCTGCCGGCGCACCTCTTCGCCTGGCTGTACATGGTGCTGCTGGTCGTCCCCCTGTACTACCTGCTGGTCTCGGCGTTCAAGACGAACGACCAGATCTTCGGGAGTCCGTTCTCCCTGCCCACCTCCTTCTCCACGGCCAACTTCACCGAGTCGTTCTCCTCCGCGCACCTCGGTCCGGCCGTCCTCAACTCGATGCTCGTGACCGCGCTGGCGCTGGTCCTCACCCTGGGGCTCGCGATACCGGCGGCCTTCGCCATCGCCCGTACCGAGGGCCGCCTCGGGGCCCTGGTGGAGCGGGTGTTCTCGCTGGGCTTCCTGGTCCCGACCTTCGCCGCGCTCTTCCCGACGTTCCTGCTGGCGGCGGCCACCGGGCTGTTCCACACCCGGGCGTTCATGGTGCTGTTCCTGCCGGCGACGGCGATGCCGCTGTCGGTGGTGATCCTGGTCCAGTTCATGCGGACGATCCCGCGCGAGATGGAGGAGGCGGCGCGCATGGACGGGGCGTCGACGTTCGCCGTCCTGCGGCACGTCTACACGCCGATGTGCATGCCGGGCATCGCGACGATCCTGCTGCTGAACTTCCTGACCTTCTGGAACGAGTACCTCTACTCGCTGGTCATCATCGGCCCCGACCCCGACCAGCGGACCGTGCAGGTCGCCCTCCCCACGCTCAAGTCCCTGACGGGGACGGACTACGGCATCCTTACGGCGGGCACGGTCCTGACCCTGATCCCGGTCTGGGTGGTCTACACCGTGCTCCAGAAGCGGATGCAGCAGGCTCTCGTCAGCGGGGCGGTGAAGATGTGAACAAGCGTCTGGAGGGTCGTACGGTCGTACGCCCCACGATCAAGGCCGTGGCCGCCGCCGCGGGGGTGTCGACCGCGGCGGTCTCCCAGGCGGTCAACGGCACCGGCCGGATCTCGGAGGCCACCCGCCGCCGGGTCCTGGACGCGGCCACGGAGCTCGGCTGGTCCCCCAGCGCCTCCGCGACCGCGCTGCGCCGGGCCAGGACCCGCACGATCGCGCTCGTCGTCCGGCGGCCGACCGACGTGCTGGGCTCCGACCCGCACTTCAGCGAGCTGATCACCGGTCTGGAGGGCGAGCTCGCCCCGCGCGGCTACGGTCTGCTGCTCCACCTGGTCGCCGACATGGCGCAGGAGAGCGCGCTGTACGAGCGCCTGGCCGCCGAGGGCCGCATAGACGGCGCGGTGCTGACCGACGCCCGCGCCGACGACCCGCGCCCCGAGCTGCTGCGCGGCCTCGGGCTGCCCGCCGTGCTGCTGGGCGCCCCGGACACCGGATCGCCGGTGCCCCGGGTGGGCCTCGGGCAGCAGGGGGCGGGTGTCCGGGAGGCGGTGGCGCACCTGCTGGAGCTCGGCCACCGGCGCGTCGCGTACGTCGCCGGTCCGGCCGAACTGCTGCACACCCGGCTCCGGTTGGACGCCTTCGAGGAGGCGCTGGCCGGGGCGGGGCTGGGCCCCGTCGCCGTCCGGCACAGCGACTTCACGGAGCGGGCGGCCGTCGACGTCACCGAGGAGCTGCTCGCCCTGCCCGACCGGCCGACCGCCCTCGTCTTCCCCAACGACTCCATGGCCGTCTGCGGCATCGGCACCGCCCAGCGCGCCGGGCTCCGGGTGCCCGCCGACCTCTCCGTCACCGGGTACGACAACCTGTCGCTCGGCCGCTGGGTCCACCCCCGGCTGACCACCGTCGACCAGCAGGTGCAGCGGGTCGGCGCGGCCGCCGCCCGGACCCTGCTGGCCGGCTGCGGCGAGGACGTGCCGCCGCCCGTGCTCGACGGCCGTCCGCGTCTGGTCGTACGCGAGTCGACGGGCCCCGTGCCGTCCCCGGCCTGAACCGCCGCACCACCACCGCACCCCCCGCACAGCGAAGAGGACCTGTAGAACCATGCGACGCCACAGTGCCCAGCTCACCCACGACTCCGCCGTCCTCCCGTGGCTCGGCGCCAACTTCTGGTCCCGCACGGGCGGTCCCCTGATGTGGCGGAACTACGAGCCGGAGACGGTGCGCCAGGAGCTGGCCGTGCTCCGTGAGCACGGCCTGAACATGACCCGGTCCTTCTTCTACTGGCCCGACTTCCACCCGGAGCCCGGCCGCGTCGACGAAGAGCTCTGCGACCGCTTCCGCGACTTCCTGGACGCCCACCACGAGCTGGGCATGGGCACGGTCCCCACCTTCATCGTCGGGCACATGTCGGGCGAGAACTGGGACCCGGCCTGGCGCGGTGACCGGGATCTGTACGAGGACGTGTGGCTGGTCGGCCGGCAGGCGTGGTTCGTCTCCCAGATGACCCGGCGCTTCAAGGACCACCCGGCGGTCACGGGCTGGCTGATCACCAACGAGATGCCCGGCTACGGCCGGATCTACCAGGTGGACCCGCCCTCCAGCGACGTCGTCACCGCCTGGGCGCAGTTCATGTGCGACGCGGTGCGCGCGGCGGGCGGCACCCAGCCGGTGTCGCTCGGCGACGGCGCCTGGGGCATCGAGGTGACCGGCCGCGACAACGGTTTCTCGCTGCGGGAGACCGCCGAGTACGTCGACTTCGTGGGGCCGCACGTCTACCGCTCGGACACGGACCGGCCGCGCCAGCACTACCGCGCGGCCTTCGAGTGCGAACTCGCCGCCGTCACCGGCCAGCCGGTGATCCTGGAGGAGTTCGGGCTGTCCACCGACACCGTCTCGGCGGCGAACGCGGGGATCTTCTACCGGCAGACGCTGCACAACTCGCTGCTCGGCGGGGCGACCGGCTGGATGGCGTGGAACAACACGGACTACGACAACCTGTGGGAGCAGTCGCCGTACGACCACCACCCCTTCGAGATGCACTTCGGGATCACCGACGGCGCCGGGCGCCCCAAGGAGCCGCTGCGTGAGCTGGCCTCCTTCGCGAAGGTGCTGGAGCAGGTCGACTTCCCGCGGTGCCGCCGCACCGACGCGGACGCCGCTCTCGTGGTGCCCGCCTTCCTGGAGCGCGGCTACCCCTACAGCCGGCCGGCGGACCGTCCGCTGATCTTCACCTCGCTGCACCAGGGGTACGTGGCGGCGCGGGGCGCCGACCTGCCGGTGGCGTTCGCCCGCGAGGCGGACGGGCTGCCGGAGGACGCCTCGCTGTACCTGCTGCCCTCGACGCGCCAGCTGACCACCCGCACCCGCCGTGCGCTGGAGCGCAGGGCCCGGGAGGGGGCGACGGTCTACCTGTCGTTCTGCTCGGGCGAGTACCCGACGACCCGGGGCCCGTGGTTCCACGACCTGGACGGGCTGTTCGGGGTGGAGCTCCAGCTGTCCTACGGGGTCGCGGAGCCGATCGAGGACGACGTCCTGGAGATGACGTTCGCCGAGGACTTCGGGTCGATCGCGGCGGGCGAGGTGCTGACGTTCCCGGTCGCGGGCAACGAGGACAGCCGCGCCTATCTGCCGGTCGTCCCGGACGGCGCCCGGGTCGTCGCGACGGACGCGCACGGCCGTCCGGCGCTGCTGCTCCACGGGACGGGCGCGGGCCGCACGGTCCTGGCGACGTATCCGCTGGAGCACATGGCGGCGCGCACCGCGCGGGCCAATCCGGAGCAGACCCACCGGCTGTACGCGGCGCTGGCCGAACTCGCGGGTGCGGCACGCCCGGTGACGGTCGACACTCCGTACGTCAGCGCCGACACGCTGGTGCACGAGGACGGCACGCGGTTCCTGTGGCTGGTGAGCCAGTCCGGCGAGGAGCTGACGGTGCGCCCGGCGGCGGACGGGGAGCTGCGCGAGCCGGCCGGCGGGGACCCGGTGACGGACGTGACCCTGGCCCCGTACGGGGTGCGTGTGCTCGAACTGCGCTGACCGCTCCGCCCCTTCCCGATCTGTGAGGTGAACCGCCCATGTCCGAGCCCCTGTTCCGTGATCCGGGGATGCCCGTCGCCGACCGGGTCCGGGATCTGCTGTCCCGGATGACGCTCACCGAGAAGGTGGGCCAGGTGAACCAGCGGATGTACGGGTGGGACGCGTACGAGCGCACCGCGTCGGGGCACCGGCTGACGGAGGGGTTCCGGGCGGAGGTGGCGCGCTTCGACGGGATGGGCGCGCTGTACGGGCTCCAGCGCGCCGATCCCTGGTCCGGGGTGACGGCCGAAACGGGGATCGGTGCCGCGGACGGGGCGCGGGTCTCCGACGCGGTGCAGCGGCACGCCGTCGAGAACACCCGGCTCGGTATCCCCGTCCTGCTGGTCGAGGAGATGCCGCACGGGCTCCAGGCGCTGGACGGGACCCTGCTGCCGGTCAATCTGGCGGTGGGCGCCACCTGGAACCCGGAGCTCTACGAGGAGGCGGCGGCCCTCGCGGCGGCGCAGCTGCGGGCGCGCGGCGGTCATGTCGCGCTGGTCTCCGCGCTCGACCTGGTGCGGGACCCGCGCTGGGGCCGTGCGGAGGAGTGCTTCGGCGAGGACCCGTACCTCTCGGCCCGCTTCACCGAGGCGCTGGTGCGCGGGGTGCAGGGTCCGGCCGGGGAGCACATCGGGCCGGACCGTGCGGCGGTGGTGCTGAAGCACTTCGCGGGGCAGGGGGCCACGGTCGGGGGGCGCAACAGCGCGGCCACCGAGCTGGGCGGCCGGGAGCTGCACGAGATCCACCTCCCGGCGGCGCTGGCGGGGGTGCGGGCCGGGGCGGCGGGCCTGATGGCGGCGTACAACGAGTTCGACGGCGTCCCGTGCGCGGCGAGCCACCGGCTGCTGACCGGGATCCTGCGGGAGCGGTGGGGATTCGAGGGGCTGGTGATGGCCGACGGGCTGGCGGTCGACCGGCTGGTGCGGCTGACGGGCGATCCGGTGGCGGCGGGGGCGATGGCGCTGCGGGCGGGGACGGACCTCGGCCTGTGGGACTCCTGCTACCCGCGGCTCGCGGAGGCGGTCGGCCGGGGGCTGGTCGAGGAGGCGGCGCTGGACAGGGCGGTGGGCCGGGTCCTCGCGCTGAAGTTCCGCCTCGGGCTCTTCGAGCGCCCGTACGCCGGCGGGCAGGCTCCGGATCCCGGCCGGCTGGAGCGGCTGAGCGAGCGGGTCGCCCGGGAGTGCGTCACCCTCCTCGCACACGACGGGGTGACGCTGCCGTTCGCGGGGCGTCCGGGCGGGACCGTCGCGGTCATCGGGCCGAACGCCGATTCCGTGCCGCAGCAGATCGGCGACTACACCGCGCCGCAGCGGCCCGGCACGGGCGGCAGTGTGCTCGCCGGGGTCCGGGCCGCGGCGCCGGAGGGCACCGGGGTCGGGTACGCCCGCGGCTGCGACCTCGTCGGCGGGGACCGGTCCGGGCTGCCGGAGGCGGTGGCGCTGGCCGCCGGGGCCGATGCGGCGGTGCTGGTGCTCGGCGGATCGAGCGCGCGGGAGCCGGACACGCGTTTCGACGCCAACGGGGCGGCCGTCGTCGCGTCCGGGAACCCGGTGGGGATGACCTGCGGCGAGGGTGTCGACCTGGCCGGACTGGGCCTGCCGGAGGGCCAGTCGGCGCTGCTGGACGCCGTCGCCGCGACCGGCACCCCGGTGGTCGTGGTGCTGGTCCAGGGCCGGCCGCACGCGCTGCCCGACCTCACCGGACGGGCCGCGGCGGTGCTGAGTGCCTGGTACCCGGGCCCGTGGGGCGGGAGGGCGGTCGCCGACGTGCTGTTCGGCGCGGCCGGACCGCAGGGCCGGCTGCCGGTCTCGGTGCCCCGCTCGGCGGCCCAGCTGCCGGTCTTCTACAACGCGAAGGACCACGGCTACCGGGGGTACGTCGACCAGCCCGCCACCGCCCGCCATCCGTTCGGCCACGGGCTGTCCTACACGACGGTGGAGTACGGGGAGCCCCGGCTGTCCCGGACGGAGGTGGGGGCCGCCGTGTTCACGGGGGCCGGCGCGTCCGCTCCGGTGACCTGTGCGGTGCGGGTGTCGAACACCGGCGGCCGGCCGGTGCGGGAGACCGTGCAGCTCTACGTGCGCCGGGTGCGCGGCGGGACCTCGTGGCCCCGGACACGCGAGCTGCGCGGTTTCGTCCGGGTGGAGCTGGCGCCCGGCGAGAGCGCCGAGGTCGTCCTCCCGGTCGGCGCGGACACGCTCGCCTCGTTCTCGTCCGCCGGGGTGTGGGAGGTGGAGCCGGGGGAGTTCGCGGTCGGGACCGGGCCGTCCTCGGACCGCACCCGGGAGGCCCGGCTGACGGTGGAACCCGCGGGCGCGCCCCCGGCGGCGGGGCGGGCGGCCGGCCCGTCCTGACGGCGGGGCCGCGCGGGGCCGCCGTCACCGCACGCGGCCGGAGCCGCCGTCCCCCTCGTCCTCGTCGTCGTCGCCCGGGACGTGCACGTCGAAGACGTTGATGTTGATCTCGACGACCTCGAGACCGGTCATCGTCTCCACCGCGTCCGTGACGTTCGTCCTGACCCGGCCGGCGAGTTCACGGATCGGCACGCCGTACTCCACCTCGATGTCGACGTCGATCGCCGTCTGCTTCTCCCCCACCTCCACCTTGACGGACCGCCCCGCCCCGGAGGACCCGGACACCCGGCTGGTGACCGCTCCCAGGGCCTTCGATGCCCCCCTGCCCACCGAGTGCACCCCGTCCGTGTCCCGGATGGCGATGCCCGCGATGGTGGAGACCACGGTGTCGGCGATGGTGGTCGTGCCGCGTCCGTCGCTTCCCGCGCTTGCGTCCACTTCAACCATGACTGCCTCGCAGTGAGTCGGAACCACGGGCCGGCCCGTGTCCGCCGGCCCTCCTCCCACTGTGCGCCCGGCCTCCACCCGCCGCCATCGGGATGACCCGGCGCCGCGCGACGGGCCCCGTGCCGCCGGGCCGTCCCGCTCCCCCGCGCCGCCGGGCGTGCTGCGCATCACCCTGGACAGCCCCGTGACCGCCGGGTAACTTTTGACCGGGACTGAGCAAGCGCTTAGCCACTGCGACCGAAGCCGAAGCTGACACCAGGAGGCACCCGTGCGCCGTACGGTTTACAACGAGGACCACGAGGCGTTCCGGGAGACCATCCGCGCCTTCATCGAGGCCGAGGTCGTCCCCGTCTACGACGAGTGGTTCGCGGCCGGCCAGGCGCCTCGTGACTTCTACTACAAGCTCGCCGAGCTGGGCATCTTCGGCATCGAGGTGCCCGAGGAGTACGGCGGCGCCGGCGAGGAGTCCTTCAAGTTCGAGGCCGTGCTGTACGAGGAGACCGCCCGCGCGGGCGTCTCCTTCGGCGGGTCCGGCGTGCACGTCCTGCTCTGCCTGCCCTACCTCAAGGCCTATGCCACCGAGGAGCAGAAGAAGCGCTGGCTGCCGGACTTCGTCTCCGGCCGGTCGATGTACGCGATAGCCATGACCGAGCCGGGCACCGGCTCCGACCTGGCCGGCATGAAGACCACCGCCAAGCTCTCCGAGGACGGCACGCACTACGTCCTCAACGGCGCCAAGACCTTCATCACCGGCGGTGTGCACGCCGACAAGGTCATCGTCTGCGCCCGCACCGACGCCCCGAAGGCCGACGACCGCCGGCACGGCATCTCGCTCCTGGTGGTCGACACCAAGTCCGAGGGCTACTCGGTCGGCCGCAAGCTCGACAAGCTGGGCCTGAAGGTCTCCGACACCGCCGAACTGGCCTTCGTGGACGTCAAGGTGCCCGTCGAGGACCTGCTGGGCGAGGAGAACAAGGGCTTCTCCTACCTCGGCCAGAACCTCCCCCAGGAGCGCCTGGGCATCGCCGTCGGCGCGTACGCGCAGGCCGCCGCCGCCGTGCGGTTCGCCCAGCAGTACACCCAGGACCGCACCGTCTTCGGCAAGAGCGTCGCGTCCTTCCAGAACACCAAGTTCGAACTGGCCGCCTGCAAGGCCGAGGTCGACGCGGCCGAGGCCGTGTGCGACCGCGCGATCGAGGCCCTGGACGCCGGTGAGCTCACCGCCGCCGAGGCCGCCTCGGCGAAGCTGTTCTGCACGGAGGTCGCGCACCGGGTGATCGACCGCTGCCTCCAGCTGCACGGCGGCTACGGCTTCATGAACGAGTACCCGATCGCCCGCCTGTACTCGGACAACCGGGTCAACCGCATCTACGGCGGCACCAGCGAGGTCATGAAGTCGATCATCGCCAAGTCCATGGGTCTCTGAGAGCGGCTGCGTCCCCCTCCATGAGCGCGGCACTGGACTCCCTGCTCGATCTGCTCGACCTGGAGCGGATCGAGCAGGACATCTTCCGGGGCACGAGCCGTTCGGCGGTCGTGCCCCGCGTGTTCGGCGGCCAGGTCGCGGCCCAGGCCCTGGTCGCCGCCGGGCGCACGGTCCCCGGGGACCGGGGCGCCCACTCCCTGCACGCGTACTTCCTGCGGCCCGGGGACCCGGGCGCGCCGATCGTCTACAGCGTGGACCGGATCCGCGACGGGCGGTCCTTCACCACCCGCCGGGTCGTCGCCGTCCAGCACGGCAAGCCGGTCTTCCACCTCTCGGCGTCGTTCCAGGTCCACGAGGAGGGCATGGACCACCAGGCGGTCATGCCGGCCGCGCCGGACCCGGAGACCCTGCCGACGGCGGCGCAGATGCTGCCGCGCCACGCACACCGCTTCACCGACCCGCGCACGGTGGACCGGCTGCTGGAGGCGCGGGCCGCCGTCGACCTGCGGTACGTCGACGCGCCGCCGTTCGCCACCGCCGGTGAGCCGCGCGAGCCCCGCTCCCAGGTGTGGTTCCGGACGCACGGCAAGCTGGCGGACGATCCGCTGCTGCACGTCTGCCTGGCGACGTACGTCTCCGACATGACGCTGCTCGACTCGGTGCTGCTCGCCCACGGGCGGGGCGGCTGGGCGGTCGGGGACGTGGTGGGCGCCAGCCTGGACCACGCGATGTGGTTCCACCGCCCCTTCCGCGCCGACGAGTGGCTGCTGTACGACCAGGAGTCGCCGTCCGCCTCGGGCGGGCGCGGTCTCGGGCAGGCCAGGATCTGGACGGCGGACGGCCGGCTGGCCCTCACCGTCATCCAGGAGGGCCTGGTCCGGATCCCGAGGGACTGAGGCGCGTCAGGCCTGTTCGGCGGGGAGCAGCCCGGCGGCGTCGAGCAGGTAGTCGGTCATCGGGTCGTAGAACCGCGGGTCGGCGACGTGGTCGTCCAGCGGCACGGTGACCTGGAGGGTGCCCTCCGCCTCGCCCAGGAACAGCGCGGGGTCGTTGCAGTCCGCGTAGCCGATCGCGTCGATGCCGCGCTGTCCGGCGCACCCGGCCCAGCCGTGATCGGCGACGACCAGGTCGGGGCGCGGCCGGCCCTCGCGCTCCAGGCCGTCGAGGATGGCGGCCATCGGGACCGGTGAGTGCGTGTGCCAGAGGGTCGCCCCGCGCTCCAGCACGGCGACGTCGGCGAACTGGAAGACCATGCCCTCGTCCGCCATCAGCCCTCCCGGGATCCGGACGATCTCGCATCCGGCGGCCCGCAGCGCGTGCGCGGTCCGGCGGTGCACGTCGAGCAGCCCTCCGGGGTGGCCGGTCGCGAGCAGCACCCGCTCGCCGTCCGCCGCGGCCTTGCGCAGCCGGGCCGCCATCCGGTCGAGGGCGTCGACCGTCAGTTCGGGGTCGATGGTGTCCTGCCCCTGCCGGTGCCCGGGGTCGTCGTTGACCCCGCATCTCTCCGCCATCACGGCCAGCACGTCCTGCTCGTCGCGCCAGCGGTCGCCCAGCTCCAGGCCCAGCCAGAAGTACCGGTTGCCGTTGGCGAGCTCGCGGTAGTGGGAGAGGTTGTTGTCGCGGGGCGTGGCGACGTCGCCCGCGATGCGGGTGCGGACGAGGTGCTCGACGAGGGCGGCGCGGCTGGGTATGGGCATGCCCCCATTGTGCCGTCGGTCACCCGGTGTGTGCCCGGCGTCTCGTACGGCGGGATCCCGGCGGGGCGCACCCGCCCGGACCTGCGCCGGTCCGCGGTCGGCGCCCCTGCGGCTACGGGGTGGCCGCCGCCGCGAAGGCGCCGCGGGCGAGGCGGTGCAGCAGGGCGGCCGTGGCCGTGCGGTCCGGGAGGGCCTCGGGGCGGGTCAGGTGCGGGGTGGAGTTCAGCAGGCCGAACACGGCGTGGACGGTGACCCGGGCCTCGTTCTCCGCGAGGGCCGGGTAGAGGGCGCGTACGGCGTCGACCCAGACCTCCACGTACTGCCGCTGGAGCTGGCGGACGCGCTTGCGGTCGGTGTCGCGCAGGCGGTCCAGCTCGCGGTCGTGGAGGGTGATCAGCGGGCGGTCGTCCAGGGCGAAGTCGATGTGTCCCTCGATGAGGGCGTCCAGGAGCGCGTCCGGGGAGCCGTCCCCGGAGGCGCCGTCCTCGGCGACGCGCAGCCTGCCGCCGGCCAGCAGGCGCTCGCTGATGCCGACGAGCAGCTCGGCGAGCATCGCGTCCTTGCCGGGGAAGTGGCGGTAGAGACCGGGGCCGCTGATGCCCACGGCGGCCCCTATCTCGTCGACCCCGACACCGTGGAAGCCGCGCTCGGCGAAGAGGCGGGCCGCCTCCCTGAGGATCTGCTCGCGGCGGGTGGGTGCCGCGACGCGGGCGGCGGCATGGGTGCTCATGAGGATTCATTCTAGACAGGCGGGTTAGCGCTCGTTAACCTGAGCGTCCACGCGTTAACGCTCATTAACTCCCGTTCATCTCATCCGATCACTGCGGTACGGGCAAGGGGGCTCGACAGGATGCAGCAGGCACCGGTCCTGGTGAGTGCGGCCGATCCCGCCTCGGAGGCCTGGCAGGCCAACGAGGCGGCGCATCACGCGCTCGCCGAGGAGCTGCGCACGCGGCTCGCCACGGCACGGCTCGGCGGGGGTGAGAAGGCCCGCGCCCGGCATGTGGCGCGCGGCAAGCTGCTGCCCCGCGAGCGGGTGGACAGCCTGCTCGACCCCGGCTCGCCCTTCCTGGAGCTGGCGCCGCTCGCCGCCGAGGGCCTGTACGGGGGCGCGGCACCGGCCGCCGGGGTGATCGCGGGGATCGGCCGGGTCAGCGGCCGGGAGTGCGTGATCGTCGCCAACGACGCGACCGTCAAGGGCGGCACGTACTACCCGATGACGGTGAAGAAGCACCTCCGCGCCCAGGAGGTGGCGCTGGAGAACCGGCTGCCGTGCCTCTACCTGGTGGACTCGGGGGGCGCGTTCCTCCCGATGCAGGACGAGGTCTTCCCGGACCGCGAGCACTTCGGGCGGATCTTCTACAACCAGGCCCGGATGTCCGGGGCGGGCATCCCGCAGATCGCGGCGGTGCTGGGCTCCTGCACGGCGGGCGGGGCGTACGTCCCGGCGATGAGCGACGAGGCCGTCATCGTCCGGAACCAGGGCACGATCTTCCTGGGCGGCCCGCCGCTGGTGAAGGCGGCCACCGGTGAGGTCGTGACGGCGGAGGAGCTGGGCGGCGGCGAGGTGCACGCGCGCACCTCGGGCGTCACCGACCACCTCGCCGAGGACGACGCGCACGCGCTGCGGATCGTGCGGAACATCGTCGCGACCCTCCCGGAGCGCGGCCCGCTCCCCTGGTCGGTGGAGCCCGCCGAGGAGCCGAAGGCCGATCCGGCCGGGCTGTACGGCGCGGTGCCCGTCGACTCGCGCACGCCCTACGACGTGCGGGAGGTCATCGCCCGGGTGGTGGACGGTTCGCGGTTCGCCGAGTTCAAGGCGGAGTACGGCCAGACGCTGATCACCGGCTTCGCCCGCATCCACGGCCACCCCGTCGGCATCGTCGCCAACAACGGCATCCTGTTCTCGGAGTCCGCCCAGAAGGGCGCCCACTTCATCGAGCTGTGCGACCAGCGCGGCATCCCGCTGGTGTTCCTCCAGAACATCTCCGGCTTCATGGTGGGCCGGGACTACGAGGCCGGCGGCATCGCCAAGCACGGCGCCAAGATGGTGACGGCCGTGGCGTGCACGCGGGTGCCGAAGCTGACGGTCGTCGTCGGCGGCTCCTACGGCGCGGGGAACTACTCCATGTGCGGCCGGGCCTATTCGCCGCGGTTCCTGTGGATGTGGCCGAACGCCAAGATCTCGGTGATGGGCGGCGAGCAGGCCGCCTCCGTGCTGGCGACCGTCAAGCGGGACCAGATCGAGGGCCGCGGCGAGGAGTGGCCGGCCGCGGAGGAGGAGGCCTTCAAGGATCCGGTCCGCGCACAGTACGAACAGCAGGGCAACGCGTACTACGCCACCGCCCGGCTGTGGGACGACGGTGTGATCGACCCGACCGAGACCCGGCAGGTGCTGGGGCTCGCCCTGACCGCGTGTGCCAACGCCCCGCTGGGTGAGCCCGGCTTCGGCGTCTTCCGGATGTGATGTGAGGACTTCCATGTTCAGCACTGTTCTGGTCGCCAACCGCGGCGAGATCGCGGTCCGGGTCATCCGGACGCTGCGCGAGCTCGGGGTGCGGTCGGTGGCCGTCTTCAGCGACGCCGACGCGGACGCCCGGCACGTCCGGGAGGCGGACACGGCGGTACGCATCGGGCCCGCCCCCGCCGCAGAGAGCTATCTGTCGGTGGAGCGGCTGCTGGACGCCGCCCGGCGCACCGGCGCGGAGGCCGTCCATCCGGGATACGGATTCCTCGCGGAGAACGCGGGCTTCGCGCAGGCGTGCGCGGAGGCGGGGCTGGTCTTCATCGGCCCGCCCGCCCCGGCGATCTCGCTGATGGGCGACAAGATCCGCGCCAAGGAGACCGTCGCCGCGGCGGGGGTCCCGGTGGTGCCCGGCTCCTCGGGGAGCGGGCTCACCGACGCCCAGCTGGGCGCGGCGGCACGGGAGATCGGGATGCCGGTCCTCCTGAAGCCGTCGGCGGGCGGCGGCGGCAAGGGCATGCGGCTGGTGCGCGAGGAGGCGCTGCTGGCCGACGAGATCGCGGCGGCCCGGCGTGAGGCGCGTGCCTCCTTCGGTGACGACACGCTCCTGGTGGAGCGGTGGATCGACCGGCCGCGCCACATCGAGATCCAGGTCCTGGCCGACGCACACGGCACCGTGGTCCACCTCGGCGAGCGGGAGTGCTCGCTCCAGCGGCGCCACCAGAAGATCATCGAGGAGGCCCCCTCGGTCCTGCTCGACGAGCGGACCCGGGCCGCGATGGGCGAGGCGGCCGTGCAGGCGGCGCGGTCCTGCGGGTACGTCGGCGCGGGGACGGTGGAGTTCATCGTCCCGGGCAACGACCCCTCCTCGTACTACTTCATGGAGATGAACACCCGCCTCCAGGTCGAGCACCCGGTCACCGAGCTGGTCACCGGTCTCGACCTGGTCGCGTGGCAGCTGCGGGTCGCCTCGGGCGACCGGCTGCCGTACGCACAGGACGACATCACCCTCACCGGGCACGCCGTCGAGGCCCGGCTCTGCGCGGAGGACCCGGCGCGCGGCTTCCTGCCGTCCGGCGGCACGGTGCTGGCCCTGCACGAGCCGCAGGGCGGCGGGCTGCGGACGGACTCCGGGCTCAGCGAGGGCGTGCCGGTCGGCAGCACCTACGACCCGATGCTCTCGAAGGTCATCGCGTACGGCCCGGACCGCCCCACGGCGCTGCGCAGGCTCCGCGCAGCGCTGGCGGACACGGTGGTGCTGGGCGTGCCGACGAACGCGGGCTTCCTGCGGCGGCTGCTGGCGCACCCGGCGGTGGCCGCGGGCGACCTGGACACCGGCCTGGTGGAGCGGGAGGCGGACGGTCTGGTGCCGGTCGGGGTGCCGGAGGAGGTGTACGCGGTGGCGGCACTGCTGCGGCAGCGGGCTCCCGCACCCATCGCGGGCTGGGTCGATCCGTTCTCGGTGCCGAGCGGCTGGCGGCTGGGCGGCACGCCCGCGGAGACCTTCCACCACTTCCGGGTGCCGGGGCACGACCCGGTGCGGGTGGGCGTCCGTGCGGGCACCGGGGGCTCGGCCGGGCTGACGTTCGGCCACGCCGGGGACCGGGAGGAGCCGGCGGACGCCTGCGGGCCGGTGCCGCCGCTGCCCGGCGCCGAGCGGGCCCGGCTCGTCGAGGAGTCCGGGGCCCGGGTCGTCGTCGAGCTCGACGGCCTGACCCACGCGTTCAGCCGGGCCTCGTCGGCGGACGGGGTCTGGCTCGGACGGGACGGCGACACCTGGCACGTCCAGGACCACGATCCGGTGGAGGCGGCGCTCGGCGGCGCCGGCCGTTCCGGCGCGGACACGCTCGCCGCGCCGATGCCCGGCACCGTCACGGTGGTGAAGGTCGCGGTCGGGGACGAGGTCGCGGCGGGCCAGAGCCTGCTGGTCGTCGAGGCGATGAAGATGGAGCACGTCATCTCCGCCCCGCACGCCGGCACCGTCACCGAGCTGGACGTCACCGCGGGCGCCACGGTCGCCATGGACCAGATCCTGGCCGTGGTGGCCCCGAAGGAGGAGTCGTGACCGGCACCGCACTGCCCATGACGGTGCCCGCACCGGGTCTCCCGGACCGGGTCCGCATCCACGAGGTCGGCGCACGCGACGGACTGCAGAACGAGAAGACCGTCGTACCGACCGAGGTGAAGGCGGAGTTCGTCCGCCGGCTGGCGGAGGCGGGGCTCTCCACGATCGAGGCGACCAGCTTCGTGCACCCCGAGTGGGTGCCCCAGCTCGCGGACGCGGAGCGGCTGTTCCCGATGCTCGGCGAGGTCGCCGACGTCGGGGACGTGGCCCTCCCCGTCCTCGTGCCGAACGAACGCGGTCTGGACCGGGCGCTCGCGCTCGGCGCCCGCCGGATCGCCGTCTTCGGCTCGGCCACCGAGACGTTCGCCGCGCGCAACCTCAACCGCACGGTGGCCGGTTCGCTGGCCATGTTCGAGCCGGTGGTGGCCCGCGCCAAGGACGCCGGGCTGCACGTGCGCGGCTATCTGTCGATGTGTTTCGGCGACCCGTGGGAGGGCGCCGTGCCCGTCGCCCAGGTCGTCCGGGTCGCGCGGGGCCTGAGGGACCTCGGCTGCGACGAGCTCTCCCTCGGCGACACGATCGGCGTGGCCACACCGGGCCATGTGGGAGAGCTGCTCCGCGGGCTGAACGACGCGGGGGTGGACACCGGCGTCCTCGGGGTGCACTTCCACGACACGTACGGCCAGGCGCTCTCCAACACCCTGGCCGCGCTCCAGCACGGCGTGACGACGGTGGACGCGTCGGCGGGCGGCCTCGGCGGCTGCCCGTACGCGAAGAGCGCGACCGGCAATCTCGCCACCGAGGATCTCGTGTGGATGCTCGACGGCCTCGGTGTGCACACCGGGGTCGATCTCGGCGCACTCACCGCCACGAGCCTGTGGATGGCCGAACAGCTGGGCCGCCCGAGCCCGTCCCGTACCGTCCGCGCGCTGTCCCACAAGGAGTGAAGGACCCCATGCCTCTCGATCACCGGCTGACCGCCGAACACGAGGAACTGCGCCGCACCGTCGAGGAGTTCGCACACGATGTGATCGCCCCGAAGATCGGCGACCTCTACGAGCGCCACGAGTTCCCCTACGAGATCGTGCGGGAGATGGGCCGGATGGGCCTGTTCGGGCTGCCGTTCCCGGAGGAGTACGGCGGCATGGGCGGCGACTACCTGGCCCTCGGGATCGCCCTGGAGGAGCTGGCCCGGGTCGACTCCTCGGTGGCGATCACGCTGGAGGCCGGTGTCTCGCTCGGCGCCATGCCGGTCCACCGGTTCGGGACCGAGGAGCAGAAGCGGCGGTGGCTGCCGAGGCTCTGCGCGGGCGAGGCGCTGGGCGCGTTCGGGCTGACGGAGCCGGACGGCGGTTCGGACGCCGGCGGCACGCGGACGACGGCGGTGCTGGACGAGGCGGCCGGCGAGTGGGTCATCAACGGGTCGAAGTGCTTCATCACCAACTCCGGTACGGACATCACGGAGCTGGTGACGGTGACCGCGGTCACCGGCCGCAAGGAGAACGGCGCCCCGCGCATCTCCGCGATCATCGTGCCGTCCGGCACCCCCGGCTTCACGGTGGCCGCCCCGTACTCCAAGGTCGGGTGGAACTCCTCGGACACCCGTGAGCTGTCCTTCTCCGACGTCCGCGTCCCGGCGGCGAACCTGCTCGGCGAGGAGGGCCGCGGGTACGCGCAGTTCCTGCGGATCCTGGACGAGGGCCGGATCGCCATCTCGGCGCTGTCGACGGGCCTGGCCCAGGGCTGCGTCGACGAGTCGCTGAAGTACGCGAGGGAGCGGCACGCATTCGGGAAGCCGATCGGCGCCAACCAGGCCATCCAGTTCAAGATCGCGGACATGGAGACCCGGGCGCACATGGCCCGGATCGGCTGGCGGGACGCGGCCTCGCGGCTCGTGGCGGGCGAGCCGTTCAAGAAGGAGGCGGCCATCGCGAAGCTGTACTCCTCGACGGTGGCGGTGGACAACGCCCGTGACGCGACGCAGATCCACGGCGGGTACGGCTTCATGAACGAGTACCCGGTGGCCCGGATGTGGCGGGACTCCAAGATCCTGGAGATCGGCGAGGGCACCAGCGAGGTCCAGCGGATGCTCATCGCCCGGGAACTGGGCATGGACGCCTGACGGCCGGCCGCACCGCACGGTGCGGGACCGCCGGCCCGGCCGGCACGGTCACGACACCGCGAGAGCCGTCCTCCCCACGCGGGGAGGGCGGCTCTCGCCGTGTGCCGGGCACGGCTCGGACGGCCCGCGGCGGCGTACGGAAGCGGACGCACCCCGGCCCTCCCCTCGGTGACGTGCGGGTTCCGGTGGCGGGGCGCGTGGCGGAAAGCGCACAGCGACGGGCCGCGGCCGACGGCCGGCGGCGGCCGGACCGGGCTGGTGGGCGGCGGCCGAACCAGACCGTATCCATTTCAACCAAACCGCACAGTCGGTTACGCACGTCAGGTCACGGACCGCACACCGTCCGCTCCGGCAGGCGTGCGCTCCGCGCACACCGTCCGGGGCCCGGGAGCCGGCGTCCGCCCCGTCCGACGACGGCCGCCGGGCCCGCGCCACGACGGCGCGAGGACCGGGCGCCGCCCCGCCGCAGAGCGTCCCGCACCGGATGATCCGCAGGTGGGCGCCTGTTCGGCCGCCCGCCACGGGCACCGGACCGGGCCTTACGGCGACGGGCCGGAGCGCCCCGCCGAGCCCCGAACCGCCCCCCTTCACCGACGGAAGCCCCGTACGCGCACCGGGGGAGGTCTCCGCCACTCTGGCCGGAACCGCCTGCGGACCGGCCGGGGAACCGACCATCTGCGCACAGCTCGGCATGGCCGGTTTCCGGATCGTCGGGACGAGGGCGACCGGGGGTCACCCCTGCCTTTGTCGCCACCGGTGCACGGTGCGCCTCCGCCCCCGGCGGCACGGACGAGGGGCGGCCGGACGGGCGGCGGACGGGCACGGCGGGCGGCCCGAACGGGCGACGACCGGAGGCCGCGGACGACCCGAACGGGCAACGGGCGGGGCGCCGGGCGAGGGCCCCCGGGCCGTCGAACAGACGAAGCCGAAGAAGTGCATAAGCCGCATTCCACGCGCACCTCACCCCTTCGAGGAGATTCCTGCCCGATATCGGGCAGATTTCTTGCGTAACGACGCCGGTCCCCGCACTATCGACGAGTGCTCGAACACCGCCCCGCGCATGACGACCTCATCGATCACCTCGTACGCTCCACCGCGCTCCAACGCGGCGAGGCGGCCCGGGTGATCCTCGACGTGCTGGCGTACTTCGACGAGACGACCGAGGACTTCGTCCGCCGCCGCCACCGCGAACTGCAGTCGGGCGGCCTGGTGAACACGGAGATCTTCGAGCGGATCGCGGCCGAACTGCCGCACCGCGCGGTGGCGCCGCAGGAGCTCTCGCTCCGCCAGCTGCGCCGCATCGTCTACGGCTGAGCGGGACGGCCGGGCACCGGACTTGTGTACGTCGATGGAGGGGCAGAATCCATGTGCGGGATCGTCGGTTACATCGGGAAGCGTGACGTGGCTCCGCTGCTGCTGGAGGGCTTGCAGCGGCTGGAGTACCGGGGTTACGACTCCGCGGGCATCGTCATCACCGGCAAGGCGCCGGCCGGAAAGCCGGGCGCCCTGAAGATGGTCAAGGCCAAGGGCCGGGTCCGCGAGCTGGAGGCCCGGGTGCCCAAGCGCTTCGCGGGCACCACGGGCATCGCCCACACCCGCTGGGCCACCCACGGCGCCCCGAGCGACGAGAACGCGCACCCGCACCTGGACGCGGACGCCAAGGTCGCCGTCGTCCACAACGGCATCATCGACAACGCCTCCGAGATCCGCGCGAAGCTGGTCGCCGACGGGGTCGAGTTCCTCTCCGAGACCGACACCGAGGTCCTCGTCCACCTGATCGCCCGTGCGCAGGCGCTCACGCTGGAGGAGAAGGTCCGCGAGGCGCTGAAGTCCGTCGAGGGCACGTACGGCATCGCCGTCCTGCACGCCGACTTCAACGACCGCATCGTCGTCGCCCGCAACGGCTCCCCCGTCGTGCTCGGCATCGGCGAGAAGGAGATGTTCGTCGCCTCCGACGTGGCCGCCCTGGTGGCGCACACCCGGCAGATCGTCACCCTCGACGACGGCGAGATGGCCACCCTGAAGGCCGACGACTTCCGCACCTACACCACCGAGGGCTCGACCACGACGGCCACGCCCACGACCGTGGAGTGGGAGGCCGAGTCCTACGACATGGGCGGCCACGACACGTACATGCACAAGGAGATCTCCGAGCAGGCCGACGCCGTGGACCGCGTGCTGCGCGGCCGCATCGACGACCGCTTCTCGACGGTGCACCTGGGCGGTCTGAACCTGGACGCCCGCGAGGCCCGCGGGGTCCGCCGGATCAAGATCCTGGGCTGCGGCACGTCGTACCACGCGGGCATGATCGGCGCCGGGCTCATCGAGGAGCTCGCCCGCATCCCCGCGGACGCGGAGCCCGCCTCCGAGTTCCGCTACCGCAACCCGGTGGTGGACCCCGACACCCTGTACGTCGCCGTCTCGCAGTCCGGCGAGACCTACGACGTGCTGGCGGCGGTGCAGGAGCTCAAGCGCAAGGGCGCCCGCGTCCTGGGCGTCGTGAACGTCGTCGGCTCGGCGATCGCCCGCGAGGCGGACGGCGGCATGTACGTCCACGCCGGCCCCGAGGTCTGCGTCGTCTCCACCAAGTGCTTCACCAACACCGTCGTCGCCTTCGCGCTGCTCGCCCTGCACCTGGGCCGCATCCGCGACCTGTCGGTCTCCGACGGCAAGCGGATCATCGAGGGCCTGCGCAGGCTGCCCGAGCAGATCAGCCGGATCCTGGAGTCCGAGGACGAGATCAAGAAGCTCGCCGAGGAGTACGCGGGCGCCCAGTCGATGATGTTCATCGGCCGCGTCCGGGGCTACCCCGTCGCCCTGGAGGCCTCCCTGAAGCTCAAGGAGATCTCCTACATCCACGCCGAGGCCTACCCGGCCTCCGAGCTCAAGCACGGCCCGCTCGCGCTCATCGAGCCCGCGCTCCCGACCGTCGCGATCGTCCCGGACGACGACCTCCTGGAGAAGAACCGCGCGGCGCTGGAGGAGATCAAGGCCCGCAGCGGCCGCATCCTCGCCGTCGCCCACCGCGAGCAGGAGAAGGCCGACCACACGATCGTCGTCCCGAAGAACGAGGACGAGCTGGACCCGATCCTCATGGGCATCCCGCTGCAGCTCCTCGCCTACCACACGGCGCTCGCCATGGGCCGTGACATCGACAAGCCGCGCAACCTGGCGAAGTCCGTCACCGTCGAGTAGCGGGCGGGCGTCCGTCCGCCGCGGGACGGCACCGCGAAGGCCCCTGACGCTCCGTCAGGGGCCTTCGCGGGCTCAGGGGATGACGATGACCGGGCGCTGCGCCCGACGCGCCAGGCGGCCGGCCACGGACCCGAAGATCCGGCCGACGATGCCGTGCGTGGAACCGACGACGATCGCGTCGGCCGAATACTCCCGGCCGACCTCCTCCAGCTCGTGGCAGATGTCCCCGCCGCGCTCCACGAGGACCCAGGGCACCTCGGTGAGGTAGTCCGCGCAGGCCAGCTCCAGGCCGAGGACCTCGGTGCGGTGGTCGGGCACGTCGACGAACACCGGGGGCTCGCAGCCCGCCCAGACCGTGGTCGGCAGCCGGTTGGCCACATGGACGATGATCAGGCCGGAGCCGTGCCGGTGCGCCATGCCGATGGCGTACGCGAGGGCGCGCTCGCTGGACGTGGAGCCGTCGAAGCCGACGACGACGCCGTGCCGGAAGGCGGGATCGCAGGAAGGGCGCGACTCTCCGACCGTCTGCGGTTCCGACCCGGGGTCGGCTACCTGCTTGCGGTCTGCGGGTTCAGGGATTTCGTGACCGGCCATCGGTGTCTCGGCGAAGAGAGTCCTCGTGAGGAGGGAGCGGTTGGGAGGTGTGCCTGCGAGCGGTGGAGCGGTGTCCGGGAACCATCTTCCCGAGCCCCTACCCCCAAGAGTACGGCGCCATTCCTCCACGGGCCCGGCCCTCGCACGGCGCACACGGCGCGCACGGCGCTGGAGGGAGCATGCCGGAGACCGCCCCGGTATGGCAATGCCGCTTGCGTCGTACATCCAGCTGGTGAAGTCTGCGACGCGTTCGCGTCACACCCGTCGGCCGGCCCTCCCCGCCTTCCCGTCGCAGAACGGCCGAATGCGCCACCACCCCTCCGGCCCGGGGCGTCACACCCCGCCATCGCGCAACTGCGCATCGTCGACCCTCGGGGTCCGGGCGGCCCCGAGAGGCCCCTGAGGCGCACGGATGCTCCTGAGGGCAGGGGGCGTACGCCGGTCTCATGACTGGAATGCGCGCACGCAACCATCGGTTTTCAGCCAACTTCATCCTCACCCCGTTCCCTTGCCGCCACCGGGTCCGGCCCGCGTGCCAGCAGGAAGGAATAGACCGCGCGGTACGCTTTGACCCCACGGGGACGCGCCATGATCACGATGCGCACTTCCCTGAGGGGCTCACGAGTGAAACGCTTCGTGAGCGAACGCTTCGCGCCAAGTTGCCTTGTCGACATAGTGCCGGTGGGGGAACGTGTCACGTCGGCGTCACGGAACGCAGTAGATTCGATCATGAGTCGAGGACTGGGACCCGTACGAGACCGAGGGGAAACGTGCAGGAGCGACAGGCCCGTAGGGACCAGGAAGACGCGAACACCGAGGGGGGCTTAGCGTCATGAGCCAGGACTCCGCCACCGCAACGGAGGCCGCCCGGAAACTGACCGGACGGCGACGCCGGGAAGTCGTAGCCGTACTGCTGTTCAGCGGCGGCCCTATCTTCGAGAGCTCCATTCCGCTCTCGGTTTTCGGGATCGACCGGCAGGACGCGGGCGTTCCGCGCTACCGCCTGCTGGTCTGCGGGGGCGAGGAAGGACCGCTGCGCACCACCGGCGGGCTCGAACTCAGCGCACCGTACGGCCTGGAGGCGATCAGCAGGGCCGGCACCGTCGTGGTGCCCGCCTGGCGGTCCATCACCTCCCCGCCGCCCGCAGAGGCACTGGACGCGCTGCGCCGCGCCCATGAGGAGGGTGCCCGCATCGTCGGCCTCTGCACGGGGGCCTTCGTCCTCGCCGCGGCCGGCCTGCTGGACGGCCGCCCGGCCACCACGCACTGGATGTACGCACCGACGCTGGCCAAGCGCTATCCGTCGGTGCACGTCGATCCGCGTGAGCTGTTCGTCGACGACGGCGACGTGCTCACCTCGGCCGGGACGGCGGCCGGAATCGATCTGTGCCTCCACATAGTCCGTACCGACCACGGCACCGAGGCGGCGGGGGCACTGGCCCGCAGGCTCGTCGTACCGCCGCGGCGCAGTGGCGGTCAGGAGCGCTACCTCGACAGATCTTTACCGGAGGAGATCGGCTCCGACCCGCTCGCGGAGGTCGTGGCCTGGGCGCTGGAGCACCTCCACGAGCAGTTCGACGTGGAGACGCTGGCCGCGCGCGCGTACATGAGCCGGCGGACCTTCGACCGCAGGTTCCGCTCGCTCACGGGCAGCGCGCCGCTCCAGTGGCTCATCACCCAGCGCGTGCTCCAGGCGCAGCGGCTGCTGGAGACGTCCGACTACTCGGTGGACGAGGTCGCGGGCCGCTGCGGCTTCCGCTCGCCGGTCGCGCTGCGCGGGCACTTCCGCCGCCAGCTGGGCTCCTCCCCCGCCGCGTACCGGGCCGCCTACCGGGCGCGCCGTCCGCAGGGCGGTGTGCTGGAGAGCGTCACCGCGGCGATCGACACGTCGGTGCCCCTCCAGGGCACGGCATCGGGTCGGCGCCCCGCGGCGGCCTCCCCGGGCCCGGTCCCGGTCGCCGCGGCGACCGGTCCGGGCGGTGTCGCGGAGCGCGTGGGAGCGGTTTCCGAGGCGTACGTTCCCGGTCGCCCGGCCCTGCCGGGACAGCGCAGCGCCCCGTAGGGTGGAGTCCATGAACGATCGCATGGTGTGGATCGACTGCGAGATGACCGGGCTCTCGCTGACGGACGACGCACTCATCGAGGTGGCCGCGCTGGTCACCGACTCGGAACTGAACGTGCTCGGTGAAGGGGTGGACATCGTGATCCGCCCGCCGGACGCGGCCCTGGAGACCATGCCCGAGGTGGTGCGGCAGATGCACACCGCCTCGGGCCTCCTCGACGAGCTGGCCGGGGGCACGACCCTGGCCGACGCCGAGGAGCGGGTCCTGGCCTACATCCGCGAACACGTGAAGGAGCCGGGCAAGGCCCCGCTCTGCGGGAACTCGGTCGGTACCGACCGGGGCTTCCTGGCGCGGGACATGGCGTCGCTGGAGGGCTACCTCCACTACCGGATCGTCGATGTGTCCTCGGTCAAGGAGCTCTCGCGCCGCTGGTACCCGAGGGCGTACTTCAACAGCCCGGAGAAGAACGGCAACCACCGGGCGCTGGCCGACATCCGTGACTCGATCACGGAGCTGCGCTACTACCGGGACGCGGTCTTCGTGCCGCAGCCCGGCCCGGACTCCGCCAGCGCCAAGGAGATCGCGGCGCGCCACACGGCTGCCGCCGGACAGCAGTAGAAGACCGCTGGTCACGGGCGCTTCGGGGCCCGTGCACCCGACCCGAAGAACACGGGCGCGAGCACCCGCTCGGACCCTGTACACTTTTTCTCGGCCGGTCGGTGAAACGACCGGGCGACATGGTGGGTATAGCTCAGCTGGCAGAGCACCTGGTTGTGGTCCAGGATGTCGCGGGTTCAAGTCCCGTTACTCACCCTTGATGATCAAGGCCCGACCTGCGAAAACAGGTCGGGCCTTCGTCGTGTCCGAACGTCTGGGAACACGAGCGGAACACCACGGACCTGACCCGCGAGGGCGTCGTCGGCGGGCGTCCGGGCGTGGGCGAGCCGCGCGGACCGCGCAGCCGCCACTGCGGCCATCGGCGCCACCGGCGAGGACGTCCGGGGGTACGGCCCGGGGCTGGGGAGGGACGGGATCGAGCAGGTCCGGGCGGAGTGCGCCACCCCTCGGGCATCCCGGTGCGGACCGGTTCGGGCCGACCGTGACGGACCGGCGGCAGCAGGTCCGGCTCCCCGACCGGCACGCGGTGATCGAGCCCGTCCGGCGGTAGCGGTGACGCGGGCACAGCTGCCGCTGGGCCGCCGCGCCCTGTACCGCCCCTCGTCGGCCGGGGAGCCCGAACCACCCGTCTCGGCAGGGGTGTTCGGGTCCGCCGTTCACCCGTGGCCGGCGTCCGGGTCGTCGGGGCCGTCCGTGGCCGTCTCCGGTTTCGTGTGGAGGATCTCGCGGGCCTGTTCCGCGGCCCGGGTCGTGCTCTCGTTGATGAAGTCGAGGAAGCGGGCGACGTTCTCCAGGCGGACGGCCGCCGGGGTGCCGGGGCCGAGCACGCCGACGCCCTGCCGTGCGGTCTCCACGACCTGGACGAGGGCCTGGGCGCTGGAGATCGTCGCCTGGTACCAGATGTCGTCGTCGACGACGTACCGCTCGCGGCGCCGCTCGTCGCGCTCCCTGCGGACGAGGCCCTGGCTCTCCAGGAAGGCGATGGCCTTGGACACGGACGCCGGGCTGACCTGGAGGCGCTGGACCAGCTCGGAGGCGGTGAGACTGCCCGAGTCGGTGAGGTAGAGGCAGGCCATCACCCGGGCCATCATGCGGGGCGTGCCCGACGCCATGATGACGGTGGTGAAGACCTCTTCGTACGCCTTCACCGCCTCGGCGTCCCGTCCGTGCGGCTGCGGGAAGGCCTCCGCACCCCGGGGTGCGGCGCGCCTGCGGCGGTGGGCGCGCTGCTCGGTGGCGCGGTGCGCGAGGTCGGCGCGGTAGGAGGCGGGGCCGCCGTTGCGCATCACCTCGCGTGTGACCGTCGAGGTCGGGCGGTCCAGGCGTCGGGCGATCTCCGCGTAGGCGAGGCCGTCGCCCAGTCCCAGCGCGATCTGCTGACGTTCCTGCTGACTGAGTCGGCCTCCCGGCATCGCGGTCTCCCCTTCGTGCGGTCCGTGGTGCCCCCACCCTAGCGATCACCTTCATTCCGTTGCAACGAAGAGCGCCGGTGTTGTTGCATCTAGCTCTGCCTCGTTGCAACGAGCAATCCGCATTCACCTGCAATGAAGCTCTCCATACGCAACAAGCGTGTCGCCTATTCCGCGAACGCAACGTAGCGTTTTTTGCATCCGAAACATACCCTCACGGGACTCGTCCGGCTCGTCGCCGGCCCGGAGCGCGAGGTGCGCGCCCGCGGTCTCGTCGAGTTCGTGCACCGGGCCCCGGGCGCTGCCCGCCCGCGCCGCGACTGGACACGAGGAGCCGCCGCCCGTGGTGGCGCAGCGCCCCGCGCTCGCTCCCGCGGCCGTCGACGCCGCGCCGATACGCCTCCCGCCGCGCTCTGCGCTCGCCGTGCCGCCGAGCCCCGGTCACCACCGGTCGTACCAGGGTTCGCACCGGACTTGCCCTTGACGTCGACGTCAACTTCTACGCTTCGGGAGCCGGCCGTCCACGCCGGTGAACCGACCATGACGGAGCAGGACCTCATGAGCACTGACGACACCACCCCCGACGGCCTCGTCCCCGCCGCCGTCCTCGCCTCGGCCACACCGGTCGCGGTCTACGGATACGCCCGGGCCAGGGCGGGCGAGGAGAGCCGGATGCTGGGCGCGATAGAGGCGATCATCGGCCTCACCCGCGCGGAGGACGGATGCGAGCAGTACGTGGTGCACACCACGCCGGACCAGCCGGGCGCCTTCGCCTTCTACGAGCGCTGGTCCTCCGGCGCCCACCTGCTGGCGCACCTCTCGCAGCCGTTCATGCAGACGTACTTCGCCGCCGTCGCGGACCTGGTCGAAGGAGAGCTGGAGGCCCACTGGCTGCACCCTCTCTCCTGACCGCCCCCCCTGCCCGCCGGCCCCGCACGGCCCCGCCCGACCGGTCGTGTCCGGCACGCGCAGGCCGCGCCGGACGCGGCCTGCGGGCAGCGGTACGGCTGCCGGCAGGTCCTCGCCGCGGGCCACCCGTCGCCCAGCAGACCGGCCGGCATGACGGGCCGTATGCCGGGCACCCGCTTCCATGGCCCTGCCGCGCAGTCCCCCGACGCGGCAGGGCCGCTGCGCGAGCTCAGTGGGCCGTCTCCACCCCGCCTCCGGCGCGACGCGCTCCGCGCACGTCGAGCTGGGCGATGACGAGGGCGTGGAAACGGTCCACCGCCTCGTCGACACTGCGGATGAAACCGGTCTCCGCGCTGCCGCGTCCGGTGCCCATCCCCTTGAACAGGGAGAGGCGGAAACCCGCGATCTCCCCGCCGTCCTTGGGGAGGAGGTCGCCGGGCTCGGGGCGCAGGCGCTCCAGGGTGCCGCGCGGGCCCGCCCCGTCGCCTTCGAGGAGCGTCTCGATGTGCAGGTCGGCGGGCGCGGAGGAGAGCTGCCGGATCAGCCGTTTGGCCCGGCTCAGCGGATAGCCCTGCCCGGAGGCCGGCACCTCGATCGACGTGCGCAGCTTGCCCGTGCGCAGGTCCGCGGCGAGGGCCAGGTTCCCGGACGTCCCCTCGATGCGGAGCTCGGCGTCCAGCCTCCCCCGGGTGCAGAGCCGGTCGGCGAGAGCGGCGCGGCGGGCGCGGGGGTCGGTCCCTCGTCTGGTCCGCTGCACGGGAAGGACCTTGTGTCCGAGCTCGCCGCCGAGCCGCAGGCACACCTGCCGCACGAGACGTTCCCAGCTCTCGATGACCTCGGTGGCCCGCGGGTCGCCCTGGCAGAGCGTCTCGTCGTCGATCCCCCTGCGGACGGGCACCCACGCGGAGCCCATGTTCTGGAATCCGTGGCAGCCCGAGTGCTCGTGCTGGAGGTAGTGCAGGAGTTCCTGGAGCAGCCACGCGTGGGTGGCGCTGCCCACGCCCTCGTGCCGGATCAGCATCTGGGCCTGGTGGGCGACCTCGGCCCACGAGAGGTGCCAGAGCGCGACCTTGTGCTTGCGCCGGCCGTCGATCCGGACGTCGACGAGGGGGCTGCCTTCGAGGGCGACGTCGTTGGACAGGGTGATCACGGCCTCGTAGCCGCGCCGGGCGGCGATGTCCATGTACGCCTGCACCTGGTCGGGCTTGAGGGCGTTGCCGTTGGTCTTCGTCTCGACCAGGGCGGTCCAGAGTTTGCCCGCGCGCTCGACCCGGATCACCCCGTCCGGCCGGCGGGGGGATTCGCCGTGCGGCAGGGACACCTCGGTGAACGTCTCCATCCGCCCGGCGGGCGCGCCGAATCCGGCCGTGAGCCGCCGGCCGAACTCGGGGACCTGGGTCATCACCGACAGCAGCACGGATGTCGCACGGGTCTCGCGTTCGCGGTCGTTCCGGAGCGCGGAGAGGGGGAACAGGCGGGCCGTGCGCCAGGAGTCGTTCTCCGCCAGCGACTTCTTCGCGGTCCTCGGGAGGGTGACCTTCTTGCGGGCGGTGCGCGGCCGGGTGCGCCTCTTCGGCTCGGGGGGCGGCGGTGCGCAGTCCCCGCCCGCTCCCGGGGTCCGCTGGGCCGGGACGACCGGCTCCCGGACCGCGCCCTGCGGTGCCTGCCGTGCGGACTCGTCCCCCGGCACGCCCTCCTCGGGCTCCTCCTCGTCGTCGATGTCGACGCCGAAGTCCCTGGCCAGTCCGCCCAGGCCGGAGGCGTACCCCTGTCCGACGGCACGGAACCTCCACGCGCCGGCGCGGCGGTAGAGCTCTCCGAAGATGAAGGCGCTCACGGCGCCCGCGTCCTCGACGGAGAACTGGACGAGGTGGTCGCCCGAGCTGTCCGCCAGTCTCAGGCGGAGGTCGTTCAGATCCCCGAAACTGGATCCGCCGTAACGGCTCGCGGCCACCACGATCCGCCCGACCTCCGGGGGCACCGCGTCGAGATCGAACCCGATCCGGTCCTCGTCGCCGTCGGCCGTGGGGCTCTTCCCCAGCAACTGGACGCTGCCGTCGCCGGCGACCGGGTTGTTGTAGAAGCAGAAGTCGGAGTCGCTGCGGACCTTGCCGTCGCCGTCGAGCAGCAGGACGGAGACGTCCGCGTCGCCCTCGCCGGTCGGGCTGCTCCACCCGAGGCTCATCACCACGGACCCGACGTCGTCGCTGAGCGCGGCCAGCCCGACGTTCTCCCCTTTGACCATGTTCTGCATGCAGCCCCCCAGACGCGCTGCCGCACCGGTGCGCACGCGCGGCAGATCACTCCATGGCGTCATGCGGTGCGTCACCCATGCGCCGAATTCCGGGAACCCTATCGGCCGGGCGGGCGCAGTGTGGAGGAGTTGTGAAAAATCAGCCTGCCCGGTGAACACGCGCCACAGCGCACCGCCGCACGCCCCCCGCGCGGCGCGGGCGCCCCGGCTCAGGAGGACTCGCGGACCACCAGCTCCGTGGGCAGCACGATCCTCGGGCGCTCCTGCGCGCCGTCGCCCGTCGCACGGTTCGCGATCTCCTGGAGCAGTACACGGGTCATCGTGCGGCCCATCTCCTCGATCGGCTGGCGCACGCTGGTGAGGGGCGGGTCCATGTGGCGGGCGACCGCGGAGTCGTCGAAGCCGATCAGGGCCACGTCGTCCGGGATGCGCCGGCCGGACTCGCGCAGGACGTGGCGGGCGCCCGCCGCCATCACGTCCGAGGCGGCGAAGACCGCGTCCACGTCGGGGCGGCGTTCCAGCAGTTCACGCATCGCGCGGGCCCCGCCCTCCTCGCTGAAGTCGGCGGGGGCGATCAGCCGTTCGTCCGGGTCGAGGCCGGCGGCGGCGACGGCCTTGCGGTAGCCGTCCAGGCGCCGCTGGGCCCCGTAGACGTCGAGGCGGCCGGTGATCGTGGCGATGGTGCGGCGGCCCCGGGCGATGAAGTGGTCGACGGCCGCGCGGGCGCCCTCGAAGTTGTCGGAGTCCACGGAGGGCAGCGTCTCCGCCGCGTGCCTGCGGCCGCTGATCACGGCGGGCATGCCGAGCTGTTCGAGCAGGTCGGGCAGCGGGTCGTCCGCGTGGACGGAGACCAGGAGGACGCCGTCGACCCGGTGCGCGGTCAGGTACTGGGCCAGCCGGCGGCGCTCGCGGTCGTTGCCCGCGAGGGTGAGCAGCAGCTGCATCTCGGTGTCGGCGAGGGCGGCCCCGACGCCGCGCACGATGTCGGAGAAGTACGGCTCGGCGAAGAACCGGGTCTCCGACTCGGGCACCACGAGGGCGATCGCGTCGGTGCGGTTGCCGGCCAGCGCGCGGGCCGCGCGGTTGGGCACGTACCCCAGCTCGGCGACGGCCGCTTCGACGGCCTCCCGGGTCTGGGCGCTGACCCGGGGCGAGCCGTTGATGACGCGCGAGGCCGTGCCCCGGCCCACGCCGGCCCGGGCCGCTACCTCTTCGAGCGTGGGCCGCCCGCCACTCCGTACTCGCGCTGCCGCCATGGCTGCCTCCCGTTCGCGGTCAATTTCTCACAGCGGGATGGGCAAACCAAGTCCCGCCGTCCGATCCCCCGGTGCTGGTCAGGACCGGCGGTCCGGGGCGGCGCCACCCTTTTGGGAGCGCTCCCAAGCGTACGGGGCGGGGTCGGCGGCGGGCAGGCGGGGCCGGGCGCGCACGGACAGCGGGACCCGGCGGTGTGCCGGGTCCCGCTGGGTGTCCGCGTGCCGTCCGGGGTCAGACGGTGCCGGCCGGGGGCAGAGCGTGACGGCGGATCACGTCGGCGTACCAGTGGGCGCTCGCCTTGGGGATGCGGCGCTGCGTGGCGTAGTCGACGTACACGGCGCCGAAGCGCTTCGCATAGCCGTAGGCCCACTCGAAGTTGTCCATCAGCGACCAGAGGAAGTAGCCGCGGACGTCAGCGCCGTCGGCGACGGCACGCTGCACGGCGTCGAGGTGGCCGTGCAGGTAGGCGATGCGCTCGGGGTCCTCCACGGTGCCCTCGGGCGAGACGTGGTCGTCGAACGCCGCGCCGTTCTCGGTGACCATGAGCGGCAGTCCGGGGTGGTCCCGGTGGGTGTCCATGAGGAGGTGGTAGAGCCCGTCGGGGTCGATCGACCAGTCCATCGCGGTGCGCTCCTTCCCCTCGGCGAGGTGGAAGGCGACGTGCTCGGAACCGGGCCACGGGGAGTGGTCGCTGGTGCCGTGGGCGTCGCTGCGCGCGTAGTCGGCCCCCTGCACCGGGGTGGAGACCAGCGTCGGCGTGTAGTAGTTGATGCCGAGGGCGTCGACCGGACGGGAGATGGTGGCGAGGTCGCCGTCCTTGACCAGCTTCGACCAGTCCACCAGGTGCGAGGTGTCGGTGATCAGGTCCTCGGGGTACTCCCCCCGCAGCATCGGGCCGGTGAAGACGCGGTTGCCGACCGCGTCGATGCGGCGGGCGGCGTCCGCGTCGGCCTCGCTGCCGGTGAGCGGGCGGACCTGGTGGAGGTTGAGGGTGACCGAGGTCTGCGCGGCGGCGGGGAGGCGGTCGCGCAGCACCTCGATCGCCCGGCCGTGGGCGAGGTTGAGGTGGTGGGCCGCCCGCAGCGCCGCCGCGGGCTCGGTGCGGCCGGGTGCGTGCACGCCGGAGCCGTAACCGAGATAGGCCGAGCACCAGGGCTCGTTGAGGGTGGTCCACATGCCGACGCGGTCGCCGAGGGCGCCGGACACGATCGCGGCGTAGTCGGCGAAGCGGTCGGCGGTGACGCGCTCGGGCCAGCCGCCGGCGTTCTCCAGCTCCTGGGGCAGGTCCCAGTGGTAGAGGGTGGCGACCGGCATGATGCCGGCGTCCAGCAGCTCGTCGACGAGCTTGCGGTAGAAGTCCAGGCCGCGCTCGACGGCCGGGCCGCGGCCGGTGGGCTGGACCCGTGACCAGGAGACGGAGAAGCGGTACGCCTTGAGGCCGAGCCGCTTCATGAGGGCGACGTCGTCGCGGTAGCGGTGGTAGTGGTCGGCGGCGATGTCACCGGTGTCGCCGTTGCGGACCTTGCCGGGCGTCCGGCTGAAGGTGTCCCAGATGGACGGTGTGCGGCCGTCCTCGGCGGCGGCGCCCTCGACCTGGTAGGAGGCGGTCGCCGCGCCCCAGACGAAGCCCGTGGGGAACGGCGTCCCGGGAGCCTGCTGGGGGGTGGTGTCGGGTCGTACGGCAGTCATGCGGGAGCGCTCCCAGGGGTGGAGGGACAGGGACGGTACGTGTGGGGGCCCCGGATCCGTACGGCCCGTGGTCAGGTACGGGCCGTACGGATCGGGGCCGGACCGGGGGCGGAGCGGCGGGCCGGCTCCGGGATCGGACCGGAACGCCGGGGGCGGACACGGCCGCGGACCGTGGTCAGCCCTTGACGGCGCCGGACATGATCCCCCCGACGATCTGCTTGCCGAAGATCACGAAGACGACGAGCAGCGGCAGGGTGCTGATCAGCGCACCGGCCATGACGATGCTCTGGTCCGGGACGTAGGACGCGCTCAGCTGGCCGAGGGCCACCTGGAGCGTGGGGTCCTGCTGGTTCAGTGCGAGGTAGGGCCAGAAGAAGTCGTTCCACGCCTGGACGAAGGTGAGCATGCCGAGCACCATCATCGCCGGTCGGGCGACCGGCAGCACGACGCTCCACACGATGCGGAGGTTGTTCGCCCCGTCCATCCGGCCCGCCTCGATGAGCTCGTAGGGCAGCGCCTCCAGGAGGTACTGGCGCATGAAGAACACACCGAACGCGCTCACCAGGGTCGGGAAGATCACCGACTCCAGCTGACCGCCCCAGCCGATGTCCGACATCATCATGAACAGCGGGACGACGCTGAGCTGCGGGGGGATGGTCAGCGTGGCGATGACCGCGGTCATCAGCGCGCCGCGGCCCCTGAAGCGCATCTTGGCGAAGGCGTAACCGGCCAGGGTGCAGAAGAGCAGGGTCGCCGCGGTGATGCTGGCGGACACGATGACCGTGTTGACGATCGCCTTGCCGAGGTTGGCCTGCTCCCAGGCCGCCTGGAGGTTGTTGAGGAGGTTGCCGCCCGGGAGGAGGGGCGGCGGGGTGTCCAGCACCTCGTCCTGGGTGCGGGAGGCGGTGACGAGCGTCCAGTACAGCGGGAACAGCGAGCCGATGCCGACGACGGCGAGCGCGACGTAGGCGAAGGGGCCCGCGTGGTGCTGGCGGCCGGCTCCGGGCTTGAAGCGGCGCCGGCCGGGACGCACGTCGCGGACGGCGGGCCCCGGGACGCGGTGCCGGTCCGGAGCGGTGGCGGTGCTGGTGGTGGTGGTCATGGATATCGCTCCCGGTCAGGCCGCGGTCTTGCGCACGAGGCGCCCGACGAGCCAGTTGATCGCGGCAATGAGCAGCAGCAGGACGAGCATCGCCCAGGCGACCGCGGCGGCCGGACCGAGGTGTCCGAGGTTCCAGCCGTAGTTGTAGAGGTAGATGCTGAGGGTCTCGTACTGGTGCTCGGTGCCGCCCTGGGCTCCGATCTGGCCGCCTTCGAGCAGGAGGGGCTCACCGAAGAGCTGCATCGATCCGATGGTCGAGATGACGATCGTGAAGAGGATCGTCGGCCGGAGCGCCGGGATCGTCACGTTGCGGAACTGCTGCCAGCGCGAGGCCCCGTCGAGCGAGGCCGCCTCGTAGAGGTCGGAGGGGACCGCCTGCATCGCGGCGAGGTAGATCAGCGTGTTGTAGCCGGTCCAGCGCCAGATCACGATGACGGCGATGGCGATGTTGGACGACCAGTGGCCGTTGGCCCAGTTCGTCCCGCCGCCGCCGAAGAAGCCGAGGACCCAGTTCAGCAGGCCGCCGTCGGCCCGGAAGACCAGGGCGAAGACGAGGGCGGCGGAGGCCACCGAGGTGGCGTACGGCGTGAGGATGACGGTGCGCCAGAAGGTGCTGGCCCGCAGCTTGTAGTTCAGCAGGTGGGCGAGGCCCAGCGCGATCATCAGCTGCGGCACGGTCGAGATGACGCCGATGACGAAGGTGTTGGTCACCGCGGTCCAGAACTCCGCGTCCTGGAGGATGTTGCCGAAGTTCTCCCAGCCGACCCATTCCATCTGGTCGAGGTTGGTCATCTCCACCCGGTGGAGGGCGATCCAGCCGGTGTAGACGAGCGGGTAGAGCCCGAAGGCCCCGAAGACGAGGAAGAACGGCGCGATGTAGGCGTACGGCGACGCCTTGTCGTCGAAGCGCCAGAGCCGGCTGCGCCACGCCTGGCGGCCGGGGGTCATGGGCTTCGGGGCGCGCCGGCCGGGGCGGGTGCCCGGTGCGCCCCGGGTGGGGGTGGTGGTGGCCACAGGTGGGAGTCCTTCCCTGGGGTGTGCCGACACCGCAGGGGCGGGCCGGATCCCGGTCCGGGTCCGGCGGAGGTGTCGGAGAGGTGCACGGTGCCGGTCGCGGGACCGGCACCGGTGCGGGCCGGCCGGGACGCGTGGAAGCCGTCCCGGGGCCCGCACCGGAGAGGATCAGCCGATCACCTTGTCGATGGCCTCGGTCGCCGCCTTCCAGGCGTCGTCCGGCTTGGTGCCGCGCTGCTCCATGTTGTTGATCTGCGTGGAGATGGTGTCCTTGATGACGCCGTCCTTCGGGCCGAGCACCGCCGCGGGGATGACCTGGGCCTCCTCGGCGTAGATCTCACCGATCGGGGCGTTGTTGAAGTACTCCAGCTCGGCGGTCTTCACCTCGGGGAGGTCGTAGGCGCCCTTGTTGGACGGGAAGAGGCCGGCCGCCTTGAACACGGCGGCCTGCTGCTCGGGCGCGGTCAGCCACTTGACGAGCTCACCGGCCTCCTTGACGTGCTTGCCCTTGGCGGGCACGGAGAGGAAGGAACCGCCCCAGTTGGCCGCGGTCTGCCCGGGGGTGCGGGCGATGTCCCACTTGCCCTTGAACTCGTCACCGGCGTAGGTGGAGATCTGCGCCGCCATCCACGCGGGGCAGGCCACCGTCGCGATGCTGCCCTTGCGCAGGGCCGCCTGCCACGGCGGGCTGAACTGGGCCAGGCCCTGGGTCAGCTTCTTGTCGACCGCCTCGGTGGCGAGCTTCCAGCCCGCCTTGACGCCGGCGCTCTCCTTGTAGATCGCGTCGCCGTCCTTGGAGTAGTACTGCTCCGAGTCGGAGCTGACCACGCCGTTGTACATGGCGCTGGCGGAGTCCATGAAGAAACTGCCCGCGGGGGCCTTCTTCTTGTACTCCTCACCGAGGGCGAGGTAGTCCTCCCAGCCGCCGGCGAGCTTCTCGGCGACCTCGGCGCGGTCGGCCGGCAGACCGGCCTGCTCGAACAGGTCACGCCGGTAGCAGATCGACATGGGGCCGATGTCGGTGCCGGCGCCGATCACCTTGCCGTCGTCGGTGCTCGCCTGCAGCGCCTTCCAGTTCACCCACTGGCCGGGGTCGATCACCTTGGAGAGGTCGGTGAAGGCGTCCGCCTTGGTGTCGACGAGCTCCTTCACCCGGCCGACCTCGATGCCCTGCACGTCGGCCAGCCCGCTGCCGGTGTTGAGCTGCTGGAGGAACTTGGGGTAGTAGACCTTCTCCTCGGCGGTGACGTTCTCCTTGACCGTGATGTTCGGGTGGAGCTCGTGGTACTTCGCGAAGAGCCCCGCCTCCTTGTAGCCGAACTGGCCGAAGTCGGCCACGGTCAGGGTGATGTTCCCGTCGGCGTCGGCCTCGCCGGAGTCCGAGCCCGAGTCGCCGCAGCCGGTCAGCAGCAGGGCGGCGGCCGTGAGGCCCGTGGTGGCGATGACGGCGGTTCTGCGGCTTCGACCTGCGACGGTGCGGGTGATGCGCATTCCACTACTCCTTGTTCCGGGGTGGGACTGGCGTTCGATCTGCTCGGTCTGCGCGCGGGTGTCGCGCACACCGGTGGTACGGAGAGGCCATGGGCGGTGCCGACCCCGTACGAGCGAAAAACCTCGTTCGATATGGGAGCGCTCCCATGCGCTGATGCCGGAAGGTTGCTGCCTCAAGGGGGTGGGTGTCAAGAGTTGAAGACGCTTCTGTTGCCCGAGCGTGTCCTGCAAGTCACGGGACCGTGTCCGGCCGAGGGCTTGCCTTTGTTTCCCCGTCCTGCATGCGCCCTGCGGTGCCACGTCAATGTCCGCAGCTCACAGCCGTGTTGGGCGCGAAACGGCCGATGCGGACCCGGCCGGGAGCGGTTCGGGGCGCGGGCCTCCGGGGCCGGGGCGGCCCGGGCCCCTGCGGCACCTCCGCCCGGGAGGTGCCCGCCGGAAGATGAACGGGCCGGGGGGTCGCGGAGGGGCGGAGGGGGGCCATGGGGCGTTCGCGTGTTCTTTCCCCGA